>DATJQN010000174.1:0-7623 GCA_035505775.1 Rectinemataceae bacterium | reverse complement strand
CTGCTCCTCGATCCACTTGTAGGTGTGGCGCAAGCCTTGGTCCAGTGTTGTGGGCGGTTCCCACTTCAGCACCTTCCTGATGAAAGTATTGTCGCTGTTGCGGCCGGCTACACCCCGCGGCGCGGTCAGGTCGTATTCCCGCTTGAGCTTGACCCCCGCGATCCTCTCCACCTTGCTCACGAGCCCATCCACGGACACCAGCTCATCCGACCCGAGGTTGATCGGCGTGGCCACCAGCTCGTCGCAGTGGGTGATCTTGTCGATGCCGGCGAGGCAGTCGTCGATGTACATGAAGCTCCGCGTCTGTGTGCCGTCGCCCCAGATGTCGATGGTCCCGCTGTTCTTGTCCTTGGCCTCGATCACCTTGCGGCTTATGGCGGCGGGGGCCTTCTCGCGGCCGCCGATCCAGGTGCCGTAGGGTCCGTATACATTGTGGAAGCGGGCGATGAAGGTGGCCATGCCGCGTTCCGCCCAGTACTCCTGGCAGAACATCTCGGAGACGAGCTTCTCCCAGCCGTAGCCGCGCTCCGCCATGGCGGGATAGGCATCGGATTCCTTCAGGGCGCGCACATGCGGATCCTTCTGGAGTTCGGTGTTGTAAGCGCAGGCGGAGGAGGAGTAGAAGTAGCGCTGCGCGCCGGCCCGTGACGCGGCCTCGATCAGGTGGGTGTTGATGAGAATTGAGCGAAGGCAGTCCACGCGATGGCGCTCGATGAAGCCCATGCCGCCCATGTCCGCGGCCAGGTTGTAGACCTCGACGGCCCCCTCGGTAACCCGGTGGCAGTTGGCTTCTTCGGAGAGGTCGAGCACGAGGTGCTCCACGCCGGGCGTCGTGCGGTACCATTCCCGCAGCGGCTTCTTGTCCACCGCCCGGATGCGGGTGAAACCTTTCTCCTTGAAATAGGCAGCCAGGTTCCCGGCGATGAAGCCTCCGGCGCCGGTGATCAGGATGAGATCGTCTTTTTTCGCCGAGGGAATGGGCTCCCTGGCTTTGGGAAAGCTGTATTCCATTGCAGTCCTCCTGCCGGCTGGAGCCGGTCGGCATTCGCCGCCTTCCATCCGGACATCGACTACATCCTAGGCCCGGCGCGTCATTGCCACAATACTCAAAATGCGTAGAATATAGAACGAAATGCGCACAATTGCCCTCTGCATGGAACTCACGGACTTCTACGAGCACGGGATTGCCCGCGGCGTCGTACGCTTCGCGCGGGCACGGCCGGAGTGGCGGCTCTTCGGTTACGGCTGGATGTTCAGACCCCTCGACGACCTCGAGCACTGGAAGGGCGACGGGATCATAGCCCGTGTCGAGTCGGCAGCGGCTGCAGATCGTCTGGCCGCCCTGGGCATGCCCGTCGTGGACGTGGCGGGGGCCTACCTCCGACCGGGATTCAGCCAGGTGACCAACGACGACCTCCTCACGGGCCAGAAGGCCTTCGCCCACCTGCGCTCCTGCGGCTTCGAGCATTTTGCCTTCCTCGGGGTCTCAGGGACCCTCTGGTCGAGCGCGCGGGAGGAGGGATTTCGCGGAGCCATGGGAGGCGGCGCAGCCACGGACCTTCCCTGCTTCCGCCGCCCCCTCGAGTGGTGGGAGGCAGCCATAGAGACGCAGGATGAGCTCGTCACCTTTCTGAACGCTCTCGATGCGCCGACCGCCCTGTTCGCCTGCAACGACACGGCGGGGCTGCGCGCCGCCGAGCTCGCCCGCCGCCTGGGCATCGCGGTGCCCGAGAGTCTGGCCATCCTGGGCGTGGACAACGAGGACATACTCTGCGAACTTTCATCGCCGCCGCTTTCGAGCATCATGCTCGACTGCGCGGAGATCGGCTATCGTGCCGCCCAGACGCTCGAGTCGGTGCTCGACGGCGACGGCGCAGCCGACCCCGGCCCGGAGGCGGCGAGCATCGGACGCGCGGCGGCCGGCGGGCGCGCACGAATGTTCATCGAGCCGCGCGAAGTTGCCGAGCGGGAGTCGACGATGATCTATGCCTGTCCCGATCCCCTCGTGTCCAGGGCGGCCACCTTCATCCGGGCCCGGGCCCACGAGGGCATCGATGTCGGCGATGTACTGGAGGTCGTGTCCGCCTCACGGCGGGCCCTGGAGACGCGCTTTCGGGCGGCCATGGGGAGAAGCCTGCATGAGGAGATCGTCAGGACCCGGCTTGTCAAGGCGCGCCGGCTTCTGCGCGAGACGACGCTGACTCTGGAGGAAGTGGCCGCGCAGTCGGGCTTCGGCGCGGTGCAGCGCTTCCACGCCGCCTTCCGCGAGGCCGAGGCCTCCTCCCCCGGCCAGTGGCGCCGCGAGCAGAACTCGCGGCATCGCAGCTAGACGGCGGTCAGGCGGACTTGGCGCAGACTTCCACTGCCGCGTCCGCGGCACTTGCAGCGTCGGGCAGATAGAGATCGGCGCCGATGGACTTGCAGAAGGAATCCGTGATGGGCGCTCCGCCCACCATCACCGACAGCTTCTCCCGCATGCCGGCGCTCTTGAGCGCCTCGACGACGCCCTTCATCTCAGTCATCGTGGTAGTGAGAAGGGCGGAGCAGCAGACGATGTCGGCCCCGTGTTCCTTGGCCGCGGCGACAAACTTGTCGCTGGAGACATCGACGCCGAGATCGACGACCTTGAGTCCCTTGCCTTCCATCATCATGCGGACGAGGTTCTTGCCGATGTCGTGGAGGTCGCCCTTGACCGTGCCGATGACCACCGTGCCCTTGGACTTGACGCCCGCCGATACGAGGAGGGGTTTGAGCGGCTCGAGGCCGGCGTTCATGGCGCGCGCCGCGATGAGCACTTCCGGCACGTAGACCTCGTTGCGCTTGAACTTGCCGCCGATGATGCTCATGCCGGCCATGAGACCCTCTTCCAGGATCGCCTTCGCGGACAGTCCCTCTTCGATCGCTTTCTGCACGCTGGCCTTAGTCTCGCTGGCCCGGCCCTTCTGCAGGAAGGCGGAAATATCGTCAAGCGTGGACATGTGCACTCCTCCTCGATCGTGTCATTCCGAACATGGCAAGGCTAGCACGATGCCGGGAAGTTTCTAGCAAAGTCTTGTTTCTTTTTGTCCAAACTTGCCATTGCGGGCCCGCCGGGGAGGCGACAGGGGAGGCGGCAGCGGAGGCTGGCGCGAGCCCGGGCCCGCGCCCGAGGATTCGTCACCCTGGGGCTTCGTGGATCTCCTGATTGGAGCCGGTGCGGCCCCCCGATTCGCGGTACTTGCCGGGCGAGACGCCGACGGTCTTCTTGAACACCTTGGTGAAGTAGCTCTGGTCCTCGTAGCCCACCATGCCCGCGATGTCCACGAGCGAAATGTCGGTGTTGCGGAGGAGGAGCTTGCTCTTGTCGATCCGCACGCGATTGAGGTAGGCCGTGAAGCGGCACTTCATCTCCGCATTGAAGAGCTTGCTGAAGTAGGTCGGGCTCAGGAACACCGCTCCGGCGACCTCGTCGAGCGTGATCTCTTCCGTATAGTGGGCGTTGATGAATCGAAGCGCCTTCTGCATCGTGTCGGCGTGCTTGACGTCCCTGAGGTCGAACACGAGCTCGGTGAACCGCACCATGATCCGCGAGAGCCAGTGCGCGATGTCCTCGATGCTGCGCATCTTCTGGACCTGGCTGAGGTAGGTGAAGTTGAGGCCGAATATCTGCTCGATGTCCGCCCCGCCCTCGAGAGCGGCCCGCGACAGCAGCACCACGAGCTCGAGCACGCGGGCCCTGACCACTGCCGGATCCTGGCCGCTGGAGAAGAAGACGTGGCCCAGGATCTCGTTGAGGAGGCGCTGGGATTCGGCCTTGTTGCCCTGCGAGATCGCATGGAGGAGCTCCCGTTCCTTCTCGATGGGATAGGGGGGGAGGGGCGCCGAGCCCTCCTCCTTGAGCTCGTGGATGTATTCCGAGATCCGCGCCTGCTGCTCCTCGCGCTCGCGCGGCTCGTCGAGGGCGGCGGGCGAGGTGAGACTCTGGGCGAGCTGCGCGAGGAGGGCGGCGAGACTTGTGGTACGAAGCGTGGGAATGCGCGGGACGGTGTCGAGCGCGGCACGGACCTCGGCTTCCCTGCCCGCCGGAATCTTGCCGCCGACGAGGAGTTCCTCGTAGACCTCCGCGGGATCCACCACGAGGACCGGACCGCCGACGAAGGCCGCTCTCATGATGCCGTCCACGATGAGCGGCGCCGTCCAGATCAGGAGCGAATGCGGGCAGAGCTGGATGTACTCCCCGCCGAAGCGTTCGGCCTGAAAGGCGCTGTACAGCTGGATGCGCAACTCTTCGGACTGGTCCTCCTCGCCGGTGACGCGGCAGATCGGGCAGATCCCTGCAGGGCTCTCGGCCTCGGCCAGGCGCTTGCCGCGGGCATCGAAGACCGCGAGCACGCGGCCGTCGGCGCCGAGAAGGTGGGCGCCGACGCCGGTGGCGCGGCAGTAGTGTTCGAGCGTCCTGAGCATCGCCTGGTCGTCGATGCCGTCGACACCGGGAAAGGGCTGCGTCATTGCCGGCGCTCCGGAAAAACCATGTTGTCCACGAAGATCTCGTTGAAGTCCGGCCGCGAGGAGAGTTCGAGATAGGTGCAGATTGACGGCAGACGCTCACACTCGGCCAGGCGCTCGGCCGAGAGGCAGGCAGCAATCGCTCCCGCCCCGGCCGTGTTGCCGGCGACGATCACCCGGTCGCGCAGCTCCCGGGGTATGAGGCCGATTCGTATCGCGCTGCGCAGATCGATGAAGCTGCCGAAGCCTCCCGCCAGCCAGAGCCTTGAGACACTGCTCAGCTCGATGCCTGCCGCATGCACGAGCGATCCGATTCCTGCGGCCACCGCCGCCTTGGCGAGCTGGACGGCGCGGATGTCTCCCTGGCTCAGGTAGACGCCGCGGGCGGCGTCGATCAGGATGCGCGCATCCCGACCCTCGCCGCTCCGGACGGCAGCGATGGCCGACGGCAAGGATGCCGCCTCACCGGCATCCACGATGCGGCCCGTCTCGTCCACGAGTCCGCAGTCGAGGAGGGTCGCCACCGCATCGATGATGCCGGAGCCGCAGATGCCGGCGGCGGCTTCGCCTCCGATCGTGCTGCAGTGCAGCTCGCCGTCTTCAAGCCATACGGCATCGATGGCCCCCGCGACTCCGGCCATGCCCATCTCGATGCCCGCCCCCTCGAAGGCCGGCCCCGCCGCCGTCGAGCAGCAGCGTATGCCCGAGCGGTCGCCGAGGGCTATCTCCCCGTTGGTGCCCAGATCCAGGAAGAGCGCCGGGCCCTCCCGCTCTCCCATACGGACTGCGGCCATTCCGGCCACGATATCCGCGCCGACATAACCCGACAGACCGGGAAGGAGGAATGCGCGACAGGCTGCATGCGGGACGAGGCCGAGCTCCGAGGCGGCCAGGCGGCGGGTCCCGAGGAAGGCGGGTATGAATGGTGCGCTGGCGATGGCGGCCGGGGACACCCCGGCGAGGAGATGGAGCATGGTGCTGTTGCCGGCGACCGTTATGGCCGCCACGTTCCCGAGCGAACGTCCCGCACCTTCAGCGAGCGCGGCGATGATCCGGGCCAGCTGGCCGGCGATGGCCGCGCGGAGGGCCTCGAGTCCGCCCGGGCCTTCGGTGGAGGCCGCGATACGCGATATCACATCCGCGCCGAAGCTTCGCTGGGCGTTGAGCGCCGACCGCAGGCCGAGTTCCTCGCCCGTGGCCAGATCGAGGAGGAAGCAGACGATCGTGGTCGTGCCGATATCGATGGCGACACCGAGGCAGGGCGGAGGCTCGCTCCCTGCCCTGAGGTCGAGCACCTCACCCTCGGCGACGAGGACGGAAAGCCCTCCGGGCTCCCGCATCGCCCGGGCGAGCGAGGAAAGGGCAGCGAGCGGAACGTGCAGCGGCCGGTCGTCGATGCTGCGCGCGAGCGCCTCAAGGAGACGCCGCTCGTCATCCCGCTGATCCTCCAGGCTGGGAGGGGAAGGAGTCACGACGACACGACGCACAGGCGGACGGATCGCGAAGTCCCGTGCGCCGCCCTGGACGAGAATGCTCGGCTGCCGCGCCTCGGGCAGGTACAGCTCCGCGTTCCCGTGTAGGAGAAGACGGCAGGCCAGCCGCTCTCCGGCAGCCAATTCCGCTTCCGAGAGCAGTTCGCGCTCGCGCTCGTCCGGTTCGGAGAGCTCCTCCCCCCTGGCGATCACGCGGCACTTGCCGCAGAGGCCCTTGCCTCCGCAGGGCGCGTCGAGGGTGAACGCAGCAGCCGAGGACAGGATTTCCCGCGCGGACCTGCCCGGCTGGACTTCAAGAGACTGCACGCGAGTGCCTTCACGGATGCTTACGCTGATGCCCACAGGTGCCGCTCCATTTTCGCAGATATACTATCCCGGCCCCGGCTGCGCAACAGAAAAGCGCCCGGGGCGCGTATGCCTGCCAAGAAAGTCCAAAAAACGACAGGAATAGTAAAGACGAAACGCTCAGGGGCCGCTTTCATTGAAGGGTGGAGGCCGACATGACAGGCAGGGAGCTCGTCCTGAGGACACTGAAACACGAAAAGCTGGAACGCGCACCCTGGGTGCCCTTTGCCGGAGTCCATGCGGGCAAGCTCAAGGGATTCTCGGCGAGCGAAGTCCTGAGCGATGGCGACAAGCTCGTGGAGTCCCTCCTCGAGGCCAACCGAATCTATCGCCCCGACGGCCAGCCCGTGATGTTCGATCTGCAGATCGAGGCCGAGGCGCTCGGCTGCCCCCTCATCTGGGCGGAGAAGGCCCCGCCATCGGTCTCGGCCCATCCCCTGGCCGGCGTGACAGAGATACCCACGCGCATCCCGGGGCGGGCCGACGGGCGCATCGGCCTCTCCCTCACTGCGATGAAGCGTATGAAAGCGGCGGTGGGACAGACGACCGCCCTCTATGGCCTCATCACCGGCCCCTTCACACTGGCCTCGCACCTCCGGGGTACGGATATCTTCATGGACATGATCCTTGATCCCGACTACGTGCACCGACTGCTCGCCTACTGCTTCGAGGTGGAGCGCGTGGTCGCGGGATACTACATCGAGACCGGCATGGACATCATCGCCGCCGTGGACCCGATGGTCTCGCAGATATCTCCGGACCACTTCAACGAGTTTCTGGCAGCGCCCTACACGGAGCTGTTCTCCGCCATCAGGAAACAGGGAGTCCTCTCCTCCTTCTTCGTCTGCGGCAACGCCACGAACAATATCGAGCCCATGTGCCGGACCGGTCCCGACTGCATCTCGGTGGACGAGAACATCCATCTGGCCAAGGCCAAGGAAATCACCGACCGTTACAATGTCTGTCTTGGCGGCAACATCCAGCTCACGGTCGTCATGCTCTTCGGCAGCCAGGCGGACAACATGAAGGCCGTCGTGGACATACTCGATTCATGCGGCGGCGCCAACCTGGTCATTTCGCCCGGCTGCGACATGCCCTACGACGTGCCCATCGAGAACACCATTGCCGCGGGCCAGGCGGTCAGGGAGACCGGCCAGGTGCGGGCCATTCTCGAGAACTACAAGGGCGCACAGATCACACTCGACGTGACCCTACCCGACTATGCCTCGCTCGGAAAGCCGCTGGTCGAGGTTTTCACGCTCGACTCGGCCACCTGCGCGGCCTGCGGCTACATGATGGA
>DATJQN010000173.1:0-2526 GCA_035505775.1 Rectinemataceae bacterium | reverse complement strand
GGCGACACGGTGGGCGATCCCTTCAAGGATACCTCGGCGGTCTCGATGAATCCCTTCATCAAGTTCACCACTCTCTTCGGCCTCCTGGCAGTCGAGTTGGCCCTGGGGCTGCCCCGCGCGGTGAGCCTGTCGATAGCGGCGGCCTTCTTCGTCGTCTCCCTCGTCTTCGTCTGGCGCTCCTTCTACGCCATGCGGATCACGGGCGCGGACGTCGCGGCCTGTCTGGATACGGAGGAGGGCTGCTGAGGCAGATCCGCGGCAAGTCGATCCAGGAAGGGCCGGATATTGCGAAAGTGGTCGCCCTTCCAGTAGGCCTTGCCGCAGTCCGGGCAGAGAAAGAATTGATCGTAGCGTTCCGCCACCACGGAGGGGATCCTGGCGAGTACCTCTTCGCGGGTGGCGGAGATCAGGGTCGAGCCACAGGCGGCGCATCTGCTGAAGGGTCTGAAGCTCGATTCGAGACCGAACCGACGGACGACCTCGAGAAGCTGGGCGTAGGGCGCGGGCGAGCGGATGAGCATCGCCCGCCGCGCCCCCTCCTCGTGAAGCTCCCGGCGGAAGAGCAGGGCGCGGTCGCGGCTCAGAAGGATGCGTGTTTCGGCCAGCGCCGTGCGCAGCAGGTCGGCGGAGGGATCGTCCCTCGGCCCTGCCGCCGGCTCTGCCTCCGACCCGGCCGCCGGTCCGGCCCCTCCCTCCCACCAGATGGCGTCGAATCCGAGCAGGCGGAGCATGCGTGCAAGCCGCCCGAGATGAAGGTCAAGAATGAACCGTGCGGGCTCCTGCAGGCTGACCGGCTCCGGGAGCGGGAAGAGTTCCACCTGCGAGCGGTCGGGCGGCGGAAGCTCGAGCGGCCAGGCTTCGCCATCCGCCCGTGCGGCGCCGATCTCGAGGCTCGGTATTCCGAGACCCTCCGCGAGGTGGCCGAGGCTTTGGTCGCAGCGGAAGCTCAGCTCCCGGGCGGCCCCGTCCTCCCGCGTGCCGCGATGGCGCAGCAAGAAGGCAAGACTGCCCCGCGCCTGGATCCGGGCTCGCCGCCAGCTCTGATCTTCGTCAGAGGCCATGATGTAAAAGTATAGCAGGGTGCCGACTGAGGCGAAGCCTATTTACGGAGACATCATGGTGGCGTCGGCTGCGGCGGGGTGAGGCTCATCCGGCGGCTCAGCCGGAGGCTCAGCCGGAGGCTCAGCCAGCGGCTATGACGGTGTATGCCCGTTCCTTTTCATGAGGATAGAGATCGGGCGGCATGTGGTCCTTCCCGAGGGCATTGACGACCATGTATCGTGCACAGTTCAGATTGTTGTTCTTGCAGTATTTGGCCTTGAGGTCGTCGACTTTGTCCGGAATGTTGCCGAGCTTGTCGTTGAAGAAGGGGCATTTTTCGATAAACTCGCACTCCGCCATCGGTATCCTCTCCCCTGTCCGTTGGTCCCGCCGTGCAGCTTCCCTTCAGGTTTCCGGGCCCGAGGACAGGACCGTAGCCATCGCAGGGGGAACCCCATGCTAGGCGGGCTTGTTCGATTTGTCAACGTCGGCCGCGAGAGGCCCCCCGTGGATGAGCCCGGCACCGACAGGGCTTGGGCGGGGAAGCTCGGCCGGCGAGGCGAAGGGGACGAACGGATCGCCGCCCCCGCCTCGTCCGCCTCCGGCCCCGCCTAAAGCGCGGCCGTGCGCGCGGTTCCCCGTGCGAGCAGTTTCGAGAGCGTAGCCGCGGGGTCCTTCTGTTTGCCCAGGAGGATCATGGCTGCGATGATGTAGGGCTTGTAGCTCGCCTCACGATAGGTGTCGTCCCGGTAGCGCTCGAAGACGCTTGCGGCGACCTCTCCGGCGGTGCAGGAGACATCGGTGATATCGGCGGGCAGACAGTGCATGTAGAGCGCCCTCCCGCCCTTCGTGAGCTTCATCTTCTCCTCGGTGCACTCCCAGTCGGTGAACTTGGCGTTGTTCTCCAGGCAGCTCTTCTCGAGGGCCTTGAGTCCAGCCTGGTCGCCTGAGTGGAGGAGCGGGACGCGCTTCTGCATGACGTCGTAGGGAGCCCAGCTCTTGGGGTAGACGATGTCCGCGCCCTTGAAGGCCTCGTCCATCGAGTAGACGTGGGTGAAGGAGCCGCCGGAATCCTTGGCCTGCTTGTCCGCCAGCGCGACGACCTCGGGGATGAGCTCGTAGCCCTCGGGGTAGGCGAGGGCGATCTCCATGCCGAGGCGGCTCGCCAGCCCGATGACGCCCTGGGGCACCGAGAGGGGCTTGCCGTAGGAGGGCGAATAGGCCCAGCTCATGGCGATCTTCTTCCCTTTGAGCTTGTCCAGCCCGCCGAAGTGGTGGGCAAGGTGGAGGAAGTCGGCCATGGACTGGGTGGGGTGGTCGATGTCGGACTGGAGGTTGACCACCGTGGGCCGGTCGGGGAGGACGCCGGCGGCCAGGCCTTCGTCGAGGGCCTTGCCGACCTCACGCTGGTACTTGTCGCCCTCGCCGAGGTACATGTCATCGCGGATGCCGATGGCCTCCGAGAGGAAGCTGATCATGTTGGCG
>DATJQN010000172.1:0-7009 GCA_035505775.1 Rectinemataceae bacterium | reverse complement strand
CTCCTGCACGGCTCCGTGGGCGCGCATCCCTGCGCGCCCCCTCGGGCCGCGGCTTCCCGTGGCGGTCTACATCCTCCCGTACAACGGCCCGAGGGCGGCACAGGCGCGGTAGTCGGCAGACTCCGTGTCCATGCCGAAGGCAGTCCAGTAGCTCGGGCGGAAGATCCCGGCGGCATCGACATTGTGCATGCTGACCGGGATGCGCAGCATCGAGGCCAGGCTCATGAGGTCGGCGCCGATGTGGCCGTAGGAGATGGCGCCATGATTGGCGCCCCAGGCGGCCATCACGGAATAGACGTCGCTGAAGGGACCGCGCCCCGTGAGCCTGGGCACGAACCAGGTCGTAGGCCAGGTCTCGTTGGTGCGTTTGTCGAGTTTGTCGTGAATCTCTCCGGGCAAGCTGACCGTCGCGCCTTCGGCGATCTGGAGGACGGGGCCGAGGCCGCGGACCAGGTTGAGTCGGGTCATCGTGACGGGCATGCCTCCCTCGGTCAGGAAGTCGGAGGAGTAGCCTCCGCCCCGGAAGTAGCCAAGATCGGCATAGCGCCAGCTCGTCGCGGAGAGGCAGGCCTTGGCCTCGTCGGGCGTGACCTCCCAGTAGGGCTTCATGGCGGGCCTGCCGTCTCTCCGCTGCTTGCCGGTACCGTCCATGCAGGTGGCGCCCGAATTGATGAGGTGGATGAAACCCTGGGCCGCCTCGCCCGCGGGTTTCCAGCCGGTCACGCGCTGGACAGCCTCGGGGCTCCAGTACGTGCGCACATCGGAGAATATCTGCGCGGTGCCGGTGAGCAGGTGTCCGAAGAGCATGGCCACGCCGTTGAGCGAGTCGTTCTCCGTCGCCACCAGATAAGGCTGTCTGATGCCGTTCCAGTCGAAACTCGAGTTGAGGATGGTCTCGAGGAAATCGCCGTTCGGGAAGTGGTCCGTCCACTGACGCTGGCCCTGGAACCCGGCGAGTATGGCGTTGTGCCCGAGGGCTTCCTCGTCGAGGCCCTTGCGTCGCAGATCGCCGTTGCCCACCATGAGATCGCGCACGATCATGGCCATCTTGACGCTGGTCTCCCAGGCTTTGTCCTTCCGGGTCCTCGAGTGTTGGACCGCGGGGGCGTTGACGTCGCTGCCCTCCGGGCAGTTGCCCTTCACCCATTCGAGCGCGCGTCGATACTCGGCCTCGGAATAGATCTTCTCCTCGAAGCGCCGCACGAGCTCGCTCATGTCCACGTACTCGTTGCGCATGCCCAGATAGTTCTGGAAGAAGTTGGGTTCGACTATCGATCCGGCGATTCCCATGGAGACGGAACCGACCGAGAGATAGGACTTGCCCCGCATCCAGGCGGCGGCGATGGCCGCGCGGGCGAAGCGGAGGATCTTCTGGGCGACGTCGGGGGGTATCGTGCCGGTATCCGACAGGTCCTGGACGTCCCGCCCGTAGATGCCGAAGGCGGGAAGTCCCTTCTGGTTGTGGGCGGCGAGCACCGCGGCGAGGTAGACCGCACCCGGGCGGTCGGTCCCGTTGAATCCCCAGACGGCCTTGACGGTCAGGGGATCCATGTCCATGGTCTCGGAGCCGTAGCACCAGCAGGGTGTCACAGTGAGCGTGGCGGCGACCCCCGCGCGGGCGAACTTCTCCGCGCAGGCCGCCGCCTCGGCCACTCCGCCGATGGTCGAATCGGCGATGACGCACTCGATCGCCTGGCCGCTCGGATGCCGCAGCTGTTCCGAGATGAGCTTGGCCGCGGCCTTGGCCATGGCCATGGTCGGTCCCTCCAGGGATTCCCGCACACCGCCCAGACGTCCGTCGATCGTGGGACGTATGCCGATTGCCGGGAGTCCCCCCTTCAATCGCTGGGTTGGTGCCTGCACTCTCATGCTGCCGGTCTCCGACATGTCTTACCTCCTGATGGAATCTCTATCGTATGACTTCTCAATGCCTCACGAGGCGAGTCTTGAGCCGAACCGTTTCGGGAGCGGAGTTCCGGTCGCCCACGATTCTCCCGAGTATGAGACGCGCGGCCAGGAGCCCCATGTCGGCGATGGGCTGCTGAACGGCGTAGCGACAGAACGAGAGCAGCGGCGAAAAGGGCATCTCGTCAAAGGCGGCGAAGACGATCCGGTCCCTCCACTCCCGCCCCTCGGTCATGAGATAGTTGGTCGCTCCGACGTGGGTGTAGGCGTTCACGAGGAAGTAGGCTTCCGGCGGATCGGGCTTCGCCAGCATGAGCCCCATCGAGCGGTAGCCTCCGTCCAGATGCGCCGGCCCGAAGTGGACGAAGTCGGGCTCGACCCGGAGTCCTGCGTCGCTCATCGCGCGGCGAAAGCCGAAGTAGCGCTCCCGCGCCGTGGAAACCTCCAGCGATCCCCCGATGAAGCCGATGCGGCGATGCCCGTCGGCGACGAGCGCCGACACCGCGGCGTGGGCCCCGCCCTCGTTGTCGACCAGGACGGCGTCGGCGGTGTTGCCTTCGACCTTGCGGTCGACGAGGACGAGGGGGATGCCCTTCTGCTGCACGTCCGCGATGTGCTCGCCCTGGTCCGAGGTCGGGATCATGACAATACCGTCCACGAGCCGCTCGGCAAGGAGCCGGAGCCGGAGCTTCTCCTCGTCGACACTCTCCCAGGAGGAGCAGACGATGAGGCCGTAACCGTGCGAGGACAGCTCCCGGTCCATGCTTTCCGCGAGCAGCATGAAGAAGTCGCTGGCCAGCTCGGGGGCGATGACGCCCACGGTTTTCGTGGCCCGCGTCTTGAGGCTCCGCGCGACCTGGTTGATGTTGTAGCCGAGCCGGTCGATCGCTCCCTGCACGCGCCGCCGCGTTTCCTCGGTGACGCGCGCATCTCCGTTTAGGACGCGGGAGACCGTCGCGGTGGAGACTCCGGCGGCGCTGGCCACCTCCCTGATCGTCACGGTGACCCCGCTCATCGCGACCCCTCATGGCACCGATTTCGGTTCGGCGCTATACTCGGGGCATGGACGAGCGAGCGGAACAGTTCTGGCAGGCATTCGAAGCGGAAACCGGGGAGAAGGTGGAGTCGCGCGCGATGGGCGCCTGGCTCGAGCGCGGAGGCGACGAGCACGGGCTGTGGGGACTGGTGGTGCTGACGGACCGTTCCTTCAGGTTCAAGCACATGCCCAGCGAGAACTGGCTGAGCTCGCTGTTCCGGATGGGAAAGAGAGAGGCTCCCTCCACCAAGGCGGTGAATATCGTCGCCTCCCGCGATGCCCTGGTGGCGCTTGACGAGCCCCGGCGCGGCTTCTTTGCCCGCATGTTCGGTCCTGCCTTCCACCAGTTCCGCCTTTCGTGGCGGGACGGGGAAGGGGAAAGGTCCGAGACCTTCCAGGTCGATCCGACGGCGGACATCCTCCCGCGGCTGCGCACCGTGGTCCGCGGCCGACGTGGCCCCGGCGAGGGTCAGGCCTCCGGGGGCTGAGCGCGGGAGGACCGGGGCTTCACGAGCTCCGGCCCGCCGGGCGCCCGAGGAGAGTCTCATGCACGCCCGCCGCGCGCATCGTGTGCCACCGGGATCACGCCCTTCTTGAGAATGATGTTTCCATACTTGACGGTCTCTCCGGTCATGACCACGGCGAAGGCCTTCTTCGCGCGCTCATAGAAGGCGAAGCGCTCGACCCGGGCGATTTTGGGCGTGGCCGGCCAGTGCCGGTCGATCGCCGCCCGATAGGCCCGCTCGACGGACTCGTCCAGCTCGTCCCCGCTCACCGGCTGCATCATGGCCACCGGCGCGTCGACGTATGAGTCGAGGTTGATCAGCGCCAGGATGCCGTCGAGCAGCTCGGGGATGCGGATACCGTCGGCCCTCACGACCCGCGCGTTGAAGGCGTCTCCGGGGAAGAAGGCGTCAGCGAGGACAAGTTCGTCCCCGTGGCCCATCCGATGGAGCACCGAAAGCAGTTCGGGTGAAATGCAGGGAGCAATACCGATCAGCATCAGATACCTCCGGAATCCCGTGTTCGCGGCATGTCGCCGCACAGGCGGCGCGGCAGTTCGAAATCCGCCGACAGCGCAAAATCCTGGGAGACGCCTGCGCCTTCCAGGACGAGAGAGCCCGCTTCTGCTTGTAGTCGCTCGACGCCGGCCGCGTTCAGTTCTGGTCCAAGGGAGAGAATGGCGGTGGCGTAGTGGAGCCTGCGCTCGCCGTGCGGTGGAATCTCGACGGTCGTTGCGCCGCCGAGCAGCTCCGGATGGGCCCGGGAGAATGCCAGGCCGTTCGCGAAGGCGCCGATCGCGTTCTCAGTGCCGAGACAGAAGCATCGGTCGGCGGCGCCTTCCGCCTCCGCCCAGGGCGTGAAGGCTCTGCCGCCGTACTGCATCCAGAGATCGTTGAACGACAGGGAGAGCTCCTCCTCCGGCAGCCCCCGGAGTCCCGGGAAGAGGCAGAGGTAGGCCAGACGCAGGTTCTGGTTGAGCACGCAGCTCCAGCCGAGCCGCGAATCGCGGGGCACCGCCCCCGTGACCAGATCCGTTGCACCTACCATGCCCGGCACGACGGAGAGGTCCGCTGTACCGCCGCCGCGCAGGGGGGCCGCCGAAAGCCGGTCGAACTCTCTCCCCATCGCGAGCCGACCCGTGGCGTCGAACTCCGTGCCGGAGGGAGCTGTCATGAAAGCCTCGGCGGAGAGACTGATTCTGCAGCCCCTCCCCAGGAAGGGCGGGCCGACCGTATTGTGTCGCGCAACGTTGACCGAAAGGGCCGAGCTTCCCGAGTTGTGCACAACGAGGGCGGAGAAAAGTGCGCTCTGCCCGGCAATGACGTAGTCCCGGCGCGTCCAGGTGAGGGGGATGCCCGCTGCGGGACTGGCCATGCGGAAATCGGCGTAGGCGATTCCGCGGGTCGCGTCCGATCCGAGGGAGACGAGCTCCCACTCGCGGTTGGCCGTCCACCCGTGAGCCGGTATCTCCTCGCCGTAGGCCCTGCAGTCGGGGCCGAAATTGGGACTGCAGAGGAAGTCTCCAGCGATTGTGTACAGGAGCCGCGACTTCCAGAATGGAGCGTGAAGCCCGGCGCTCCAGGGCTCGCCGGATTCGGGCCTGAATGGCGGTATCCAGTGGAGATTGAGGAACTGCCCTTCCACCGAGAGGCCGAGCTCCGGCACCATGCCCCCGTCCAGATCGATCGTGGCCCGGACGAGGCCGTTTCCGAGCCGGACGCAGGAGCGCCCCATGAAGAGCGTCCGTTCAGCGTGAAGTTCAGGCCCCATGGCTTCCGGCGCCTCCGGTCCGGCTCTCCACGAGGCCTCCGCCGCGCAGAAGTCTCAAGGTTTCCTTCCTCGTGGGAGGCTCCGCTCCGGTCTTGGTGCAGTTGAGCGCCGCCGCCGCGTTTGCGAATCGAAGCAGCGCCCGGAGGCGGTCGGCGTCCATCGACGCGAGCTCGCTCCGTGTTGCGACACCCTCCGCATCGAGCTCCGCGAGGAGGGCGGCATGAAAGGTATCGCCGGCGCCTATGGTATCCGCGACGCGCACGCGATGTCCCGCAGCCCGTGCGGTCGTCGTGGCGGTGACCGCGAGCGCGCCCTCGAGGCCGAGGGTGATGACGACGAGGGAGGCTCCGAGCCTCATCAGCCGCGAGGCTGCATGCTCGTAGGACAGTCCCGGATAGAGCCACTCGATGTCGTCGGCGCTCACCTTCACGAGGGCGGAGAGGGAGGCCCATCGCTCGAATCGCTCGAAATAGGCTTCCCGATCTGCTATCAGCGAGGGCCGTATGTTGGGATCGAGCGAGACGAGGAGCCGCTCGTGCTCGCGGCGGGCGAGCGTCTCGACGGTGGTCGCGACCGGCTCCTGGACCATGGATATCGAGCCGACCATCAGGAAGCGCGTCTCCGACGGCAGTCGTGCGGGGAGATCCTCCCGGGCAAAACTGCGGTCGGCGGCGCCCTCAGAATAAAACGCGTATCTGGCGTTCCCCTCCCTGTCCCGGCTCACGAAGGCAAGGGTGGCTGCCTGGGGGCTTCGCGCGAGGAGACCGACCTCCACGCCGTTCGCCACAAGGCGGTCGAAGAGCAGGGTTCCGAGGAAGTCCGTACCGAGCCGGCCCAGGAAGGCCACCGGGGCTCCGAGTCGGGAGGCGGCTATGGCCGTGTTGTAGGGGCAGCCGCCGGGGCGGGCAACAAACGCGTCAGGTCTGTCGCCTGCGGGAACCATGTCGATCAGCGCCTCTCCGCTGCAGACAATCATCGAAAAACCTCCGTGCCGGGGATGCGGAAGAACGGCCGCCCGGGAAGCGTCTGCCTGCCGGGCGGCCCGTCCTTTCCGGCAGGGCCTGCTCGCGCCTCGGGCGCGAGCAGGCCCTGCGACACGCCCGCGGCCCACCGGAACCGCCGGGCATGTCCTGGATCAGCTCACCTGCGTCCGTCAGTCGTAGAGCAGGGGGCCGAACTCCGGCTGGTCCATGTTGCTGGCGTCGTAGAACTTCGCGCCCGTGTCAACGTTCGCGACCGGCTTGCCCTGGATCGCCCAGACGGCGAGCTCGACCGCGTGGAAGCCGATCATGACCGGGTCCTGGGTGATGGCGCCGAAGAAGTACTTGTTCCGGATGGCGGCCTTCTGGGCCTTGCCGGCGTCGAAGCCGATCACGATGAGGCCGGGGTACTGCGTGGGCAGCGCGCTGCCGTCGTTGGTGGCGGCGAGCACGCCGCGGGCGGCGCCCTCATTGGAGCAGAACACGCCGAGCACGTTGCCCGACTTAACGCGGTTGAGGATCGACTGGGCTGCGTTGGTCAGGTCGACATCCTTCGGGGTGGGCGGAACCACCACATCGATGATGATCGCACTGCCCTTGGTGGGGGTGTCTTTCGCGATATAGGCCGCGTTGCCCGTCACCTTGATGTCGGTCATCGGGTGCTTGGTCTGTGTGGTGATCAGCTTGATCATCTCGTCGCGGAAGCCCTTGCCGCGGTCCGTGACCGACTGGCTCGTCGCGTCCTGATTGAAGTCGACGATGGTGACCGGGTTCTTGGCCGTGGCGGCGGCGATCTTGTCCTTGATCACGGCGA
>DATJQN010000171.1:0-9619 GCA_035505775.1 Rectinemataceae bacterium | reverse complement strand
CTTCGGCACGACACCCCACTCCGGCTTCGGCCTTGGCTTTGAACGTCTCCTCCTCTACGTCACGGGCATGGCCAACATCCGCGATGTGATCCCCTTCCCCAGGGCGCCGAAGTTGGCCGACTTCTGAGGTTCCCGAGCATGAGACTGTCACGGATCGTCCGGCTTCATCTGGTTGCCCTTCTCGCCCTGGCCTTCACGGTGTTCCCGCCCCTTTCTGCGGCGAGTCTCCCCGCGGGACTCTCCTCCTCGGCGCTCGGGCTTCCGGGCCTCCCTCCGGTACTCAACGCCCGCTCGGCGGTGATCATGGACGCGACGACCGGAACCATCGTGTTCGCGAAGAATCCGGACCTGGTGATTCCCCCGGCCTCGCTGACCAAGCTCATCACGCTCCACATCGTCTACGAGGAAATCGCGGCCGGCCGCCTTTCGCGGGACGAGCTCGTCACGATAGACAAACGGGACTGCTCGCCGTACATACCCTATGGCTCATCCCTCATGTACCTGCGGCCCGGCATGCATGTCTCCATCCTCGACCTGATGCGTGGCGCCGCCGTCGTCTCGGGCAACGACGCGGCCTTCGCGCTCGCCCGCCGCATCTCGGGATCGAACGAGGCCTTCGCGGCCCGGATGAACGAAGAAGTCCAGAAGATGGGCTTCACGAAAATGCTCTTCGTCGAGCCTTCGGGCCTCTCCGAGCTCAACCGCATCACGGCGCGCGAATACGCGCTCTTCTGCAAGCGCTACCTCGAGCTGCATCCGGAGGCCATTGGCGAGCTTCATTCGCTGCGTTACATCGAGTTTCCGCGTCCGGAGCATGCGACCGCCGACTACACTCCCCACGGCCGGATCATCCAGTACAACAGGAACAGCCTCGTGCTCGACTATCCGGGCTGCGACGGTCTGAAGACGGGATACATCGTCGAGGCCGGATACAACCTGGCGGCGACCGCCCTGCGGAACGGCACCCGCTTCATAATCGTAACGCTGGGCGGCTCCGGCGAGGGAAGTGCGGGCGGCGGTACCGGCCAGCGCAGCCATGACGGCGCGGCCCTTCTCGACTGGGCATTCTCGTCCTATCAGACGATCCGCCCTCCCGTCACAACACCGAAGAACCTGCGCGCCTGGTATGGCTCCCGGTCACGGCTCGGCCTCGAGCCCGCATCCGCGCTCGCGGTCACGGTGCCGAAGACCGACGCGGGGAGGGTCGAGACCAGTGTCCGTTGCCCGGATTACGTCGACGCGCCGATCGCGCAGGGCCAGAGCGTCGGAGAAGTCGTGTACAGCGTGGACGGGACGGTGCTGCACCGCGTGGAACTCGTCGCAGCCGAACGCATCGACCGCGGAAACTTCTTCATCGTCCTCCGGGACGCGGTCGAGAAGTTCTTCAGCCGCCTGTTCGGAATCAGCCCCTCGGCCTAGTCCTCGCTCCCGGCATCCCGCTCCCGGTTCACGACGGCGGAGTGCGGCGGCAAGCTGACCCTGTCCACCTCGAACACCACGAAGCCCTCACGGACCAGTTCCGCGAGGGCCGCAGCGACGCGTTCGCGTGAGAAGGGAATCAAACCGGCCAGCTCGTCCATGGTCAGTGGGACTGCCGATTCGCCCGAGTGCCCGGAGCCGGCGCCGGCCCTGCCGTTGCCGGCGAGACTCCGGGAGGTGAGTTCGCGCAGGATTGCCCCGCGAACGCGGCGGTTGGAATCGGCGAAGGGCGTCTGTTTCGCGTAGTGGGCGCTGCGCCGGTTGGGATTGGCCACGATCTTCTTCAGATGCGCACCATAGTCCATGAGCGCATAGTACCAGCGCCGGGCATCGCCTCTGTCCAGGGTCGCCGCGACGAGAGCTTCGACGCGGAGGTCCGGAACGGCGGATTCGCCGGGGAAGAAGTGGTGGATGAAGACCGAGCGGATGTTGGTCTCGACGAAGACGCTCGGATGGCCGAAGGCGAAACAGAGGACCGCCCGCGCCGTATAGCGGCCCACGCCGGGCAGCGCGAGCAGGGCAGCCTCGGTTTCAGGGAAGCCCCCGCCTGCCACGATGCCCGCCGCCCGCGAAAGCGCGAGGGCGCGACGGTTATAGCCCAGCCCGCTCCACAGTCCGAGGATATCCGGGAGGGAAGCCTCCGCGACGCTCCGCGCGTCGGGAAAACGCCCGAACCAGGCCAGGTACTTGGGGAGCACCCGTTCCGTCTGGGTCTGCTGGAGCATGATCTCGGAGACCAGTATGTTCCAGGGCTCACGGGTCTCGCGCCAGGGGAAGCTGCGGCCATGCGCACTGTAATGGGCCAGGACCGTCTCGCGAAAGGCGGCACGCGCTTCCGCCGGAGGCAGCGCGGACTCAGTCGCCGTAGATGTGGACGAACTCGTGAAGCAACTCCTCAGCCCGGGGCTTGCATCCGCCGCAGACAGTTCCGATCTTGGTCGCTTCCTGCAGCTGCGCCCAGCTGCGCGCCCCGTCCTTGACCGCCTGCTCGATATCCTTGTCGGTGATATTGAGGCAGGTGCATATGACGACCGCCTCCTCGCCCTTGAAGGCACCCGGGCGGCCCGTCTTGTCGAGATAGCTGTCGATGGCGGCGCGGAGAGCCTTGTCGCCGAGAACGGAGCAATGGATCTTGTTCTCGGGCAGGCCGCCGAGACGGCTCGCGATGTCCGAGGGTTTGATGGTGTAGGCATCCCTGATGGGCATGCCCTTGATGACCTCCGAGAGCATCGATGTGGAGGCGATTGCGCTTGCGCACCCGTAAGTCTTCCAGCGCACGTCCTTGATCGTGTCGTCCTCTATGCGGAGCATGAACATCATCTGGTCCCCGCACTTGATATTGCCCACGACACCTTCCGCGTCGGAATTGAACTTCTCATCCGGATCGAAGACGTTCTTGGGGTTGGTGAAGTGCTCCTTCACGATATCGGAATACAGCCACTGGAATGCGTCGGCCATGCGGGTCTCCTCTCTCAGCTGTTAAGCTCGGCGTGTCTGGGGCGCGTTTTCAGTTTGCGGCCTCTGCGGTTTCCATCGGGTCGGCACAGGCCGCCTTGGCACCGCTCGAAGCCACCGTGGACATGCGCCTGAGCCGCTTGATGATCGGCGGCAGCTTTTCGAGAACGTAGTCGACGTCCTCGACGCTCGTGTCCCTCCCCAGGCTGAAGCGGATCGAGCCGTGGGCGAGCTCGGGGCCGACACCAGTGGCCATGAGCACATGGCTGGGCTCGAGGCTGCCCGAGGCGCAGGCCGAACCCGTGGACACCTCGATCCCCTCGAGGTCGAGCGACAGGAGTATGGCTTCGCCTTCCGCGCCGGGGAAGGACACGTTGAGCGTATTGGGCAGCTGCTCGGTGGGGTGCCCGTTGACGTGGACATCCGGAACGAGGCGCGCAATCCCTTCCGCGAGCCGGGAGCGCAGGGCCCCCACGCGCGCGGCAAACTCCGGCAGATCCCGCCTGGCAAGCTCGGCAGCCAGGCCGAAGCCCAGGATGCCCAGATTGTTGTAGGTTCCCGCGCGCACGCCGAGCTCCTGGTGCCCTCCCCTGATGAGGGGCTCCAGGGGGGCGGATTTCCGCGCGTAGAGGGCGCCGATGCCCTTGGGACCGTAAATCTTGTGGCAGGAGAGGGTGAGATAGTCGACCCCCCATGCCTCCACGTCCACCGGTATCTTGCCTGCTGCCTGCGTGGCGTCAGTATGGAGATAGGCCCCTGCCGCCGAACTGAGGCGGGAGATCGCCCTGATGTCCTCAGCAGTGCCGATCTCGTTGTTGGCAGCCATGACGGACACAAGGAGGGTCGGGCCGCCCTCCGAAGCGGGGTCGAGTTCCCGTTCGAGCGCGGCGAGATCCACGCGTCCCTGCCCGTCCACGCCCAGGAAGACCACCGGGAAGCCCTCCTCCCGGAGATGAAGTGCGGCGTTGAGCACGCAGGGGTGCTCGATGGCGGTGGTTATGATCTTGCGCCTCGGGGCTCCCGCTCGGCGGCCGAGACCGTACATCGTAGCGAACACCGTGTTGTTGGACTCCGAGCCGCCCGACGTGAAGTAAACAGTGAGCGGGTCCCGGGCCCCGATGAGCGCCGCCACGGAAGCACGCGCCTCTTCGACCCGGCCCCGAGCGCGCCTGCCGGCCTCATGCATGCTCGAGGCGTTGGCGTAGACTTCCAGATCCTGCACCATGAGCGCCTTGACCTCCGGCCTGAGCGGTGTCGTGGCGTTGTAGTCCATATACACGAAGCGCCTGTCCATCACGAGCTCCTCAAATTTCTATGACGTCCTTGAGCGTCTTCGAGGCAAAGTAGCCGTCGATCGCTTCCTTGAGTCCCATCCAGAATCTCCGCGGCAGGCAGTTGACGCCGAGATCGCAGCAACCTGAGTCCTCCACGCAATCCACCGGTCGAACCTCGCCTTCGAGCGCCTCGACGATGTCGATCATGCGGATGTTTTCGGGAAGGCGGGCGAGCCGGTACCCGCCGTGGGCACCCCGCTCGCTGAGAATGAGACCCGAGTTCTTGAGCTGCCCGAGTATGCCTTCAAGGTACTTGGGAGATATGGCCTGAGCCTTCGCGATTTCCGAGCTCGTCACCGAACGGGCCTCGGTCATGGCGAGGTGAACAAGGGCTCGTATTCCGTACTGGGTCCTGGTCGGTACCGAAAACATGAATACTCCGCTATTCCTATCGGAATGATAGGAATATAGTCCCAGTCGCGAAAATGGTCAAGCGGGAATACCCTATCGAATGCGCTTCATGTGACTCAAGAGAAGGAGGCTGTTCTCGGGGTTGTCGCACCACCGCTTCAGCTCCTCGAAATCATCCTTGGTCTCGGTGTCGGCGCCGGAGAGGGTGAGCAGGCCGTTGTTCCACTGAAACCACAGGTAGTGTTTCTGCTTCACGTCGAGATCGCTGTGCCGTGATAGGGCCTGGTCCAGCCGATCGTGGAGGACCCGATGGTTCTCGTCACCGGCGAGCGTCCAGACGCCGCTCGTGCCGATGAAGAGCACCATGCGCTTGAAACCCTCCGCGGTCGCGGCGTCGTTCCGGAAGCCGCGGAGCGCGAGCTCAAGACCGCCGAGGGTCAGGTCGTAGCCCGCGAGACGCAGCGCCTCGCGCATCTCCACCAGCTCCTTCCTCACCTGATTGGCCACGGACTCGTCCTTGCCCGCGGAACTCAGGCGGGAACGAAGCTCCTTGAGCTCGCCTTCGTACTGCTGGAAGATCGAGGTTCGCGACAGGAAAATCGTGGTGTCGGAGAGAAGTCGCCAGGTCGAGGCGAAGCGTTCGGAGATTCCCGCCGCGATGCGGCGCACGATTCCGGCCATCAGGCGGTCCATCCCGTCCGTCGGGAAGCCCGTTTCCAGAGGACAAGCGCGAGGGCAGTGGCGAGATAGGGTCCTGCCTGCAGCAGTTCCGCCGGCGCCGCAGCGAGTCCCTGGGCGGCGTTGGACAATCCGATGAGCAGACCGAAACCGAGACAGGCCAGGACCACGCCCCCCGGCCGCTTCCCGCCCAGGTACACTGCGACCAGGGCGATCCACCCGCGCCCCGAGGAGATGCCAGGCACGAAGGCGCCGACGTGGCTGGCAAGGGCGGCACCGGCGAGGCCCGAGGCAGCGCCGGCAAGAAGGTGGGCAGCCATGCGATACGGCCCGGGAACGAGCCCCGCCGCCCGGGCGGCCTCATTGCCTTCCCCCGCGGCGCGGAGCCGCAGCCCGAAAACAGTCCAGGAATACAGGAGGGCCAGTGCCAGCGCGGTCCCGCCCAGGAGGTAAACCATGGTTTCCTGGCCGAAGAGGGCCTCGCCCACGACCGGAATCCGAGAGAACAGGCTTCCTTCATGGGAGCGGGTGAGGAGGGCGTCGGCGGGGAGGACACCCTTCGTGCCGTACATCGCCCCGGACAGGAGGGAGACGAGTCCGGGGGCGAGGAGGTTGGCCGCCAGCCCGGCGACGAAGACATCCGCGCGCAGCAATCCCGCGGAGAGGCCGACCAGCAGCGCAAGGGAGGTGCCGGCGCCGAGCGCGGCGACGATTCCCACGAGAAAACTTCCCGAGGCCTTGGCTGCGGCCGCGGCCGCGAAGGCGCCCACGAGCATGGAACCCTCGAGAGCGACGGAGAGCGAGCCCGCCGCCTCGGTAAGGAGGCCCCCGAGCGCCGCGACGGCGAGGGGGGCGGCCGCGGCCAAGGTGCCGGACAGGAGCGCCGAAATAAAGGCCTGGCTCATTCGCCCCTCCCCGCGGCCCCGGCCATCCAGGTCCGGCGCGGTCTCCACCCGGAGCCGATGCGCGCGGTGATGAGGAACAGAGCCACGGCCTTCATGACGATGCTCGCATCGGGGGAGAGATCGGCCATGATGGAACCCTGTCGGGCGCCCGCGTCGAGCCAGGCGAAGAAGAGCGAGGCCGGCACGGCCCCGATGGGATGCGAGCCGGAGATCAGGGCCACGGCCAAGCCGTTCCACCCCACCCCGCCGGTCATACCCTTGACGGCGCGGCCGGCTATGCCGAGGACGAGGAAGGCTCCGGCTATGCCGGCCATCGCGCCGCTCGCCGCCATCGCACGGGTCCCCACCTGCTCGCCTATGCCGGAGCTGCGGGCGAAGAGGCGGTTCCTGCCGTAGAGTTTGAGCTCGTAGCCCGAACGGCTGCGTTCGACGGCAAAGGATACCAGGAGCGCGAGACCCAGGGCGATGGGCGCGGCCAGGCTGAGCGTCGAAGGGGCGGCCAGCCGGGGCAGGCGCAGGGAGGTCGGGATGGGCGGCATCGCGAGCAGATTGGAGCTCGCCGCCTTCAAGGGGCCGCCGACAGCCCAGTCGACCACGACAAGGGCCGCCTGCGAGAGGAGGAAGCTCGTGAGCAGGACGTCGGCGCCGGACCAGAGCTCGGCGGCCGTGGAGAGCAGGGCGAGGAGGGAGCCCGCCGCCGCGGCGGCCAGAATGGCGCAGGGCAGCACCACCGACGCGGGGAGTCCGGCTCCGCCCAGGGCCTGCACGGTCAGGGCCGAGGCCAGAGTCCCGACCGCGGCCTGTCCCTCACCACCCAAATTGAACACTCCCGCCCTGAAGGCGAGGCTCGCACCCAGGGCGCAGACCAGAAGGGGAGCTGCCGCTTCCAGCAGGCCCAGCAGGTTGTACAGGTTCGAAAAGGGGCCGTAGAAGAAAGCCCGAAGCGCCGGGAGGGGATGAGGGCTCGCGAGCAGGGGATAGAGGGCCGCCAGCGCGAAGGATGCCGCGAGCGCGACGAAGCGCGCCGCCACGCCCTCATGGCTGAAGGGGCCCTTCATGCTGTCCCTCCCGCCGTCTTGACCCCGGTCATTGAGGCGAGGAGGGCGTGGGCCGAGCGCCCACCCTCGTTCGGGCCCTCGTGGACCAGGGACCCGCGGTACAGAATCGCGATCCGGTCCACGAGGGGCAGGAGTTCCTCGAGGCTCGAGCCGAGCATGATAATGGCCATGCCGTCGTGGACGCGAGCGCGGACGAGACGCATGGCTTCGGCCTGGGACTCGAGATCGAGGCCCTGAAACGGCTCCGCGAGGAGGGCGGCTCGGTGGGCCCCGCCAAGCTCCCGGGCGAGCACGAGGCGCTGACGATTGCCGCCGGACAGCGAAGAGGCTTTGGCCGGAAGACTGGCACGGGGGCCGAGGGTTCCGAACAGACGCCGGACGACTCGGTCGCGTCGGGAAGGCAAGAGCCAGGCGCTTCGCGGCAACTCACCCCGGCTCAGCACGACTCCGTTGTCGCGAAGCGAAGCATGCAGACAGAGTCCGAGGGAGTCACGATCCGAGGGAACATAGGCGAGAAGACCTGATCGCAGCTCGTCGCGGGGGATGTCGTGAAGCTCCCTGCCGTCGAGGAGCACCGTGCCCGTGAAGGGCCGGTGCATGCCCGCGAGGACATCCTCAAGTCGATCGAGGCCGTTGCCGGCCAGGGCTGCGACACCGAGCAGCTCCCCCGACCGCACCGAGATCGAAAACGGCTGGGCCTCGGGACGGAGCCTGACATCACGCAGCTCATAGGTGAGCGGCTTCCCGGCCCCCGTGCCCGCCTGCCGCCGGCTGGCAGGTGGGTCCCCAATCCCCGGGGACCCGTTTCCGTTCTCGGCCCCGAAGTCAGGGCCGGCGCCGCGGACTTCCCAAGCGCCCGTGCCGCGGGCTTGGCCGCCGGCCGGGCCGCGGACTTGGCCGCCGGCTGGAGCGCCATCCATCCCGCCGCGTTTCATGAGACTCGAAAGTTCGCCTTCATCACAGCCCGCGGCCACCCGGTCCGCAACCACCCTCCCCTCGCGGAGCACCGTGACCGTGTCGGCGACGCTGAGAACCTCGGCCAGGCGGTGCGTGATGAAGATGATGCCCTTGCCGTCGGAGGCCAGGCGCCTGAGCAGGGCGAAGAGGTCCGCCGATTCCGACTCGGCGAGGATGGAGGTGGGCTCGTCCATGACGAGGAGCTGCCCGCCCCTGGCCAGGGCCCGCGCGATCTCGGCCTCGCGGCGCTCCGCCGGCGAAAGCTCCCGAACGCGCAGGCCCGGGTCCAGGCGGAAACCGAAACGCTCGACGAGAAGCGCCGCGTCGATGTAGGCCCGCCGCCTGTCCAGGAACAGGCCGGCACGGCGCGGTTCATGCCCGAGCACGAGATTCTCGGCAACGGTCAGTCCCGGGGCGAGCAGGGAATGCTGTGGCACATAACCGAGACCGGCCGCCTCCGCGGCCCGCACCGAACCGAGCCGGAGCTGTCGTCCGCGGATCAGGATCTCGCCGGAATCGGGGCGGAGCAGCCCGGCGAGAATCTTTGCCAGGGTGCTTTTTCCCGCACCGTTTTCCCCGACGACAGCCCGGATCTCGCCCGTCGCAAGCGCAAGCGACAGCCCGTCGTTGGCGAGCACCCCGGTCTCGGGAAAGTACTTGCGTATGCCGCGGACGCGAAGCAGTTCCATGGCCTTGAGCCCTGCGAAGCCCGGACCGGGTCGCTAGATGCCGCTCACCGGGAAAGAGAGGCTGCCGTCGTGGAGCATCTTCATTCGCGCCTCGAATGCCGCGCGCAGCGGGGCGGGAAGGTTCCTGTAGGCGGCGCCCGAGCCGTCGAAGTCCACGTAGCCGTCGCGGACACCGACGATGTCCGCCTTGCCGAACAGCGCTGCCCCACCGAGAATGGCCTTCACCCGCTCGTAGACCAGCCTGTCCTGCCGCAGGATGGAGCAGCCGATGACCGTCCCGGGAGCGAGCCCGTATCCGTCGCCGTCGAACCAGACCACGTAGCGACCCTTCGACTTGGCTGCGCTGATCACACCCTGACCGGCGGCGCCCGCGATGGGCAGGATGACATTCGAGCCGGCGTCGAAAAGCGAGGAGGCGAGCTCCGAGGCCTTCGTTGCATCGTACCAGTTGCCTATCTGCCGCGTCTCGAGCACGGAAGCCGGATCCGCGTCCCTGAGGCCGCGTTCGAAGCCGGGGACAATGAGGCGGTCGAGGGTCGGGTAACTCTGGGCCGCCACCAGCCCCGCCTTATGGCTCTTGGACACCCCGGGAAGGGAGCTCCGGTTTACGAGGCCGCTGAGATAGCCGACTATGTAGCCCTGTTCGAACTGATTGTAGAGCACGGTATGGATATGGGGATTGCCCGGCAGAAATCCGTCCGCTATGAAAAAGC
>DATJQN010000170.1:0-3108 GCA_035505775.1 Rectinemataceae bacterium | reverse complement strand
CGGATCGTCACCCTTCACGACGAGCTGACCCAGGAGGAGCCCAACGGATGAACAGACAGGCAGCGTGGGAGCTGTTGACCGAGTACACGACGAGCGAGAGCTTGCTCAAGCACGCGCTGGCGGTGGAAGCCGCCATGCGGGCCTACGCGCCGAAGCTGGGAGGCGACCCGGAGGAGTGGGGCGTGGTCGCGCTCCTGCACGACTTCGACTACGAGCAGTACCCGAGCCAGGAGGCGGGCCATCCCTTCAAGGGGGGCGAGATCCTGCGCGGCAAGGGGTATCCCGAACACGTGGTGAAGGCGGTCCTGTCTCACGCCGAGTACTCCGGCATCCCGCGCGAGACGCCGATGGAGAAGGCGCTCTTCGCCTGTGATGAGCTGTGCGGCTTCATCACGGCGGCGGCCCTCATTCGTCCCACCAAGAGCGTGCTCGATCTGGAGGCCTCGTCCGTGCGCAAGCGGATGAAGGACAAGGCGTTTGCCCGGCAAGTGCGACGCGAGGACATCGTGAAGGGGGCGGAGCTCCTCGGGGTGGACCTCAACGAGCACATCGCCGTCGTCATCCAGGCCATGCGGGGCGCCGCCGACGCGCTCGGCCTCAGAGGCACGGTGGGAGGCTGATGGAAGTGCCAGCAGTCAGCAATCAGCGATCAACGGTCAGTGAGCCCTGATGAGCACCGCTGCAGAAGAAGAGCAGAAGCCCTCGACCGGAGTCGAGGGCTTCTGTGTTTTCAGCGGATCTTGGTCGTATTTGGGCAGCGAACGAATGGTCCTAGCCTTTCGCTGATCGCTGGCCTTGCTCGATCTTGGCCCATTCGTCCTTCAGCGACACGGCGCGATTGAAGACCGGATGGCCGGGGGCGCTGTCGGGGTCCACGCAGAAGTAGCCCTGGCGCTCGAATTGGTAGATGCTGCCCGCGGGGGCGCCGCGCAGGCTCGGCTCCACCTGCGCCGCCGGCAAGGTCTCCAGCGAATTCGGGTTGAGTCCGTTCACGAAATCCTCTCCCTCGGGAACGTCCTCCGGCACCTCGCTCTTGAACAGCCGATCATAGAGCCGCACCTCGGCCGGCACGGCGTGGGCGGCTGAGACCCAGTGAATGGTCGCCTTTACCTTCCGCCCGTCCGGGGCATCGCCACCGCGAGTCGCGGGATCGTAGGTGCAGCGGAGCTCGGCCACGTGACCCTGCGCGTCCTTCACCACGTCGCGGCACTTCAGGAAATAGGCGTAGCGCAGGCGCACTTCACGGCCGGGGGCGAGGCGATAGTATTTCGGCGGGGGATTCTCTCGGAAGTCGTCCTGTTCGATGTAGAGGACACTGGAGAAGGGAAGGCGCCGGTTCCCGGCGGCGGGATCCTCGGGATTGTTGACCGCCCTCATCTCTTCGACCTGGCCCTCGGGGTAGTTCTCGATGACGACCCGAAGCGGCCGGAGCACGCCCATCACGCGGGGAGCCCGCCGGTTCAGGTCTTCTCGCAGACAGTGCTCCAGCAGCGCGATGTCCACGATGCTGTCTTTCTTCGAGACGCCTATGCGCGCGCAGAAGTCCCGGATGGCCTCGGCGGTGTAGCCGCGGCGCCGCAGGCCGGAAAGCGTCGGCATTCGGGGATCGTCCCAGCCCCGTACACGCCCTTCCTGCACCAGCCGCAGCAGCTTTCGCTTGCTCATCACGGTGTAGCCGAGGTTGAGCCGGGCGAACTCGATCTGGCGCGGATGGTAGATCTCCAGCTCGTCCAGGAACCAGTTGTAGAGCGGACGGTGATCCTCGTACTCCAGCGAGCAGAGCGAGTGAGTGATGCCCTCGATCGAGTCCGACTGTCCGTGAGCGAAATCGTACATCGGATAGATGTGCCAGGCGTCGCCGGTGCGGTGGTGGGAGGCGTGGATAATCCGGTACATCACCGGGTCCCGCATGTTGATGTTGCCGGCGGCCATGTCGATCTTCGCCCGCAGCGTCCGCGCACCCTCCGCAAACTCTCCGGCCCGCATGCGGGCGAACAGGTCCACGTTCTCCTCGACGCTGCGATTCCGGTAAGGGCTTTCCTTGCCCGGCTGGGTAAGGGTGCCCCGGTACTCGCGCATCTCGTCGGCGCTCAGGTCGCAGACGTAGGCCTTCCCCTTGCGGATCAGCTTCACCGCAAACTCGTAGAGCTGCTCGAAGTAGTCCGACGCATAGAAGCGGCGGTCTTCCCAGTCGAAGCCCAGCCACCGGATGTCTTCCTGGATGGACTCGACGTACTCGACTTCTTCTTTGACGGGGTTGGTGTCGTCGAACCGGAGATTGGTCTTCCCGCGGAACTCGGCGGCGATGCCGAAGTCAATGCAGATCGCCTTGGCGTGTCCGATGTGCAGGTAGCCGTTCGGCTCCGGCGGAAAGCGGGTGTGGACATGGGTGTAGCGGCCGGCCTCGAGGTCCTCGGCCACTGCAGTCCGGATGAAATCCGTAGCCTCGCCGGTCGGGATGCTCGTCTTGGGGTCGGTATTCTCGGCAGCCATAGCCAGAAGTCCTTCAAAGTAGATGGGTTGCAGTCAGGTAGGTCAGAATGCCCCAGGCGGTGTCGCCTGTCAAGCGGGAAGAAGGTCGAAAGTGCCGAGTGCCGGGTGCCGAGAAAGGCAAAGTCCCGAGCCGGCGAAGTGATGCGCGAGGGCCGAAAGGCCGAGCATTTCGAAACTTCGGTCCTTGACTTTTGCCCCTCGATCGCCGATACTGCGCCGCGTCCAAAGGCTAGGCCCGGAACGCCTTTGGATTTTCATTTTCGCCGAATCCGCCAGTGCTGCGTCGGTGTTCTGCGCTAAATGATGACCGCTGATCGCCGATGGTTCTTCGTGCGTTGCGGGGTCGTCTAACGGTAGGACAGCAGACTCTGGATCTGCCTATTGGGGTTCGAATCCCTGCCCCGCAGCCATAGACGCGGGGGCCGCATCGTACGGTTGGCTTTCCCGGGGCCCACGCCCCGTTCAAACTTTCCCGTTCGGCCCTATCGTCTAGCCCGGCCTAGGACGCGGCCCTCTCAAGGCTGAAACTCGGGTTCGAATCCCGATAGGGCCACCATCTGTGATGGTGGGTAGTTACAGCGACGGGTTTGAGGAACATTCGAATGTTCCTCAAAC
>DATJQN010000169.1:0-6513 GCA_035505775.1 Rectinemataceae bacterium | reverse complement strand
TGGGACCGACATCCGCAACTACCCGGATGATTCCCCTTGCAGAACAAACGTTCCGTCGAAAGGTAATAAAAAAGGCGATCTTGCGCAAGACAGCCATCGGCCACTCAGGATTCCGTCTGGAGACCGGCCCTCTTTCTCAAGGCAGTCAGCCCGGCCAGGCGGGGTTCGAGCTCGGAGGCCCGACGGAGCGAATCCACGGCGGGCGCCGTTTCTCCCCGGCGGAGCTGGACTTCCGCCATTTTCCTCAGGAACTGCGCCGTGTCCTTCCTCGACACCCCCAGCGCGGCCGCCTCTTCCAGCCGATCCACGAAGTCCTCCTCGTCCAGAACCTTGGGCAGCCTGAACAGCACCAGGGTTCTGAATCGCAGGGCGACGACATCGAAGAAGTACCGGAACCAGGGACGCTCCCGCTCCATCTCGATAAGCCGACGGTAGATCGAGTATGCCTTGAGCCAGCGCTCGCGCTTTTCATATTCCTCGGCGATGCAGAACTCGGTGTCCATGGCTTCTCCCCGGTCGAGCCACCGTTCCAGCCGGAAATCGCCCAGAGATTTCGCGCGCTCGTAGACCGAGAGAGCCTCATCTTCCAGCTCGTGAAGGAGGTCGAATACCACAAGCTTGGCCTGGCTTTCCGGATCGTCCGGCCGACTCTTCAGAAAACGGCGATAGTCGAAGCCCCCCTCTTCCGAAGTGCTGCGCCGAAGCGTCCGGTCATAGAGCCTGCGCCGCTCCGGATCCGACAGGACCCGGTAGGCTTCGAGGAGGAGACGCATGGCAGCGTCGGCCGCCCGCGAAGGCTCGCGCCGGCCACCGCCTTTTCCTTCGCGGGAACCGGAGACATCGGGATGTTGCTTCTTGGCCTGCCTGCGAAAGGCGCTTTTTACTTCCCGGGTGCTCGCTTCCGGGCCGATGCCGAGTACGTCGTAGTAATTCTCCACAGATCAATTCCGTTCTATGGGCGCTTCCCCAGCGGCCCGGACGGCGTCGTCCGTGCCGGCCACGATCATGGCAAAGTTCACCATCATCCCTTCCGTTTCCATCGTAGACATCAACCTCTTGAGCGCTTTCGCGGAAGAGATGCCCCGCCTCCGCACGAAGGCCATCGAACGCCGGCCCTGGACGCTCCCGGCCTGTGCCAGGAAATCGGCCAGCTGCCGGGGAAGCCTGCCCCTGATACCTACAGGCTCCGTACCAACTATAATATAGTCAAAGCCGCTGAGGCGATGGGCTTCCCCGGATTTCGCCTCGATCCTCTCGGTCTGATAGCCGCGCGCCCGAAGAGCCCCTGCCAGAGCCTCCACTATCGGCGATGCGGCCCGGCTCTCTCCCGCCGACGCGTATACGAGGGCCACCCTCATCCATCCTCCCTTCGGGCTCGTTCCGAAGTCGCGCAGTCAAAGCGAATCGTAGGCATTCTCGGCTCCCGCCCCCCTGACTATCAAGACCGGGCAACGTGCCGTCCGCGCGATCTCCCGGTTTTCCTCCGCCAGGATGTCGCGGATGGTGGAACTGCGTTCCCAGCCTCCCACGAGGATGGCGTCCACCCCCTCCTGCTCCGCGAAATGAATGGCCTCCGAAGATACAGATCCCTGGAGCAGTCGAGAGCTGAGGGTCCCGCCCTTCTGTCGGGCCAGCTCTTCCGCGTACAGCAGGTAGCGGCGGCCCGTCTCCAACAGACTGCGAAAGTACTCCTCGCTCTCCTCGTCGACGAATATCCGGCTCATGGCCAGTTGCCGTATTGCCTGCGTGTCCACCACATAGACAGCCAGGATCCGGCTGCCCAGATCCCGCTGCAGAGCGATCGCAAATTTCACCGCGCTTATGGAAGACTCCGCTCCGTTGACGACCACCAGCAGTTTGCGCAGGAGACCAGTCATGTCCTGTCTCGCTTTGTCCGCCGCGCCTTGAGCAGCTTCACGGTGAACACGGCGCTTCGCTCGGCCTCTTCCAGTGCGGACTCAATGGCGTTCTTCCGGGATTTGGATGCCGGGATCACCAGTTTCTCCAGCGCATTGACGCGCCTTTGAGTCTTGCGCAGCTCAGCCGCCAGTCTCCAGATGATCGACTGGGCATTGGACATGTCGACGATCATCTTCAGAAGGCGGGTGAACTCTAGCATGGTTTCATCCGACTCCGCAAACGAATTCATGAACGAGCACTGCAGTCGCGGCCCCGGTATTACGGCGTCCACAGTCGGAATACGGATTCCCGCCACCCTGCGGACCGACTCCTTGGTTGTGGCGCCGGAGGTGATGCCCTCGGTCAGCTCCCTGAGCCCCTCCCGGCCCAGACGGAAGATGCAGCGGCGCATCATCGCGTAGGCGGACCGCGCCGCCGCTTCGAACTCCGCCTCGAGCTGCCGTGCCTTCTCGGCCTCGCGCAGCAGCTCGAGCACGAGTATCTCGCGCTTGCGATCGAGGAGTTCATGTCCCTCGGTGGCCAGGGCAAGATATTCCCGCTCCCTGATGAGATTGGACTTCGTCGGCGCCACCGTGAGGACCGGCACGTTAGTCGCTCCCCTCCGAAGCGGGGCCCGCTCCGCTCGGAGCCTGCGGGGCGGGCAGATGCAGATCCATGAGGGCCTTGGGCAGCCGCAGCAACTCGTCCCGAGGCAACATCGAGAGCAGGTGCCAGCCGATATCGAGAGTCTGGGCGATCTCCCGGTTCTCGGTTTCAGCCTGCGCGATGAATTCGTTCTCGAATCGCTCCCCAAAATGCAGATACAGCCTGTCGAGGTCGGAGAGTTCCTCCTCCCCGATTATCGCGGCCAGGTTCCTGATGTTCCGCACCCTGGCGTAGGAGGCGAACAGCTGGGCGGATACGTCCTTGTGATCGTCGCGGGTCATTCCCTCGCCGATGCCGTCCTTCATGAGACGCGAGAGGGAAGGCAGTAGGGCGAGCGGAGGATAGAGGCCCTTCTGTGTCAATTCCCTGTCCACGACGATCTGCCCTTCGGTGATGTATCCCGTGAGGTCAGGTATGGGATTGGTGATGTCGTCATTGGGCATGGAAAGGATCGGCAACTGCGTGATCGATCCGGCCACGCCTTCTACCTTGCCCGCGCGCTCGTAGAGCGACGCCAGATCCGAGTAGAGGTAGCCGGGGTAGCCCTTCCGGGAGGGCACCTCGCCCCGCGCCGAGGAGACTTCGCGCAGGGCCTCGCAGTAGTTGGTCATGTCGGTGAGTATGACCAGGACGTGCATATCGAGCTCGAATGCCAGGTACTCGGCCGCCGTGAGGGCGCAGCGCGGGGTGATGAGGCGCTCGATGGTCGGGCTCTCCGCAAGCGACAGGAACAGCACGACGCGGGAGAGCGCCCCCGAGCGCTCGAAGGACTCGATGAAAAAGCGCGCCACGTCGTACTTAACTCCCATGGCGGCGAAGACGACCGCGAAGGGCTCGTCCGAGGAGAGGATCCTCGCCTGCCTGACGATCTGGGCGGCGATCCGATTATGCGGCAGGCCGCTGCCGGAGAACAGCGGGAGCTTCTGCCCCCTGATGAGGGTGTTCATCCCGTCGATCGCGGAAATGCCGGTCTGGATGAAGTCGCGCGGATAGACGCGGGCCGCGGGATTGATGGGGCTGCCGTTGACGTCCCGAAGCTCGGAGCTGAGGATATCCGGGTAGCCGTCCGTCGGCCTGCCAAGCCCGTCGAAAATGCGGCCCAAGAGGTCGCGGCCCACCCGAAGCTCCGGCGGCCGCCCGAGATACTCGACCCGGGTTTCGTCAAGAGAGAGGCCTTCGTTCGTCGCGAACAGCTGGATGGCCACCTCACCTTCCGAGCTGTCGAGCACCCTGCCGAGTCGACGGACACCGTCGCGACCGTAGACAGCCACCAGCTCCCCGAATCCGGCACGCTCTCTGGCCTGGGCCAACAGCACCGGCCCCTCGGCATGGAGAATTCCCCGATGCTCGACACCCCTCATGACGGCTCCGGCCCGCCGGCGTCGCGCCGCAGGGAATGGAAGGCCAGGATCATGTCGTGTTCGAGCAGTTCGAAGGATTCCGCAGCTCCTTCGCGAGGCTCCGATTTCAGCCGTGCAAGTCGCTCCCGTACGTGGAGGGCGCTGATGCCGGGCAGCGGGACACCGGCCTCGAGCGCCTCCTCGGCCAGCTTGTGGAACTCCAGGATGAGCGCGAGCAGTCTCATGCCCCTGTCGGGATCGCAGTAGCTGTCGCCCGCGTCGAACGAACTCTGTTGGAGGAAGCCATTCTTGATGAGGTCCGCGGTCAGGAGAACCAGGCGCTGCTCATCCGGCAGGGCGTCCGGGCCGATCAGTCGCACGATCTGCTCGAGCCGCTGCTCGCGCTTCAGGAGCTCCATGCTTTGCCCCCGCAGTTCCCACCACTGGGGATTTCGCTGCTCCCACCACTCCCTGAGCTCCTCGGCATACTCGGAGTATGACTCGATCCACGAAATCGCGGGGTAATGGCGGGCATAGGCGAGATCCTTGTCGAGCCCCCAGAAGCAGCGGATGAACCGTCTCGTATGTTGGGTGACCGGTTCGGAAAAGTCACCGCCCGGGGGCGACACGGCCCCGATGATGGAGACCGAGCCCTGGTCGCCGGACAGGGTCTCCACGCAGCCGCCACGTTCGTAGAACTCGGCGAGTCTGGTGGGTAGGTAGGCAGGAAAGCCTTCCTCGGCGGGTATTTCCTCCAACCGGCCCGAGAGCTCGCGCAGGGCTTCCGCCCATCTCGAGGTCGAGTCGGCCATGACGGCCACGTCGTAGCCCATGTCACGGTAATACTCCGCGAAGGTTATGCCCGTGTAGATGGACACCTCCCGCGCGGCTACGGGCATGTTGGAGGTGTTGGCGATCAGTATGGTCCGTTCCATCATGGAGCGGCCGGTCCTTGGGTCGACAAGATGGGGGAATTCGGTCAGAACTTCGGTCATCTCGTTCCCCCGTTCCCCGCAGCCGATGTAGATGATGATGTCCGCGTCGCAATGTTTGGCCAGGGCGTGCTGGGTCATCGTCTTTCCCGTGCCGAAGGCTCCCGGGATGGCCGCGGTTCCGCCTTTTGAAAGCGGGAACAGGATGTCGATGACCCGCAGCCCTGTCATCAGCGGTTGGCTGGGGGCGAGGCGCCTGCGGATCGCTCTCGCCTTCCGCACAGGCCACTCCTGGAAGAGGCGGAACTCCCGGCCGTCGTCCGTTCGAGCGACCAGGTCTGCGACGGAATAGAGCCCCCGCGCGGCCACCCAGGATGCGTGTCCGGGCGGCGTTCCGGCCGGCGCCACGATGCGATGCGTGATCAGTTCCGACTCCCGGACCGAGCCGATCACCGTACCCTCGGCCACGGGTTCTCCCGCCGACAGCTGCGGCTGGAAGTCCCAACGGCGATCGAGGCGGAGACTGTCTCCACGCTCTCCCGCCCGGATGAAATGCCCGTGCTCCGCCTTGATTTCGCTCAGGGGTCGTTGCGTGCCGTCATAGATCGACCCGAGGAGCCCGGGCCCCAGCCGGACGGAGAGGGGTCGTCCGAGACCGATCACCGGTTCACCGGGCTTCATGCCGGTATTGTCCTCGTATACCTGGATCGTGGCGCCCTTCGAATCCGTCCGGATGATCTCTCCGGAGAGTCGAGCGGCTCCGACCTCGACAAGGTCGTAGAGTCCGGCGCCTTCGAGACCCTCCGCGATGACCACGGGTCCGGTTATGCGCGTTATGCGGCCCTCGATCACAACAGCACCTCATCCCCCACAAGAGCCGAAATGAGCTCGAGGCGACGCTCCGCAAGCAGTGTCTCCTCGACAAGGTCCAGCGTGGCCCGCAGGACCAGAAGCCCGTCCAGAGTCTCGGCCACCATTCCGGGAGCAGGCAGTTCCGGTGAATCGAGATCGGTGACCGAGGCCAGATCCGGGACGGCACTTCGAAGCACCTCAGCAGCCCCTTCCCTGCCGAGCCCCCGGCTCCGCAGCCGGACCGCCCGGCCCCTCAGCAGCGGCGCGGCCCTGCGAACGAGTACTGCCACAAGGGCGGTCCTCCGTGCTTCGTCGAGTCCCCCGAAGTACTCCCGCATGCCCTCCTTCAGTTTCTGGTCCAGTATCCGGGTTCGAAGCCGCATCTTCTCCAGGGGGAGCCGCGCCCGGATCTCGGAACGCTCGCGCTCCGTCCTCTCGGCATTCGTAGCCTTGATTTTTTCCACGGCAGCGGCAAGACGGGCCTCGCTCTCCGCCGCACGCTGGGCGAGATCGTTGCGACCCTTGCTGCGAATCTGCTGGGCCTTGTGGCGGGCATCCTCGAGCATCTGTCGCTGTATGCGCTCGCCGCCGGAAACTTCTTCCATCGTGCGCCGCCCTCTAGATCGCCGTGCCGATGGCATGGCGTATTGCATCGTCCACGCTTCGTTGCGCGCGATATGCGGGATCCAGTGCGGGAATCTCCACCACGAGGGGATATTCGCCCCGCCGGCACCACTCCTGCAGCTCCTTATCGAGCGAGGTCGCCACGTTCGTCGGCATGATGAGAAGTGGCTTCCGGGCACCGCCTCCCTGGCGCGGGGGCA
>DATJQN010000168.1:0-5424 GCA_035505775.1 Rectinemataceae bacterium | reverse complement strand
ACTCGCTTGAAGCCGGGGACGTAGGGGCCGTAGTTCACCGTGGAGTCGGGGTCGTTCGACATCGAGATGACGGCGATCGTCCGCCCATGGAAGTTGTCGTCGACGCAGACGATCTCCTGATCGCCATTTTTGACGCCCTTGACCTCCGCTCCCCAGCGCCGGGCCGCCTTGAGGGCCGTCTCGACCGCTTCCGCGCCGGTGTTCATCGGAAGGGCCATCTCGTAACCCGTGAAGTCGCAGAGTTTCTTCAGGAAGAGGCCCATCCGATCGTTGTGAAAGGCCCTGCTCGTCAGAGTGCACTGGTCGAGCTGGTCCCGCACTGCCTTTACGATCTTCGGGTGCCGGTGCCCCTGATTGACCGCCGAATAGGCGGAGAGGAAGTCGAAATAGGTTTTGCCTTCCGGATCTTTTACCTTGCAGCCCTCGGCCCACGAGATGACGACGGGCAAGGGGTGGTAGTTGTGGGCACCGTACTTTTCATCCAGGGCGATGTAGTCCTGGGACTTCATGAAGAACCTCCTTGATGGCGCGAGAGAACGATCCCTCGGACACGCGGGGCCAGTATAGCATCCGCGGACAAATCGCGCCAGCCCCTCTTTGGAAGTAAGTATTTATGAGATAAATGTTTATTGCCATTTTTCCGTATGAATATGCACGGTTCGGCGCGGCGGAGCCGGCGCCCCGACGCGGACGCGGCGGCCGCGCCGGGGGCGCATCTCCGCGGCGAAGGCCGGGCGGCAGCCAAGGGGTCCGCCCCAGGGCCGCCCCAGGGCCGGATCAGGGCCGCCCCAGGGCCGGATCAGGGCCGCCCCAGGGCCGGATCAGCGGCTGTAACGGAGGGCGAGTCGCTCGGCGTGGCGTTCCAGGGCGAGTTCCGCGAGTCTGGTGATGAGATCGGTATAGGAGAGACCGCCCGCCTCGCACATGCGCGGGTACATGGATATGTGGGTGAAGCCCGGAATCGTGTTGAGCTCGTTGAGGAGGACTTCGCCCGTCCTCCGGTCGATGAAGAAATCCACTCTCGCCATGCCGCTGACTTCACAGGCCTGGTAGGCCGCGACCGCGACGGCGCGCACGCGCTCCGCCTGCTGCTCGCTGATAGGTGCCGGCACCTGCAGGAGGGCCCCCTCCGGGTCGATGTACTTCGCCTCGTAATCATAGAACTCATGCGAGGGGACAATCTCCCCCGGGACGAAGGCCCGGGGCGAGGCGTTGCCGAGCACGGAGCATTCGATCTCCCTCGCCTCGACAAAGGGCTCCACGAGCGCCTTGGTATCCCAGCAGAGCGCTTCATCCAGAGCGGCTTGGAATTCCTCGGGGCCGTGCACTTTGGTCGCCCCGACCGAGGACCCGGCACAGGCAGGTTTCACGAAGAGGGGCCAGCCGAACCGCGCGGCGGCCGTCCGCTGAAGCTGCTCCCGGCCCCCGATGCTTGCCACTTCGCTCCGCCGCACCGCGAGAAAGGGCACGATCGGGAGCCCGGCCTGCATCCACAGCTCCTTGGACTTCTCCTTGTCCATACCGAGGGCCGAACCGAGGACCGACGCGCCGACGTAGGGGAGGCCCGACACCTCGAGGAGTCCCTGGACCGTCCCATCCTCGCCGAAGGTCCCATGCAGCACCGGAAATACGAGGTCACAGGCGATACTGCGGGCGGAGCTCCCCGGTGCCGGGTCATCGAAAGCGTAAAGGCCGGCTTCCGGAAGAGCCGCCACGAGTGGACCCTCATGAAGGGGGAGGGGACCACTTCCCCCCCGCTCCTCCGAAGCGAGCGTTTCGCCCTGAAGGTGCCAGCGCCCATCCTTGGCTATGCCGATGAGGACCGGCTCGAATCGCGAGAGGTCAACATGACGGACGATGCTCGCCGCAGACATCAGGGAGACTTCGTGCTCGCCTGACTTGCCGCCATAGAGAATGGCCATACGCTTTTTCATCGTTCCGCTCTCCCCTCGCTGCCGCTGACTTCGTTATGTGCGCGCACGGGGCCGAGGAGCTCGTCGAGCGCCCGCTCCGCCTCGGTGATCTCATCGTAGGGAATCGGCCCGCCCTTGTAGATGATCGAGTTCTCGTGGCCCTTGCCGAGCAGCGCCACGAGATCGCCCGCCCGCGCCATGCCGAAGGCCGCACGGATCGCGCTGGGGCGGTCGGGAATGATGAACAGGTCCTCCCCGAGGCGGCGCTCGGGGCAGCCCGCCGCGATCTCCCCGAGCAGGGCGGCGGGGTCCTCGCCGCGCGGGTCCTCGTCGGAGAGGATCACAATGTCGCAATAGTCGGCGGCGATGCGGCCCTGCTGTGGTCGCTTCTCCCGGTCGCGCTCCCCCCCGGAACCGAAGAGGCAGATCAGGCGACCCCGGACGCGGTCGCGCAGCGGGGGAAAGATCGTCCTAAATGACGAAGGCGTGTGGGCGTAGTCCACGATCACTTCGAAGTCCTGGCCGCGCCTGACCGCACTCATCCGTCCGCGAACCGGCCTGAGCTTCGGAAGCAGGGGCACGAGCCCGGCGACGGGCACGGCAATCAGTTCCGAGACCACGAGCAGGGCCGCGAGGGCGTTGCCGACGTTGAAAGCGCCGGGCAGTTCGAGCCGGGCAGGATGACGGAGGCCGCTTCGGGCTTCCACGATCGTGAAGCTCTCGCCCTCGGCATCGACGGAAAGATCCGTCGCGGCAAGGTCGGCCTCCGCCCCGGCCGCGCTGAAACTGCGGACCGGCCTGCCGCCCGCGGCCTCGCGGAAATATCCGCTGGAGGGGTCGTCCGCGTTGACGACCCCAAACCGCGGGACGGCCTTGGGCGACGCGCAGGCGACCGCCCGGAACAGATTGGCCTTGTCGAGGCGGTAGTTCTCCCAGCTTCCGTGAAACTCGAGATGCTCGTGGGTGACGTTCATCATCACGCCGATATCGAAGTCCACATCCCCGAGTCGATTGGTCCGCGGGGAAAGACCGTGGGACGAGGCCTCGACGACTGCGTAGCCGAAGCCGGCGTCGCGCATCTCGGCCAGCATGCGCTGCACCGCGGTGGCCTCGGGCGTCGTCTGATGCTCCGGATTCGGCCGCTCGCCACCTCCGGTGTCGGACATGACCGTGGAGAAAAACCCGGCCCGCTTGCCCGCGAGAGTGAGGAGCTGGTAGATGAGATAGACGGTGGTGCTCTTGCCTTCGGTGCCGGTCACGCCGATGACGGCGAGATCACGGGAGGGCCGGCCGAAGAAAGCCGCCGCCATGGGCGACATGGCGTGGCGCGCATCTTCCACGCGAAGATAGGCGACCTGCGGTTCGTAGCGGGACAGCGCCTCCGAATGAACGACCGCGGCGGCTCCGGCCCGGACCGCGGCGTCGACGAAGCGATGGCCGTCGGCGTGAAGGCCGGTGAGCGCGAAAAAGAGAAAACCCGGTCGGACCTGGCGCGAATCGTAGGCCATCCCGAGGACGGGGCAGTCGGCGGCGCCGTTACGTTCGAGCACGGTCAGCCCGGCGCAGAGCTCGTCGAGTCGCTTGACCATGGGGGCTACCATAGCACCGTGGCGGGGAAATGAAAAAGGGGGGAGCGATATCGCGCGAAGGAGCCCGAGCCTGCCCGGCCCGGGCCCTTGCTGCTACAGCATTATCGAGGCTTTGCCTGCGAGATAGAGGAGATAGATCATGTTGTTGCCGAAGAACTCGCTGTCGGGTACATAGATGCCGACCACTCCGCCGCCGAGCCTGAAGTTGCCCTTCTTGCCGAGCTTGAACCAGGCCGACAGATCGGGGAAGAAGACTTTGCCGGTCGCGCTGTTGTTGTCCAGACCGAACATGAGAAAGGCACCGCCGCCGAACTTGCCTTCGATGGCCACGGGCCCGATATCCACCTCGGCCAGTGCATTCGGCCAGAGGAACGTTTCCAGGAGAAGGCTTTCGGCGCGGGCGCCCAACCCGAGTTTCAGGAGACCCAGATCCCACTGGTAGTACAGCCCGGCCTCGGGAATGGGGATGAAGGGCCAGTCGGAGAGCACGCCTCCGACGGAGCCGTTGTCGCCCGAGACGCCGGCGCCGCGGGGCACGATGACGCCTATATCCAGTCTCACCTGGGAGAAGGCGGGCATGGCCAGGAGAGCCAGCACAATCGCGACGATCACGATGCGTTTCATGAATTCCTCCTCTTGGAACATCAGGACTTCACGGCACGAAACTCGCGATACCAAGAAACCCCACTTGAAGTGTAACCCGGACGAACGCACTTTTCACGATGGGGGCTGCGTCTATAGAATACCCTGGGGGGATGTCATGTACCAGATCAGGGTCGAAGCCTCCTTTGCGGCCGCCCATTTTCTCAGACACTACAAAGGCAAATGCGAGCGCCTGCACGGTCACAACTATACGGTGAGGGCCTGGGCCCGCGGCGAGAGCCTCGACCAGGGTGGAATGCTCTTCGATTTCGGCGAGCTCAAGGGGGCCCTGCGCCACGTTCTTGAGGGCCTCGACCACAGCTTGCTCAACGACCTCGAGTGCTTCCAGGACGACCCGAGCGCCGAACGGATTGCCGAATACATCTTCCGAGGCATCGCGGCCCAGCTTCCCCTGGCCCCCTTGTCCGCCGTGGAGGTTTTCGAGACCGAGACGAGCATGGCCCGGTATGAGCCCTGAGTCCGGAGCGGGAACGTCCGAGGACCTGCTCTACGCTTCCCGCTCACTCATCGCGTACATAGGCAGCAAGCGCGCCCTGCTTCCCTTCCTCAGAACCGTGTTTCTCGAATTGCACGATCGCCGTCCCCTGCTTCGGTTCCTGGACCCCTTCGCGGGAACGGGGGCGGTGAGCCGCCTCGCCCGCACCTTGGGGCTGAAAGTCATGGCCAACGACAGCGAGCCCTATTCCTGGGCCGTCAACGCCTGCTGGCTTTCGATCCCCGCGGAAGACGGCCCGAGGCTGTTCGGCGAGGAAGGGGGAGTGGCCGGTGTGTTGGAACGCCTCAACGCCCTGCATCCGGCTCGTCTCGGCCACGCAGCGCCGGAGGACAGCCATCCTCCCTACATTGCCCGCTTCTATGCACCCGCAGAGACGAGTCGGGGAGACTGGAGGAAGGAGAGGCTGTTCTATACGAGGGAGAACGCCCTCTTCCTCGACCGGGTGCGTTATGCGATCGACGAGCTCAGGCCTCCGACGGGGCAGTTTCTGGGGACGGCGCCGAAGCTCGACCGGGTCGAGCAGGAGCGTGCAGTGCTTCTGGGGCCGCTTGTCCACCAGGCTGCCACCCATGTCAACACCTCCGGTGTCTTCAAGGCCTTTCACAAGGGCTACGGAGGTCATGGCCGGGACGCGCTGGGCCGCATCATGTCCCCGATGTCCCTTGATCCGCCGCTTCTCTGGCCGGGGCCGGCGGCGGAGCTGGGCTGCGGGGACGCGGCGGCCTTCTGCGCCGGAAGAAGCGCGGATCTCTGCTATCTGGAC
>DATJQN010000167.1:0-5286 GCA_035505775.1 Rectinemataceae bacterium | reverse complement strand
ATATTACAACCTGGGCATAACCTGGAAAGCCCTCGGGGACTCGAACCAGGCCATGACTGTGTTCAAGAAGGCAGTTCAGGTTAAGCCGGACTACGGCGTGGCTTGGCAGGAGATCGGACGCATTCTCGCGTCAACGGGGGACAGCAAGGCGGCGATCGACGCCTACCAGAAAGCGATAAAGATCGACCCGGCCAACGCCCAGGCGATGCGCGAGCTCGCCGTCGTCGAGTCGAATACCGGGGATTACCGCAGCGCCGAGGGGCTCTTCCAGCGGGCGCTCGGGGTCAAGGACGACGCGCTCACCAACTACAACATGGCCACGGTCGAGCTCAAGCTCAATAAGGCCCCCGACGCGCTGAAATACGCCCAGAAAGCCGTTTCGCAGGCTCCCGATGTCGCGCTCTACCAGTTCACCCTCGGACTCGCCAGCGAGCAGACGGGCAGCACCGACTCCGCGATCACCGCCTACACCCAGGCCGCGACCCTGGACAAAAAGTACAGCGATCCGCGGATCAATCTCGGCAGGATTTATCTCGACTCGGGCTTTGTCGACAAGGCATTGAGTTATCTGGACGAGGCCTATCAGGTCGATCCCAAGTCCTTCGAGGCCAACAACAATCTCGCAAACGCCTACGCGAAGAAAGAGCTCTACGACAAGGCGGTCTTTCACTACGAGATTGCGCTCAACCTGGCCCCGCGCGACACCACTGTCCGCTTCAACCTGGCCAAGGCATACGTCAACGTGAACCGGCTCGACGCCGCCCGGGACGCGTACATCCAGCTCATCAAGCTCGACCCGACCTTCTACGACGCGTACTACGAGCTCGGCAAGCTCTATGCCTCCACCGGCGACAACGCCAACGCCAAGAAGACCCTGAACGACCTGCTTGCCAAGAAGCCGGACTACCCCAAGCGGGACGAAGTGCAGAAGCTGCTCTCCGGATTGTGAGCCCCGCGGCGACGTGCCCGGCCGCCGGGCCGCGTCGTTGCCGTCGCTCAGAGCGTCCGACGGACCAGGGCGTAAAGTTGGGCACGCGTTATGCGCGTCCAGATCGGTCTGCCATGGGGACAGCGCGGCTCGGGCAGGGCCAGGGAGCGCTGGAAGAGTTCCACCGCCGCCTCGCTCCCGATCTCGTCCCCGTCCTTTATGGCGCTCCTGCATGCCGAGAGCGCGTGGACGGCGCGGAGCGTCTGGCCGGGCTGGACCTGCCCGGACCACAGCTCATGCAGCGCCCGGCCGGCCTCGCCCGCGAGACCGGCGGGGGCGCTGTCCAGAAACCAGCCGTCCTCGGCCCGGCGAAGGGCGAAGCCTGCTTCGGCCAGGGATTTGCGTTCCGAAGACCACCATGCCTCTTCGGCGTCGCTCTCCGCTTCGATGCGTTCCGGGATGAGCAGGGTCTGTATCTCGAGGGGCGCGGCTGCGAGACCGTCGAAGATGATACGCTCATGTGCCGCGTGCTGGTCGAGGAACCAGAGCTCGTCCCCCATCTCGAAGAGAAGGAAGGGACCGAGTGCCCGCCCGAGATAGCGAAACTCGGCCGTACGGGCCGCGGGAGCCGGGAGCGGAGCGCCGCGAGCGCGTGCGGCCATGAAGTCCTCCCATCCTGCGCCTCGTTCGCCGCCCGCGCCCGGCGCCTTCGGCTGAGCGCGCCACCCCGATCCGAATCCTGCGCCCTCTCCAGTCCAGTGTTCTCGTTCCCAAGTCGAGGCAAGCTCGCCTTCGACAGCCGGCACGAGCTGGGCGGGCTCTCGCCGAGCGAGATTCGGCAGGAAGGATCGGATCGCGGAGACGACGGCGCGGCGCAGGGATTCGGGATCCTTGAGGCGAACCTCGCGCTTGGCCGGATGAATGTTGAAATCCGCGAGGGCCGGATCGACTTCGACGAAAAGGAAGGCCGCCGGATGTGCACCGCCCGGCAGGTATTCCGCGAATGAATAGTCGAGAGCCTGGAGAAGGGACCAGTCCTGGACGCGCCGTCGATTGACGAAGGTCTGCATGAGTCGCCTGTCCGTTCGCGAGTAAGCCGGGCCTGCAATCACGAGGGAGCCGGCGAAACCCACTCCCGAAAAGGCGAGCGAATGCAGGAGGTCCCGCGGCAGCTCCGGATGAAGCTGGGCGCAGCGCCCGGCGAAATCATCCGGCCTGAGAGTCTCCGCGTCCGCCTGCCCGGAGCTGTAGCGAAACAGCAGGCCGGGGTGGGCCGCAGCCTTGTCGGTGAATACCTGGCGGCAGAGTCCAGCCTCCGCCTGGGGCCGCTTCAGGAACTGGCGGCGCGCGGGATAGGCCTCGAAGAGCGACCTGACGGTCACCGTGCAGCCCCGACGTCCTGCGGCCCCGTCCAGCCGGGTCGGCGTGCCCGGGCCCGCCACCAGCCGGCAGGCGGCGGAGGAATCCTCGGTGCGCGTGAGTATTTCCAGCTGGGCCGCCACGGCGATCGAGGCCAGGGCCTCTCCCCGAAAGCCCAGGCTCCTTGTGCGCAGAAGGTCGTCGGCGCTCCGGATCTTGGAGGTCGCATGCGGGAGGACGGATAGCTCGAGATCCTCGCGATCCATACCGCTGCCGTCGTCGGACACGCTTATGAGCTCGATCCCTCCGCCCTCGATCCGCACCGAGATTTCGTGGGCACCGGCATCGATGGCGTTGTCCAGAAGCTCGCGCAGCGCAGCGGCGGGACGGTCGATCACCTCGCCGGCGGCGATGAGTCGGGCTGTCTCGGGGGGGAGGACGTGAATCGTGGCCATGGAGGGGATGGTATCCGGTCGAGGCCACAAAAAAAAGGCCGCCCCGCGCCGGTTGCTGGTTTTCGCAACCGGCGGGGGACGGCCTGATCGCCCGGAGAGCCGAGCCTAGAAGTGAATCCTCGTCTCGATCGAGATCGAGGGCTTCATGGTGGGCAGTCCGCTGGAGTCCAGATGCATGGTTCCGTCGTCGTTGAAGACGGGCACCGTCGAGAAGAGGATGGCCAGGTCAAGGTTCTCCGTCTTCGGGATCGGCAGATCGAGCTCGCCGGACAGACTCGTGTTAGCATCGATGAACGTGAAGGTCCCGTTCTCGATGGACTGGGCCAGACTGCGCCGGTCGTAGCTGATGAAGCCCGCGAGGTCGACGACCGGGATGAGTCCCTTCAGGACGACGAGCTTGGCGTGGAACTCGTCATTGTTGTTGGCGAGATTGCTCTGCAGGCTCCCGTTGGGCGACCAGGGCCACATGTAGCCGAGCGTCAGGTTGAGCTTCTTGTTGAGGATGTGGAACCCGCCCTCGCCGTAGATGCCCATGACGGTCGGAAGGTCCGGCACCAGTGTGGGATCGGTGGCATAGGCTGCATACTGCACCGCGTACTGTGCCCGCTTCTGGTCGTAGGTCGTGTCGAAGAGCGAGGGCGTGAAGATACCGGTGAAGTAGCGGAACTCGAGGCGCCAGTCGATGAACAGCACGTTGCCCATTGCGCCGGTGGCGGCTCCCCAGTTCTTGATTGTGCCATCGTTGTAGACGATGTCGTACTTGAGGCCGGAACTCACGCTCCCCGTATCCTGCTTGATGTAGGGCGCGGCCGCGCCGCCGTCCGCAAAAAGCCGCACGGCGAGGGGGTCGGTCTGGATGATCGGCAGGTCGAGGTCCACGGCGCCGCCGAGGAGCATCAGGTTGTTGGCCACATCGTTGCCCTGAACATCCGCGCCGGGCGCCGTATCGATGACACCCGAGACGCCAAGGGCGAGCTTGAAGCTCGGCACGGGGCGGACATAGAGCCGCGCCCCGAAGATGGTCGGATCGGCGAGATCGTTGGTGAGGGCTTCGAAACCGCCGCCGCCCGCGTCATAGCCGACGTTGACGCCGACCCGCCGGACCGCGGGGAACTCGCTGTCGTTGGCGTAGTTCCGCATGATGAGGCCGTGGCCGATGGTCAGGTCCTCGAGGTTGCCCACTTTGAGGAAGAATGGATCCTTGAACTGCTCGCCGTATTCCAGGTATTTGATCTTGAGGGCCAGGTCGGTCGCAAAGTCCTTGGCTCCCTTTGCGTTGTCCCTGCCCCAGTATCCCGAGCCGAAATCCCACTCGTCGTTGCCGGCGGGATGGTACCAGTCCGAGGGGTCGAAGAGATCCGAACTGTAAATGACCGGCAGGTAGAGCCCGAGCTTGAGCTTGCCGAACTGGAGGTTGGGCTGCACGACCACCTTGGAATAGGTGGTGTTGTCGATCGTGACCGATCCGAGCTCGAAGCCGAGCACTTCCCCGAGCCACTTCATGAAGGGCGACTCGGCGGCCGAAGCCTGTCCACCCGCCTGTCCCTGCTCCCCGCCCTGCTGGGCCTGGCCCGACTCGCCCTGGGGGACGTCGGCATCGTTCAGCTTCTTGAACACCATGTCGCCGTACTCCTTGGCGAACTGGTCCGCGCTGAACTTGAAGGCCGCAAAGGTCGCGGCAAAGGTGTCGGCGGCTTCTCCGGCGGCGACGGGAATACTGCCGAGGACGGCCCCCGAGGCGTCGACCTTGTCGAACTGGATCAATCCCTTCTGCACGAGGAGGAGGGCCTGCGTGGTCTCGTCGGCGCCGACATCGAAGCTGAAGTCCGTGCCACGAACACCGCAGACTGCCGTATTCGAGCTGAAGGTGTAGTTGGAACCCTTGGCCGCGACGGTGCGGATCTTGCCGGCCAGCAGGGCGAACACGTTGGCCGACTTGCCCGGCTGGGTCTTGTCGGGGCCGGCCCCGGCGAAGCTGAACTTCGTGCTAAAGGCGAGCTTGATGATCGTCCCGTTGGGCTTGAGCTTGAGCTCTGCCGTGGTGTCGGGTCCCGTCGTGACCACCGCGCCGAGGGGGATCGCGTCGCCCTCGGCGATGTCGGTCGGGTAAACGAGAACCTTTTTGTCGACGGTCGTCACCGTGAGGTTCGACCCGTCGGGAACGAACGAGAGCAGAAGCGTCTCGCCTCCGGCCGCGGCGGCCGTCTTCCCCTGTGCGACGACGAGCGCCGGCAGGAGGAGGATAAGGGCGAGTCCGATCAGAATGCGCTTCATTGAATGCCTCCTGGTCCTTTCTAGAACTTCACCGACGCCGAAATACTCGACGTTACGTCGAATTTACCCGTCGTGGGATTGTATGCGGCGTTATATGCCAAGGTGAGGACCGTAGCCCCCGTCCTGTAATTGATGTCAAGGACGATGACCGCATTGGTTGCATCGACGAGGTCGGGGAAGAAGCCCTTGTCTGCGCCGATGTAGTATTTCTCATACGATGCATCGAAGAAGAAGGGGATGATCCCCTCCCCGAAGTGGAAAATAGCCTTC
>DATJQN010000166.1:0-2387 GCA_035505775.1 Rectinemataceae bacterium | reverse complement strand
CGGCGCCGGAACGAGTGCCGGAGCTGCAGGCGCTTCGGAGGTCGCCGCGTGGACGGGTTCTCCCGGCGTCGAGGCAGGCTCGGCAGCTGATGCCGGTCCGGCTTCGGGTCCGGCCGCCGCGATCGGCGCGGCCGCGCCAGGCGCCTCCGGAGCGACAGGAGGCGCGGTGATGTCTTCATGCGCCGGAGTTGCCGCGGGGGGTGCTGCGGGTTCCTCTTGGGCCGCTGCTTTCTCGGCTGCGGTCGGCGGAGCAGGCGCCGGGCCCGCCGGCACTGCGGCGGCCGGCGTGAAAGGAACCGGCGCGGCCGGGGCTTCTGACACGGGGCGCGAAGTCGCAGTCGGAGCTGCGGCTGCCACGGCGATCGGGGCGGGTGCAGCCGGTCGCGCCCACGCGGTTGTGGCAAAGCGATCCGACAGCGACCAGGCCCTGCCGGTCTGGTCATAAAGCGAGGCGAGATAGCCGAACTTGCCCGCTTCCCCCGGGTCCCTGGTCTTGAGTTCGGCATAGGCGGAGTCCGAGAGATCGTAATGTTCCAGTTCGTACTGGCAACGGGCGATGCCGAGCAGAGCCAGATCGTCGGCGGCGTCGAGTTTCTGCGCATACTGGTAGTAGGAAAGGGCGAGCGAGAAGTCCTTGCGAAGGAAGGCGACATTGGCCAGGTTGTCCCAGGCGCTCTGGTAGCCACCCTTGCTCGCGGCAGAGAACTCCGCCCAGGCTTCCTTCAGCATGCCGTAGCGGCCGTAGAGTATTCCCAGCTCGTTCGCGAGCTTGTTGGGGTCAGCCGATGCGAGGCGGGTCTTCAAATCCTGGACTTGGGGGTCGATTTCCCTCACGACGAAGCGGTCGAGCGAACTGTCGAAGCTCCGCATGGTCTCGGCTTCGTCCGGCAGCATGAAGCGCGGATTGACGTCCGGGAAGGCAGCCGGCGGATAGACCTTCCAGCAGTCGGGCAGGGGATAGAAGGCCGCCTGCCCCCGCTTGACGTTGTCCGACCATTCCTTGGCGCCCACCTTCCAGGCCTTCATGAATCCATCCTTGACCATCGTGATCTCGACGGGCGCCCACACGTGACCGTCCCGAACGATCAGGAGGCCGCGGTCATAGAAGGCCGTCTTGGCCTGCTCTTCGGAGATGCCAAGATCGAAGGCCGCGAAGATATGCCCGGGGATGGTGATGAAAGCAGCCTCGATGCCCAGCGACTGCAGCAGGGAGGCATAGAGGATGGAGAGGTCCGAACAGTCGCCGCCTCTGTTCTGCAGCGTCTGGTGCGGGAATTGGACCGAATCGATGATCGAGCTGTCGGCATGCTTCACCGAGTAGTCGTTCGCCGGCACCACAACGTAATTCAGACCGTAGAGGCGCTCGGCCTCGAAAAGGCCCAGCGCGTACTGCAGGTTCTTGTTGATGTCTCCACGCATGCGGTCGCGCACGATGCCGGCCGCGTACTTGGAGAACCAGAGCGAGGCGGCATTGGTCGGGGAAACGAAGGCGGCGGCCCGTCGATCGTCGACCCAGGTTATGGCATTGCGGTGGTGCATCCGGAAATCGATCGGGAAGCGCGCCTCCGTCGGGGCGCCTATATAGGTGTATCGCACGATGATCTCGCCCTTGGCGTCCACGCCCTGGGTTATCGAAAGCACCGCGTCGGTGAACAGCGCGGTCAGCTGGACGGGCACCGAGCCGCCGGCCGGGATACTCGCGAAGTGGCCGCAGACTTTGGGCTGGTCCATGTAGTGGCCCGCATTGAAGGACACCGTGACGTTCTTTATGGCCGCATCTTCTCCGTTTCTGAGGGTCACCGTGCCAAAGGGGTGGTCGTCGTAATACGCGTAGAGCGAGGGGAAGACGGGGTCCAGTTTCTGATCCTCGATACGAAGCTTGGGACTCCTCCCCGCGATCATGGACAGATCAAAGGAAGCGACCAGGCCCGCGGAGCCGACGGTGAGAAAGGCCGCCTCGCTTCCAAAGTAGCGCGACATCCCTGCCATGGCGGAAACTGTCCAGGCCGGTGATACGCGGAGGCCCGCTTCGAGGCGCGTGCCGAGCGTATAGGCATTCCCCGACTGGTTCAGGTAGCTCGCGTTGACCGCGCCGCCCATCGCGTCCAGCCGCATGCCAAAGCTGTCTCCCAGCTTGAGCGCCAGGCCCAGTCCGACGTCTCCCTCGAGCAGATCCAGAGCGCCGGAAGTAGTCGTCTTCAGGGGATTGCTCGAGTATCCTCCTCGCACGAAGGGCACCAGATACGGAAGCACGGGATACTCAAGCAGCGCTCCGGCGGAGAATCCCTGCGAGTAGTTGCCGACATCGGAGAACATCGGGAAGAGAAGCTCGGCGAAGGGCCGCACGTAAGGATGGGCCGCAAACTGGGCCGAGACAGCGGAAAGGC
>DATJQN010000165.1:0-9270 GCA_035505775.1 Rectinemataceae bacterium | reverse complement strand
GGGATGCGCGCCCACGGAGCCGTGCAGGAGGGCCCCAGAGCGCTCCTGCTACAGCAGGGATGCTGCGGGATGCGCGACTCCGGGGCCCTGCAGGCGGGCGATTTCAGCACCGTCCCTCAGACTAGGCCAGGTACTCGCCGATCCTCCTGCCCACTTCGTCAGGGTCCCTGGCAGTTTCATTGAGATCGTCCAACTCGCCCACGATGCGGAATTCCTTGAAGACGAGAATTCTCCTGGCCAGGGAGATCAGTTCGGGCATGTCGGAGGAGATGAGGATGATGCTCTTGCCTTCTTCCGCCGCCATCCGCCAGATCAGCTGGTGAATGTATTCCTTGGCGCCGACATCGACTCCGACCGTCGGCTCATCGATTATCAGGATGGCGCAGTCCGCGACCAGCCATTTGGCGATCGAGACCTTCTGTTGGTTCCCCCCCGAGAGACGATTTACCGTCTGCCGTGAACTGGGGGTCCTGATCTCGAGCCGTTCGATCATCTCGCGACTTCTGGCTTCCTCCCGCCGGGGACTGAACACACCGGGGACAAGCCGGGAGAGTCTTCTCCAGATCGTGATCGCGATGTTCGTCGTGACGGTGTCACCGAGTATCAGTCCCTCTTCCTTGCGGTTTTCCGAAACATACCCGATTCCGTAGCGGTGGAGCGCGTCATACACGGATCGGATCCTTGCCGGCTTGCCCATGACCTTCACCACTCCGGAGTCCCGGGGGAACTCCCCGAGCACGGTCTTCGCGAACTCGGTGCGCCCGGAGCCCACCAGCCCGTACAGGCCCAGTATCTCTCCCTTGCGGAGACCAAGCGAAATGCCGTCAAAGAATTCGTTGTGGATCCCGACAGCCTCGAGCGCCAGCTCGTCGCGCGAGACGGGGAGAAAGCCCCTGAAGGAATTCGTCATCGTGCGCCCGATCATCATCTCGATGATCGAGGAACGATCGAGACAGCAGGTCTCCTCGGTCCCGATGAGCTTTCCGTCCCGCAACACGGTGACGACATCGCTCACCTCGAGCACTTCCTCCAGTTTATGCGTCACGAACACGATGGCAACGCCGCCTTCCTTGAGCTTGTCGATCAGGGCGAACAGCGTTGCGGCCTCATGAAGAGTCAGAGAACTGGTTGGCTCATCCAGGAGGAGGACCCGCGCCCCGGAGGACAGGGCTCTGGCAATCTGCGCGAGCTGCTTCTGGGCTGCGCTCAGCGGTCCGATCGCGGTACGCGGCGGCATCACGAGCCCGACCTCGCTCATGTAGCAGAGAGCCTCGGACTCGAGCCGTTTCCAGTCCAGGACAGAACCCCGGCTGAACTGGCCCAGCTTGTCGAGCATGATGTTCTCCGCGACAGACGCCATCGGGACAACCTGAAGTTCCTGGTGAACGATGCTTATCTTCCGGCGGATTGCGTCATGATAGTCCTTGAGCTGCAGCCGCGTCCCATCCAGCGTCAACTCTCCGGAGTCGGGCTGGTAGATCCCGCACATGATTTTCATGAGCGTGGACTTGCCCGCCCCGTTCTCGCCGAGCAGCGCATGAGTTTCGCCAGGCCTGAAGCCCACGCTGACCGAGTCGAGGGCGAGCACGCCGGGAAAGGACTTGGAAACGGACCGAATATCGAGCATGTCTGCAGCACCGTCCAGTCGACGAGGGCCCGGGGCCGGGCGGGGGTCGTCCGCCCCGCCCGGGCCGAATGCCTATTTCGTCAGATATAGCTTGGTGAGATTGGCCTTTATGTCCTGCGTAACCTTGGTGAGATCGGCCTTGTACGAGGTCGTGTTGCTTTTGGTTATCAGCACGACGCCGGAATCGATCTTATACATGCCCGGGCGGGGCTTGTACCCTTCCGAAAGATACTTGAGAACCAGCATGGACAGGTAGCCGTGCCCGAAGGTATTCTGCCCGATCGAGGCATCGAGGTAGCCGTTGGCGATGGCCTGCAGGATGACTGGATCGTCATCGATGCCGGCGCTCGCAATGTGCTTCCCGTACTTGGTCTGGTAGTCGGTCACGAACTTGGCGAGAGCCATCGTGGGAACGAAGCCGGTGCACAGGATACCGTCGGCATAGCCGCCGGCCGCCGCCACGGCGCCTTCGATCTTCTCCGCCGCTTCCTGCTCGGACTTGATCCCCGCGACCTCGATGACCTTGACATTGGGGTACTTGGCGGTGACTTCGGCCACGCCCTGCTTCCTGAGGTTGGTGTTGGGATCCTCCAGGACCTCAAGCACGTTGATGAGCGTTCCCTTCTTGCCCATCTTCTGGATGACGAACTCCGCGGCTTTCATGGCCGCAGCCTTGACGTCGGTCATGACGGCGAAGCTGGCGGGAGTGGGCTGGAACGTCGAGGCACCGAAATTGACGACCTTACCACCCTGCTTGACCACCTCGTCGTAGAGCCCGTTGGCGGCGCTCGCGTCGGACGGGTAGATCGAGATGTACTTGTAGCCTTGGGCGACCAAGGCGAGCACGCCGGTGTTCTCGCTGTCCATGTTCCAGTCCGGACCGACCTGCTCCTTGACGTCGATGCCGTATTCCTTCGCAAAGGCATCTATTCCGAGCTTGACGGAATCGAAATAGGGATGCGGGGCTGACGCGTACCAGGCGAACTTCGCCGGAGCGGCGAAGATCGTAAGCGCGGCCAACGCCATAACAATGCCGACTACGATCGACTTCTTCATCTTGTCCCTCCTCCAAAATTGCAGCGAGCCAGGCTCGCGCAGCGCTACATTCTCTTGGCCCTCGCCGCCGCCTGGGACCGGAAGTACTCAACCATCACGGCGAGCAGAATGATGCAGCCGAGGAACGTGGATTCAAAATAGACGTTGACGCCTATCATGATGAGTCCGTTCCGGAGCAGGGCCATCAGGAGACCGGAGAACAGAAAACCGAGGGCGCTCACACTTCCGCCGCTCAGGGCCGTGCCTCCGATCACCGTCACCGCGAATGACACTATGAGCCAGTCTCCTCCCGTGGCGGGCTGGGCGGTGCCCATCCGGGATACCCAGAGCACGGCGGCAATCGACGCGAACACCCCCGACAATACATTCGCGAGGATGATCATCCTCGCCGTCTTGATTCCCGACATCCGCGCGGCCTCGGCGTTTCCGCCCGTGGCAAGAAGCTGGCGGCCGAAGACGGTGTACCGGAACATGAAATAGACGATCACAAGCGCCGCACCCATCAGGAAGAGAATGTTGGGCACGCCGAAGAAATCACCCTTGCCCAGCACTGTGAACGACTTGGGTATCTTCGAGTAGGGCCGCCCCTGGGAGATCCCGTTGACGAGTCCCTGGAATATGAAGCTCGTGGCGAGGGTGACCACGAAGGAGTTGAGCTTGAACCGGGCTATGAAGAAACCGTTGAAGAGGCCGCACAGTATCCCGGTCGCCAGACCGAGCAGCACTGCCAGGCCCGGGGTGACGCCCAGAATTTCTATCGAATGCCCGACGATGACAACCGTAAGTCCGCCGATGGCGCCGAGCGAGAGGTTCATGCCGCCGATGATGACAACCATCGCCTGACCGAGCGCGATGAAGACATTCTGGGCTGCCGCTCGCCACACGTTGAATTGGTTGAACGGCGTCAGAAAATCCTTTGTCGCGAACGAAAAGGCGAGGAAGAGCACCGTCGTGGCCATGATCGCGCTGGCATCCGCGCGCCGCGTGAATGCCCTCAGCGCGAATCCGCCCTTGCCCGGCCTGTTGACGCCCTTCACGGCCGAGCTCCATGGGCGACTCCACCGTTGAACTCGGCGACAGCGTCGTAGAGCGCGAGGATGTTCCTCGCAGGGACGTCGGGCATGATGTTGTGCACCGTGTTGAACACGAAGCCTCCCCCCTTTGACAGCAGTTCCAGCCGCTCGAGCGCCTGGCGCCGAACTTCTTCGGGCGTCCCTTTGGCCAGGACGGTCCGGTTCTCGATGCCTGCGCCCCAGAACGTGAGGTCGGCGCCGAACTCCCGCTTCAGCCGCTCGGGTTCCATGTCCCTGGCGCTCGTCTGCACGGGGTTGAGAATGTCGTATCCGACGTCGATCAGATCGGGGATGAGAGCGTAGATCGAGCCGCAGGAATGGAGGAAGGTCTTCATCGTGCTGTGTTTCCTGACGAAGTCGACAAGCGCCGTGTGGCGCGGCTTGAAGAGTTTCCGGTAGGTGTCCGGCGACATGAAGGGGCCGCCTTCGTGACCGAGATCGTCCCCGAAACGGAGCACGTCGGCCACATCGCCCACGGCGTCGCACACCCGTGCAAGCGTCTCCAGGTGCTTCTCCATCAGGACGTCAAGCATTCGCTCCACCTGGCTTTCATCTATCAGGAGATCGACCAGGAAGTTGTCCATGCGGCGGAGAAAGGTTCCCCATTCGAAGAGATTGCAGCCGACGACGATCATGAGCGCACGATCGGATTTACCCTTGAGCGACAGAGCCCGTGCCCGCAGTTCCTTCCAGAATCCCGGCTGGCCGGCGTGATCCCAGGGCGAATGAACCATCGCGGACCACAATACCCTGCCCATCGCCGCGGCAAGGTCCCTGTAGTCGGAGGGATAGCCGTCCTGGTAGGGGAAACATCGTTCATCGAAAAAGGTCGCTCCGGAAGGACGTTGTGCGAGCAAGGTTCCCTGATCGTCATAGACGAAGAGATCCTCGCCGCGGCGGACCGGCCTGAACCAGGCGGGATAGAGGTAGCGCGCTCCGCCCGGCATCTCATGCTCGGTCCAATCCTCGGGGCGATCGTTGAAAGCCCTGCCGATGTCCGCCACGTCGACGCCGAGGCTGTCGAGCACCCAGTCCTCCGGCTGGGCGAGCTCCTGAACCACATCGTAAACCATCGGCCTCGACTCGTAGGTTCCGCGTTCTTCCCGGGAGGCCAATGCCCGGACCAGGTCGATATAGGCGAGGGCCGAAATGCCCGAACTGGGGGTGGCCCCCAGATCCAGGGGAACGCGATCGGGCTCCCGGTGCTCGACCGCCGCGATGACTCGTTCACGTGAATTCACTGCCAGCTCCGCTCAGTCTTGGTGGAAGACTTCATCCATTCCGGCCCACCATTCGCCTGCTTCGCGAGTCGGGAGCGGATCCTGCATCGGCTCCATGATAGCCCACCACTCCTGCGTCTTCGGGTCGGCCGCCATGGCGGCCATGTCGGCCTTGAAGTCGCTGCCGATGTACTCGAAATAGGCGAAAAGGCAGCCATCCTTGTGGTAGATGGAGTAATTGCGGATGTTGCATCGACGGATGGTTTCCGCAACCTCAGGCCAAACCGAGGCATGATGACGGCGATAGCTCTCCAGCGTGCCCGGCCTGAGTCTGATTGTCTGCCCGTACCGTTTCATCCGCGCAACCTCTGCAACTTCAATTGATTGAGTCGTATCCTACCACCTCTATGGCGGCTGTCAATGAAATTTTGCAAAAACTAGAGCGTTTTTTCCTATTTACGTATCAAAATTGCAGTAAATTGCACTTGCGTGTTCGCGTCGATTCTGATAAAGTTTAGCAAGTACTATGAGTGGATCAACCAAACTGAACGATGTGGCAGCGCGTGCGGGGGTATCCCTTTCGACGGCCTCGCTCGTGCTGTCGGATCAGGGCAGGATCTCCCCGCTCACGCGGGAGCGGGTCCTGGAGGCGGCGCGGGAGCTCGGATACAAGCAGCGCCCCCGGAAGCAGAAGCCGGAGCATCCGCCGGCGCGCGACATCGCGGTTCTGCTCGACATGGATCCGGAATGGTCCCTCGTCCTGTATCTCGTGCGCCCGATAATCGTCGAGTTCGAGCTCGCCCTGCGACAGGCAGGCTTCAACACGGTTCTGGTACCGATCTCCCGTCGGGAGAGCACCGCGGTCATCCTGGAGAAAATCCGCTGCTCCGGAGCGGTCGGAGTAGCCACGATTCACTTCGCTTCGCCGGAGCTCATTCTTCTCTTGGAGTCCGCCGATATCCCCGTCGTGGTCGTCATGAACTCGAGTTTCCAGGACCGCTTCCATACTGTCTGTGTCGACGATTTCCAGGGCGCCTACGAGGGTGCCTCCTACCTGATCCGATCGGGCCATCAGAGGCTGGCCTATGTCGATTGCGTCCGCCCGGACCTGCCGGTCCTCTCGGTCGATCGCTTTTTCGGGTTCAAGAAGGCAATGGAGGAGTTCCATCTCGATCTCGACGATTCGATGAGGATCAGCCTGGGGCTTGGGGACGAGGATGAGGATACCCGGGCGCTGCAGCAACTGGGGCTGGAGGAACAGGGCATAACCGCGCTTTTCGTACTCGACGACGAGCTTGCGGTCCGTGTCCATACGCTGCTCGGGAAGCGCGGCATCCGCGTCCCGCATGACATCTCCATCATTGCGCCGGGCGACATGCTCGACTATTCGCTCTGCTATGTGCCCCAGATCACGACCATGCGCATCGACACGACCTACATGGGCAGGATCGCGGCGCAGATGCTGCTTAGGCGCATCACCCATAGCCCGGAGGAAATTCAGGTCCTGAAGGTCAAGCAACAGCTCGTGAAACGGGGATCGGTCATCGATCGTCTCTAGCGCATGCTGTGCGTGGGTGTCGGCATTCCCGGTCTGAAGGCCGAGCGGTCCGACACCCGCAGAACGAGCCCGGTCGCCGCTGTCGCGGCGCGCGCCGCCTCTTCAGAAAGGGCGGCGAGCTCTTCCGGCGAGCACTGAACCCGGGCGTTGACCGCGATCTGGACGCGGCGCGCGTGGAAGACCGGCAGCTGCTCCTCGATCCTGCGCCCGATCGCCTGCCTGCCGGAATCGGCCTGCAGATAATCTCCCGCAGTCAGGCTCACCTTGTATTCGACGCCGGGGGCCGAGATCTGCAGTTTCACATGCCCGACGGCGAGCTCGCGCCCGGAAAGGCCGCGGGCCAGACTCTGTGCGAAGGCCAGCGCGGCCCGGTGGCAGCGGCCGCCGTCGGAGGCGAGACCCGATGCGTCCTCCAGCTCCACGCGCTCGTCGAGCCAGGAGAGCTCGCGCTCACCGGAGCCATAGCGGCGGTAGTCGATGTCGATCAGCCGGCGATCTCCATCCGCCTTCCACCCCTCGATGGCGCCGAGCCAGGCTGCGGCGCCTTCCTCGGTCGAGCCGGCGAGCGCCAGCCGGGGCTTTGCCGGCCAGGTTTCCGCCGCGGCCCTCTCGAGGGCTGCCAGGTCGGACCCGCCCAGCAGGTCACGCTTGTTGAGGACGAGGAGGTCGGCCTCCTCGAGCTGCCGATCGAAGAGGTAGAGCACGTCTTCGCTGAAGGGCAGGGTTCTGCCGGAGAGACGCGCCAGCAGGAGCCGCGAGTCCGCCATCACCGTGAACACCGAGCCCGCGCCATACGCGGACCGCAGCGTCTCGAAGGGCTTGACCACGGTGGCCACGATGTCCGCACAGGAGCCGACCGATTCCGCGAAGACCGCGTCCGGCTTTTCCGTCTCCACCAGTGAAGCGACACGCTCGTCGAAGTCGTCGTAGCGGCAGCAGAAGCAGCCGCCGCCGACCTCCACGGCGGGGAAGCCCGAGGCGCGCATGAAGAGGCTGTCCACCTGGAGCTTGCCCTGGTCGTTGGTCACCACCCCGACCCGTGCGCCTCGGGCGATGAGGAGGCGGCAGGCGCCGGCGATGGCGGTCGTCTTGCCCGATCCGAGGAAACCGCCCACGAAATACAGTCTCATCCCGCGACCCTCATTCGGCGCAGAGCACGCGCTCGTGGTCGTAAAGCGCCACGATCCGCCGGCCCGGCGGCACGACGAGGAACTCCTCATCATCCCAGCCGCCGGTGAGGAGGGCGCGCAGAAGCCGCGAGGAGCCTTGCAGGAGCACGAAGTCCTTGCCCTCGCGCTCGGCCTGTTCGCGCATCTGCGCGGCGTAGCCGAGACCGGCGGTCTCGGGCATCTCTATGAAGCGGAGCTCCTTCTCGTCGAGCTCGGGATGCAGCGTATCCCACACGTAGCGGGCGTTTTCCTCCCCGTAGCTCGCGACCAGCTCCGCGAACTCCAGTCCGCGGCCCGAAGCCCTGCCCACTTCGGAGGCCCTGAAGTAGGTCGAGCCGCGCTCGATGTAGCCCGCGGAGCTCCACGACGCGCTCAGGTTTCCGCCGAAGCGCTCGAGGAAGGCGGCACGGGAGCCGAGGAGGATGGTGCAACAGTCGTGGGCGCGGGCCAGGACGATCGGCAGGCTGCGCGCGCACAGGCCCTGCGTGCCGTTGCCGCACAGGCCGTAGCCGAGGACTATTGCGTCGTAGGCGCCGCCCGCGGGGGATGCGGCTGCCCGCCGGGACTCCAGATCGGCCGCGTCGATCCGTTCCTGCAGCTTCGCGCGCAGGATCTCCGGTGTCTCGTGGAGGCCGAGTTCCAGGAACTCGGCGTCGATGAGGTTGGGCGACAGGGCGATGGCGACGGAGATCTCGCGCAGGAAGACGTTGCAGGAGATCAGCTTGTACCGCGCCCGGGCTGCGCTCACAGGAGCTCCCGAATCTTGCCCTTCAGTTCCTCGCGCGAGGGGATGATCGACGAGTACGCGAGCTTCCCGTTCAGGTAGATGGCGGGCAGGTTGGCCACGCCCATCTTCACGCAGCGCGCGATGTTCTCGCGCACGGTGAACTTGTACTCGACGAGGTCGATCGCCTCGCCGAAGGCCGTCTTCATCTCGCGGGCGGCTTCCATCATGTAGCCGCAGGCCGCGCAGGTGGCCGAGTCGAGCGTGAAAACCTCGACCAGCGGCTTTCCGAGCGAGGCATAGTCGGGTAGGGTCACGTCGAGTGTGATCTGTGCGCCCTTGTAGTGCTCGAGAATGGCCCGCACCTGGCCGGTCTCCCTGACCGCCTGGCCCGCGGCAATGGTGTTCTCGATGGGCACGTCGTAGGGCATGTCGCAGCCGGGCGAGATGACCAGGTTGGCGCCGCCGCATGAATCGAGTATGTCCACGACGGCCTTCATGTTGTCCGCCTGGCTGCCGAAAAGCATGACGACCGTGAGCTGGATGTTGCCGCCAAGACAGACATTGTAGCGGTCGGTGATTTCCTTGGCCTTGGCCAGGTGGATGTTCTCGTCCACCGAGATGCAGTCGGGACCGGTCCGGCACATCGGCTCGATATTGTTCGTGGCGTTGCCGCAGACGAAGAATGAGGAGAGGACTCCCTGTTTCCTGATGGCGGAGAACAGCGCCGTGTAGGGCGCCGCCAGAAACTCGTTGAAGTGGTCCGGGGATATCTGCGAGACCATCGGGTCCACGGCGGCGATGATGTCCATGCCGGTCTCGATGTAGTATCCCGCGACCACG
>DATJQN010000164.1:0-11201 GCA_035505775.1 Rectinemataceae bacterium | reverse complement strand
TGACTCTGGCAGCCCTCCTCGCCTCGGGCTGCGCCACTGCGGGCGCCACTGCGGGCGCGACTGCGGGCGCGACTGCGGGGGCACAGTCCACCCCGCAATCGGGCAGCACGCTCGGGCCGCTGGCGGCGGAGGGCCAAGCCTTCGCCGAACGCAGCATGTCAAACTTCGCGCGGGAAAACCTCTCCACCTTCACGACCTTCACGCTGTCCAACGGGATACCGGTCGTCGTGAAACGGACCGACGCCAACGAGGTGAAGCATGTATCGCTCGTGCTTAGGGGAGGCTCCCTCCTCGCGGGCGCGGCGACCGCCGGCTACGAGAGCCTCGCGCTCAACACCATGGCGCGCGCTTCCGCCAGGTTCAGCTACGATGACATCAGGGCCGCCCTCGATGAGACGAGCTCGGCCATCGGCCCCTCCTCGGTATTCGAGTACTCGACCTACAGCCTCACCACCCTCGGCAAGTACTTCGACCGGCTTTTCCCCCTCTGGGCCGACACGCTTGTCGAGCCCCGCTTCGCCCAGGCCGACTTCGATCAGGTCCTGTCGGAAGCCAAGCTGGGGCTTCAGGGCAAGGAAAAGGATCCCTGGGCCAAGACCGGCCTGGTCATGAATGCGGCCTTCTTCAAGGGTCATCCATTCGCGGCCAATCCCGACGGCACCGAGTCCTCTCTCGGCGCCGCCACCCTCGATGCCCTCAAGGCCTGGTACCGTGACAGTTTCTCCGCCAACCGGATGTTCGTCGTCGCGGTCGGCAACTTCGATCCGGCCGGCCTGAAGTCCCTTCTGGAGAGCGGGCTCGGCGCAATCCCGGACAAGCACGTGGCCCTCCCCGGGACGATACCTGGCTTCACTGCGTCGGGGGGCTTGGTAAAGCAGGAGTTTCCCCAGTCCAAAGGACTGGGATACCTTCGCGGAGACTTCGCCGCCCCCGCTCCCTCCGACCCCGACTACATGCCCCTGAACCTCGGCATGAAAATGCTGTCCGACCTCCTGTTCAACGTGGTCCGGGACAAGTACGGCGCCGTCTACAGCCCGGGAGCCTACATACGATCCTTCGGCACCAACTACGGCTCGATCGTGCTCTTCAAGACAAAAAGCGCCAATAAGGTGAAGTCCTATGTGGACGAGGCGGTGGCGGATATGGCGGCCGGCAAGGTCATTTCGCTCGCCCAGGCCTCCTCAGATCCCATGGCCGCGGGAAAGACACTTTCCGGCGGGGAGCGGATGAGCATCGCCGATGCCCTGCCGATCTACAAGGCTCAGTACATCAATGAGCTGTACGAGAAGCAGCAGACCAACCAGGCCATCGCGGGGCTGATCATCCAGTCCATCGTCACGACAGGTGACTATCGCAGCTATCTGCTGGACGTCGATCGCATCAATGCCGTCACGACGGACCAGATCCAGGCCGCGTTCAGGAAATATGTCCTGCAGGGGAAGATCCTCTGGGTGGCCCTGGGCTCGGCGGACGTCCTGCTCCCGCTCACCTCGGTGGACTTCGAGAGCATAGGGGGGAACTGAACAGGCTGTCGCCGGGCCTCTCCGTGCCGGGGAAGCTTGACAGCTCATCCGGCACGGAGGAGACTGGTTGAATGCGTGCACGTTTTCTTCCTCCGGCGGCGCGCGCCACAGCCATCGCAGTCGCAGTGCTCTTCTTGGCAGCCGCGTGCGCGCCGCGCAGTGACGAGATCGGCTTCATCGGAGACCTGACGGGCAAGCAGTCGGAGCTCGGTGTCTCGGGCAGAAACGGGGCTCTGCTTCGGCTGGAAGAGGAAAATGCCCGCGCGCGAGTCGGGGGGCTCCGATTCCGGCTGGTCGCGGAGGACGATGCCAACAGTCCGGACGGCTTCCACGCCGCAGTGCAGGATCTCGTCGCCCGGAAGATCGGGGCAGTCATAGGCCCCTACACCAGCGCCATCGCCTCTCTGACAGCCGCGGAGACGCGCCTGCTGTTTCTTTCCCCGACTGCCAGCGCAGAGAGCCTTTCAGGGAAGGACGACATGCTGCTGCGGCTGACGGGCTCCAGTTCGGGAGGGGCGCGCGCCCTCGCCGCGAAGGCGGCCTCGACCTACGCCGCCCGCAGCGCCTCGATCCTGTTCGACTCGACCAACGGAATCTACGCCGATGACTTCATGAAGGCTTTCGAGACGAGCTTCGCGCAGGCGGGAGGGAGGGTGCTCGCGCGGGAGTCCTATGAATCGTCGGCACAGAATGTGGCCTTCACGCCCATCCTGCAGCGGCTGCTTTCAGCCCATCCCTCGCTCCTTCTCGTCATAGCCAACGGATCCGACACGGCCCTTGTCATCCGGCGCGCGAAGCAGCTGATGCCGCAGCTTCTCACGGTTGCGGCGGGCTGGGCCGCGACGACCGACTTCCTCAAGTACGGCGGCTCGGCCATGGACGGCACCCTTTTCGAGGAGCAATTCGACCCGGCAAGCACATCCCCTGCCTATGTCGCCTTCGTGGACGCCTACCGGAAACGCTTCGGCTCGGCGCCCAGCTTCAGCTCCCTCTATTCCTACGATGCGGCGGGCATCCTCGTGGCGGCCTTGTCCGCGGGCGCGAAGAGCCCGCAGGAGATCAAGAAACGCCTGCTCGCCATGCCCCGGGTGGAGGGGCTGCAGTCGGAGTTCCGCTTCACCGCAACCGGCGATGTGGAGCGGGACAACCCCATCTTCGTCGTCCGGGGTCAGGGTTACGAAGCCCTGAGATGATGCGCCCCGATTCGGACTCGCACGCCGCCGCGATCCCCCGCAGCCTCCGCGGCCCGAGCCTGCGGTCCTATATATTCGTCCTGGTCGCCCTCGCTGTCATGGCCCCGCTGGCAGTCGATATCGTACTCGGCGACCTGATGGCCACCTCATTCTTCCAGAGCGAGTTCGTCGCCCGCGGGAATGCGGTAGTCCGGGGAATTGCCGAAAGCAGCGCGAGTTTCCTGCGGGCAGCCGAGATATTCGTCGACGCCGTGGATTCCGACGAGCTGATCCTCCGGGACCACAGTCCCGAATCGCTCCGGGCCCACCTGCAGGAAGAGCTCGCCCTCAACCCCAACTTCGAGTCGCTTGCCTGCATCGACGCCCGGGGAGTCCAGGTCGCGTCGTTTCCTCCGGATCCCAACGCCGATGGGCTCAATTTCGCCGATCGGGACTATGCCACCCCCCCGGTCGGAAGACCCTTACTTTCCGATGCCGCCATCTCACTCTCCAGCGGCCACCCCGTCGTGAAGATCGCCTCGAGACTTCGGCCGCGCGGACTCGTGACCGTCGGCGACCTCGACCTGTCTCGTCTCTCCGATTTTGCCGCGGCCTCCGCCGGTCCGGGATGGACCATTTCCATCGTGGATCAGGGCGGGACCGTCGTCGCGGATCCGGACATCCGCAGGGTCCAGCAGCGCGTCAATATAGCGAATGAGCTGGCGTCGGGTCCGTCCCAGCAGATATCGCCCGTCAGTCTCGGCCGACTCGGCTCCGACTATGTTTTCTCGGAGTCCCTCCCCGAGTTCGGATGGCATGTCCTGGCGGCCTACGACCGTACCGCCTACCTCGGACCGCTGAACCGGGCCCTCCTGCTCTTCGTCGGCTCCGCGCTGGCCGCGATCCTCCTCATCGGCGCGGTCGCGCTCGCGATGGCCAGACGGATGCTCGCCGACTTCGATGCGCTCGGCCGCGGCGTGCAGGCGATCCGGGACCGCCGCTACGGCGAAGTCAATCTGGAACCGACATTCGACGAGCTTCGGGTGCTGATCGCCGAGGTCCGCGGCATGGAGGCGGCGGTGGAGGAGCGCGAAGCGCAGCTCACGGACATGGTACGCCAGCGGGACACCCTCCTTCGCGAAGTGCATCACCGGGTGAAGAACAACATGCAGATCGTCTCGAGTCTGCTCTCCCTGCAGAAAGCCTCCCTCAAGGACGAGGAGGCCGCGGCCGCGCTCACCGAGTCATCCTCGCGCATCCAGGCCCTCGCCCTCACCCATGAGATCCTGTATCGAGGCGAGCAATTCTCCCGCCTCGATCTCGGCGATTACCTCCGTGAGCTCTGCTCCTACCTGTTCTCCGCATACGACGCGCCGGCGGTGAGCTTCTCTCTCGGCGGAGCCAGGATCACCCTCGATCCGGACCGGGCCATCCCGCTCGGCCTCATCGTGACGGAGATCGTCTCGAACTCGCTGAAGCACGCCTTCCGCGGGGGGAGGACCGGAACAGTGACCATCGAACTCACGGAGGAGGGGGAGGACATCCACATCCGGGTCGCCGATGATGGCCCGGGCTTCGCGCCTTCCGCGGAGACTCGGACCCTGGGCCTCCTCCTCGTCGATACGCTGGTGGACCAGCTGCAGGGAACCTTGCTTCGCAGCACGGAGGCAGGGACGGCCTATGACATTCGGCTCAAGCGGGTCGGCCCTGATGGATGGAACCGCAGCGCTCGCCGCGACGACTAAGCGGATGAAAGGGGTCATCATGGGTTTCCGACGAGCTGCCGCATTCCTGTCCTGCGCCCTCTTCCTGGCCGCAGCCGCGGGACTCGCGTCGCAGGACGCCCCCGCTCCCGGCGCAGGCATCTCGCCGGATACGCAGGAAGAGGGGAGGACTCTGCTCCGGCAGTTCTCCCTCCAGCCCCGGGAGCTGGACCAGATCGAGCGTATCCTGGCCAAGGACGAGGACGCCCTGGCCAAGGCCCGCGCGGAGATACAGATCGCCCAGGCCCGGCTGGCCCGGCTCATGCTAGACCACACCGTGGACATGTCGCAGGTCCGGGATATCGTCAAGGGCAGCCTCGATTGGGAGCTCCAAGTGCGCATGATCCAGATCGGACGGCAGATCGCGATCCGCAACATCGTGGGCGACGAGCGCTGGGCGGCCATGTTCAAGATGAGCAGGTATCTCGCGCTGCTGGAGCGTTCGGGCCGCTTGCGCGCCGAGACGGGTCAGGCAGGCGGACAGGCCGCGGATCTGAGGGCCCGCCTCATCGCCCTTCTGCTGCGCCTGAACTGAGCAATGGATGACTTGGTCGCGGCGAGCGATGCACGGCTTGCCGCCCAGGCTGCGTCCGGGGACCGGCGTGCCTTCGAACTGCTCGCGACCCGATGGTGGGAGCGGATGCTCCGCTACGCGGCCGCCGCGGTCGCCGGAGACGCCCAGCTCGCCGAAGAGGCGGCGCAGGATGCCCTGATGCGGCTGCACCGGGCCCTGCCGCGTTTCCGCGGGGACTCGGCCTTCGGCACTTTTCTCTACCGGATCTGCCGGAACGCCGCAATCGATGCGCTGCGTTCGCAGGCCCGCCGTCGCCGGCATTACGCGGCCTTGTCCGAAGAGGAGGAGGCACGACTGCCGAGCGCGCACCGGGGTCCGGAGGAGAGTCTTCTGCGCCACGACGAGGGCCGGGCGCTGCGGAAGGCCCTCGATCGCCTCCGTCCGGACGAGCGGAGTCTGATCTTTCTGAAGGAGGCCGAGGGAATGGGCATGGATGAGCTGGTCAGGGTTTTCGGCCTGCCGGAGGGTACGGTCAAGTCGCGCCTGTTCCGCGCCCGGGCCAAGCTCCGGACCATGCTCGAGGAGGATGGCTATGTCATCGACTGAATCGCGCGCGCGGATGGATCTCGCCTCGTCGCTCCGCGCCCTCGCCCCCGCTCCCGCTCCCTCACCCGACTTCGCCGCGCTGTACGCCGCCGAGGAAGCCCGGGAGCTTCTGCGGCGGCGCCGGCGCACCCTTCTCTTCCGCACCCTTCCCATCGCCGCCTGCCTGGTCATGGCCCTGACAGCCTTGGGCCTGAAATCCCGGCCCCGGCAGCAGTCTCCGTTCGTTTCGGCCTCCGGCGCTGTGACCACGGCCACCGAAGCCGCCCGAAGCCTCCTTGCCCCGGGACTCGGGGGCGGCGGCTCCGCGCTCGAGCAGTTCGCGAGCTCGACCCTTTCCCCGCGCGGCCCGTTCTTCGAGCAGCGGGGAGGCGGACTGGAGAGCCTCGTGTCGGACTACATTGACCGGCTCTGGGGAGATGAGGGTGCGAACGACGCGGCCTTGACGCGCTCGGCGGAACTCTAGACGGCAGGGCTAGAGACGGTAGCGAATGACGAGTGCACCGTCAAAAATGGCTTGATCCAGGAAGGGACTGCCGTCGGCGGCCCACAGATTGAACAGCGGCCAGAATGCCGAGGCGGTGAAGCCGAACTCGATCCGTGCGGTCAGGCGGTATTCGATTCGAAGAAGGGTGCTCGGCATGAGAAATCGCCCCTGACCCCAGAAGTACCGGTTGATCCCCCCCACATCCGAGAGCGAGGCGTCGCTTGCGCCGAGAAAGCCCACCCGTGCGTTGATTCCCAGTCCCGCCCCGAGCCCCAGCACCCAGCTCCCGCCGAAGGGGATGCTGTACACGGCTGGCGCATTGATCAGGAGCCCGAGCACGAAGGCGGTTCGGTCCGCGATGCCGGTGGAGAATGCCTTCCCGTTGTCGAGCTCATAGTAGGTCCAGTACAGGTCCACCGTCGGCTCGAAGGACCAGCGCGAATCGGGGGAGAAGGGCAGCACCATCCCGGCGCCCAGGACATTGGTGATGAGATTGGGCGTCTGCGAGCTGGGGTCCAGGTTGAGCTGCGTTATGACGCCCAGATCGAAGCGCAGGGACTCAATGGGGCCAAGCGCATTCGCGTCGAGCGCCGGAAGCAGCGCCAGGGAGAGACAGAGGGCGAGCGCGTGGAGTTTGTGTCGAGCCACGCAGCTACTATAGCGCGCCCCCACCCGGAACGCCAGTTCAGGGAATGTCGCGGACCAGGAGCCCGGCCGCGGCGAGGTTCGGGAAGTCCCCCGCCTCCCAGGCTGCCGCGACCAGGCTGCGGCTGGCGGCAAGTCCCGTGAACACGGCCCCCCGGATCGGAGGCTCGAAGGCCAGACTCAGCGTGGAGCCGGATGAGCCCGCGATGACCGCCCTGCCCTCCTGCTCGAGGAGGAGGGCCCGGCCGTCGTCGAGGAGCCACGCATAGAGCGTCTGTGCGTCGTCGGAGTCCGGACCGTCCACGAAATATCGGTCCGTTCCGTCGGCTCCCCTGACGCGGATGAGGACGGCAGTTCCGCCTTCTGATTCCAGCGAAAGAAGCGCAGCCAGGGCGTGCCGGAGGGCCTCGCCCCGGGCTCCCGCCAGCGAGGAGAGCGGGCGAGGCATCAGGGCCGTTTCAAAGTCCGAGCGCTTCACTTCACGCGGAGCGCCGTCGGCGGGATCCTTCAGGGCGAAGTATCGGGTGTCCACGCGATCCGGGCTGTCCCTTCGGAGCTCTGCAAGCCAGCCCCCGTCCGGATCGGGATAGAGCACGAAAAGCCCGAAGGCCGGGCCGGCGGCGCCGGGGGCCTCGGTCTGCCCGAGTCCGATCACGGGTGAGGCGTCCAGCGGCCATGATTTCCCTGTCTCGTCAACCCTCAGCAGCGCCGCAAGCAGGTTGTCCGACGCCTCTGGGCTCGAGGCGAAGGGATCGCGATAGAGCTGGATGAGGTAGCCGGGGCTCTGCGGCCAGATGCCCCCGACCGTGAGACGGGCAAAAGGCTCCGGCAGAGCCTGGTTTCGCAGCCGGTACTGCCTCCCCGAGGCGTCGGACTCGATGAGTGCCGGACCCACGCGGTTCACCGCGACTACAATGGTCCGGCCGTCCGAACTGAGCACCGAGGCTGAGGGAACCAGCGCCGCGGGCCCCGAGATCGTCGCCAGGCTCTGCGGGTCGGCCCCGGCAGGCAGCGCGGCGAGCCCGTCGGGCGTCGCCACGAACAGCTGCGGGGCGGCGGCTTTGAACGGGAAGTCCGGCACGCGACGAGCCGCGCAGGAATCGAGGCAGAGCGCGCCGGCAAGAACGCCGGCGATCATGGCGACCAGCGCCGGCGGCGGCAGGGCCGCTACCTGGCGAGTCCCCCGCCCCCGATGCCTCGATGCAGGCGCGCCGGCGACGCCGGTCACGCCGATCTCCCGGCCGCCCCCATCAGTACGCCCTCGCGAATATGGCCCGGTGTTTCGCGGGGGATCCGCAGAGGCAGCACTTCCCGGAGACGCCTTCCTGCCCTCCGAGCGGCAGACAGCGGATCGTCACCTTGGTCTCGGCCTTGAGCTTGGCCTCGCATTCCGCTCCGCCGCACCAGAGCCCCTCGGCGAAACCGCCCGTCGCCCCGGTCGTGCCGGCGTCCTCACCGCGATCCGTGCCGTAGAAGGCGAGAATCTCGCTTCGCTCCGAGACCCGTTTCGTGTTCTCCTCGCGGAAAGCCTTGGCGCGGTCGTACAGGTTCTGCTGAATGGCGTCGAGGAGTTCGACCGAGCGCGCGCCGAGCGCCGCAGCGTCGACCGCCGCCTTCTCGCCGGTATCTCGGCGGGCGACCATGGCCTTGCCGGCCTCGAGGTCGCGCGGCCCGATCTCGATGCGCAGAGGCACGCCGTTCATCTCGTGCTCGGCGAACTTCCAGCCCGGACTCTGCGTATCGTCCGTGTCAAAGATGGCCCGAACGCCCGCCGCCTTCAGGTCGGCGAGAATCTTCTCGCCGTAGGCCAGCACCGCCGCCTTCGTATCGTTCTTGTAGATGGGCACGATGACCGCCTGCTCCGGCGCGAGGCTCGGCGGGAGCACGAGTCCCCGGTCATCCGAGTGCGTCATGACGACCGCACCGATGAGCCGGGTCGATGTGCCCCAGCTCGTGGCCCAGGCGTAGTCGAGCGTTCCCTGCCGCGTCTGGAACTGCACGTCGAAGGCCCTGCCGAAGTTCTGCCCGAGGAAGTGGCTCGTGCCCGCCTGCAGTGCCTTCTTGTCCTGCATCATGGCCTCGATCGAGTACGTGGCCACCGCTCCGGCGAACTTCTCCGCCTCGCTCTTGCGCCCCGCGATAACCGGCAGGCAGAGGTGCCGTTCCACGACGTCGCGGTATACCTCGAGCATCCGCATGGTCTCCTCGACCGCTTCCTGCTCGGTTTCGTGGGCAGTGTGACCTTCCTGCCAGAGGAACTCGGCCGTGCGCAGGAAGAGCCGCGTGCGCTTCTCCCAGCGGAGCACGGAGCACCACTGGTTGTAGAGCAGGGGCAGATCGCGATAGGACTGGATCCAGTCCTTGTACTTCGACCAGATGATCGTCTCGCTCGTCGGGCGGATGCAGTAGGGCTCGTCGAGCTCTTCGCCGCCGCCGATGGTCACCACCGCCAGCTCGGGCGCGAAGCCCTCGACGTGCTCGGCTTCCTTCTTCAGGAAGCTCATCGGGATGAGGAGGGGGAAATACGCGTTCTGATGGCCCGTCTTTTTGAATTGGAGGTCCATCTCCGCCTGGATCCGCTCCCAGATGGCGTAGCCGCGCGGCCTGACCACCATGCAGCCCTTGACCGGGCTGTAATCCGCGAGCTTCGCGTTCAGGACGATATCGATGTACCACTGCGAATAGTCGACGCCTCGGGGGGTGATCTTCTCTGCCATGCGGGCAACCTCATTGTGACAAACGTGGTGCCACTATAGCGCGGCGGATGGGGGGAGGTCAAAAGGGGGAGCCCACGCCGAGGACCAAACCCCATCGCTCACAATCGCGAACGATCGTGGGGCCCCGCCTACGAAAAAGGCGGTCCGCGCTCGGTCCTCGGCTTCGCGGCCTCGCAGCCGCTCGCCTGCGGAACCGCGCACACCACCTTTTTCGTGCGCCCCACGATCTTCAGCTCCGGGCGATGGGGCACAGGTTCGCGACCCGGGCTTCATCTTCCGCGGCTCCCCCTCGCTCCGGCCCTTCAGGTCGGCGGCCAGACCGGGTGCACGGCATTCGGGGGTAGTGAGCCGCTGCTAACGAAATCCTGACTGGCGCTCGTTGATCGTATCAACTAACATTCCGGTGTGCCGTTTCCCAGGCTGGACATGCTGGTCAGCGCTGATGCCGACGCAACAACCGCGTATCGAGGTTCTGTATGGCCGACACGAAACTTGGACTGGTGTCCGTCGTAGTGCCTGTCTTCAATACTGCTCCCTATCTTGCCAACTGTCTGGACAGCATACTCTCCCAGTCCTACGGGCACCTGGAGCTGATGGCGGTCGATGACGGGTCGACGGACGACTCTCCATCGATTCTCGCGATGTATGCCGGGCATGATCGGCGCATCAGGGTGCTGCGCCAGCCCAACCAGGGCCAGTCAGCGGCCCGAAACCGGGCGCTGGACGCGACGCGGGGGGATTGGATCACCTTCGTCGACAGCGATGATCACATCCACGAGCGCTACGTGGAGCGCCTACTGGAGCTCGCCCTGGACAGACACGCCGACCTGTCGATATGCAGCGCCGTGGAATACGACCCCGGCACACGGCAGCCGGTACCGAACGGTCACACGACACACATACGATGGCAGATCGACCACGACGCCGGGAGCATCGACCCCCGGGACGAAAGTACGAAGGCCAGTATCCTGAACATATGTCTCGCGCCGTGGGGAAAGCTGTGCCGCGCCGAACTCGCCCGATCCCTCCGTTTTCCGGAATCGCTGCGAAGATATGAGGACAATCCCTACGTCCTGGGGATAGCCCACAAGGCGGAGCGAATAGCCTATATTCGCGAGCAGCTGTACTACTATCGGCGCAGGATCGATTCTGTCTCACGGATGGTGGAAACGGGACAGCTGTGGGCTCAGGCCTATTCCGAGTTTCTCGAAGCGATGCGGCTTTGCCGTATGGTGTTTCAGGACGATCCTGAGTTGCTGCGCGCCTATACCGACCAGGGCCTCGCCCATGCACAGTGGAACTACGCGAAGTTGAGGATGCGGGAGCGCGCTCGCGCCCGACGTCTGGCCTGCTCCATCGGACTTTCGACTCATGAGGTCCGCCGGATCTGCGGGAGAGATGTAGCTGGCCTCATCAGAAGAGCCCACCGATTGTGCAAGCTCCTCGTCCCGCCCGTGCTCGTGCATGTACTGCGCCCACCGCTCCGCTGGATGCGGGAGGCCCTGCGGCAGCGGCACGCCATGTCTGCCGCGGCCGACGCGTCATCACCGGTTGCTGCCGGAATCGCCGTCGCACGCGCTCCCACGACGGGAGCCTGAACCGGCTCCGGGCAATCACGGCCGCGGGTTTTCAGCCGCCCAGGAACCGTCCGCAGCGATCCGGATATCGTTGTCTTCCATCAGCTCCACGCCCTTCGGAGGAACCGTCTTCCACAGTCCCTTGACGAAGGTGTTGTAGGAAGCGACGACGAGCCGGCCCATCAGGCCAAGTCCCCGGG
>DATJQN010000163.1:0-3122 GCA_035505775.1 Rectinemataceae bacterium | reverse complement strand
GGGCGCGGTGGCGGGGGCTGAGCCACGCGCGGATGGCGGGCTATGAGGCCTGGGGGATTGCAAAGGAGCTGGAGGGGATCTGGGGGCGGAGGTCGCTGTTGACGCTGACCGCCTTGGAGCCCAGCGAGCTGGAGACCTGGTGTCACGGCGCACATTAATCTGACTTAATTTCGCGTGCTTTCCTGTCTCTCGAATTCCGTTGACAATTGAGGCGCGATGCCCGGACCAGTTCCTGGCATCGCGCTTTTCAGAGTGTCTCGGTGGTGGCGACGCGGACATGCTCCGCGGTGACGACGGGGCACTTCTCGCCTAAGGCGGCGAGCATGGCGCCGCGGGCGAGTATGCCGGCTCTCCTGAGGATTCCTCCTGAGCTCTGGTGGAGCGCCGTGATAGCGTCGTCGGAGAAGATCTCGGCCTTCCCGCCGGCGATGGCGAGATGATGGGCGACATAAGCGGCCATATGATCGCGCTGGAGGGATTCGAGGTGGCTGCGGCCCACGACGCGAGAAGCGAAAGGCCGGGAGGTGTGGAAGAGAAGTTTGTCGATGAGCGCCGTCTGCCCCGAGAGGACGATGGGGAGGAGGGTGCGGGAATCAAAGTCGACTTGCGCGAGGGTGTGGAGCTGGGCGAAGACGTCAAGGCGCAGCAGGTGAGCCTCGTCGATGATAAGGACCGGGACCTGTTTCTTGGCGGCGAGGTCGGAGAACACGGAGCGAACTATGGCGAGGGTTCGGGCGATGGAGCTTGAGGCCGGGGCGTCGCCCGAGTTAATGCAGACCTGCCTGAGGAGTTCCATGAGGGATCCCGAGGTTGCGACGAGGGGAATGACGCAGTACTGCGAGGGATGGAGGCGGGAAACGGCAGCACGGAGCGAGGTGCTTTTGCCCGCGCCGACCTCGCCGGTGATGACGGTGACAAGGCGCTGAGCAATGGCGTAATCGAAACGCTCAAGAAAACTTTCGAGCCCCGGGAGCGGGTAGAGGTCCTTGATGGGGATGTCTTGGGCGAAGGGCTCACGGGACAGGCCATAGGCGTTGGTGAGGGCGATCATGAGGAGCTTCCCGAGAACAGCGAGCCCGAGCGGTAGGAAGCAGGGGGCGAACCGGAGGAGGCAGCGGGTGTCGGCGGAGTCTCGACGATGGTGGTCTTGAGGGTCGAGTCGCGCTTGATCCGGCTGTTGACGGCCTGGTCGAGGGGCGTGAGGAAGCCAAGGGACTGGTCGTCCCTGACGACCTCGACACGGGAGAGGTCGTCCTGGTGGTAGAGGAGCGAGATGGTCTGTCCCATGAGGCCGAGCGGAGCCTCGTAGACGTGTCCTTCGAGGGTGACGGTGCGATCCTTGTCCACCTTGCGCCGGGCCGGGATCCTGAAGTAGTCGCGGAGGTCTGGTGGGGCGGCGCGGAGGAGGTGGACCTGGGCGAGGTAGCGCTCCAACGGCGTCTGGCCCGTGGAGGAGTGCTTGCGCTCGTGGTAATCATCGTCGATCCACTGCGCCAATCGCTCATTGAGGATCTCGAGGGTGAGTTCGGCAGGAAGGAGCGGGATGAACTGCATCCTGACCGAGCGGAAGAACCGTTCGATCTTGCCGCGACCCTGGGGAATGTAGGGACGCGAGTGGAGGAGCGCGACACCCAGCCTAGCACAGGCGTACTTGAGGGCGTTCGAGCGGAATGCGGCTCCGTTGTCGACGTAGAGTCTGCGGGGGAGCCCGCGCTTTTGGAAGGCGCCGATCAGGCAGTCGCGGTAGGAGTCGAGATCCTCGGCGAGGTAAAAACGGGCGTTGGTGATGAGCCGGGAGTGGTCGTCGATGACGGCGAACAGGTAGGCTTTGCGGAGCTTGCCTGAGTGGACTACACGGGGCCCATGCATGCAATCGGACTGCCACAGGTCGTTCGAGAGCTCGGTCTCGAAGCGCCGGCGATCTTCAGGCAATCGCGTGTCCTTCTCGATGCCAGCGCGCTTGAACAGTCGATAGAGGCTGTCCTTCGAGGGTGTGTGTTCCGGTTCGACGATGCCGACAGAACGGGCGATCTTCACGAAGACGGGAAGGCTCACGCCGGGGTTGGCCTGGCGGAGCCGGATGAGGGATGCCTGGAGCTCCTGGTCGAGGGCCCGCGAGGTGTTGCGGTCTCTGCGGGGCTGGGGCTCGAGCGATTCGAGCCTCTCGCCGGAACGCTGGTAGATGGCGAGCCAGCGAAGCACGGTCGAGCGGGCGATCGAGGTCCGTGCCGATCCTGGCATCTCCCAGTGGGCGGCGATGATCTCGCGCAGATGAGCTTCCTGTTCACCGCGGCTCATACCTTTGCGGCTGACCAAGGGGCTGATGACTCCGAAGCGAAAGAGTGAGATGGCGCGACGTGTTTCCTGGTCCATGGGATACCTCCAGCGGGCCAGTGTCGGGCGTTACGGTGGCGCTGTCGCCGCAAAGCTTAGGTGGGGAGGCTCCAGGATCGGCACTGTCGTGCGGTTGGCGGTCGAATGGGTGGCCACGACGACGAGGTCGGCCAGGAGTTCGTCGATCTTCGAAGGCGGCTGGCCGTCGAAGCGGCTCTGGATGATGTAGCCGCGCTGCCAATACTGCTGGCGTTGCCGGCTCTCGCTCCGTAGCCAACACAGTCCGGAGAGTTTCGCCGAGAGACTTGCGAGGATGACCGCGATCGGAGCAAGGAATCGCCGCCAGTGGCTCGCGGGCCGGCAGGTATGCACTGCCCCACAGTCGGGACAGAGCCAGCGTTTGACCCAGACCGCTTCGGGTAAGCCATCGAAGTAGCGAGGCACAAACCCATGGCCCCAAAGCCGTCTTCCACCACAGCGTGGACAGCTCTCCGGCCGCGGCCACGGGAAGAGCTTCCCCTGGCTCATGATTTGGGCCACACTGGCCGACATGGGTAGTACCACTTGTGAGCAAGACAAGCGGTGCGATGAGGGGCGGCGGTCCTACGAAGGCCTCCGCCCCTTCCCTTTATCGGTCAGTTCTCCGTGAGAATCTTTTCAATCGGTCCTAGAGAATTCGCGAGAGACGTGCTTTATTTGGTTAATTCAAAATGCGCGTCGACACTCGGTCATCCTGCCCTTCCTTCTGATGGTCGCGTGGTCCGCACCGTAGACGAATTGGGACTGAG
>DATJQN010000162.1:0-8821 GCA_035505775.1 Rectinemataceae bacterium | reverse complement strand
GAAGCCGGCAGCTCCACCACGTGGTGGCGGCGCCGGGGGGCGGGCCGGGGCAGCACGGTGCCTATCCTGTCAAGGGAACGCGGCCCGTGACGATCGAGAACCCATCGTTTCATCGCTGCCTTTTGCCTGGGTATGGATTATTTTAGTCCTTGTGGGAACTCAGACCTGGCATCGGTGTTTGACGAGGAGGACGCAATGGCTGGTAGAATCCGCATCTCGGTGCTGCTGCTGGGGACGCTGATCGCCGGACTGGCAATGGCTCAGGCTGCATCCAAGGACGCCGAGGCCGCAGCGAAGAGCTTTGCGCCGCCGGACGGGAAGGTGAACATATACGTCTCGAGGGACACCAGTTCCTTCGGCAAGCTCATCCAGTTCAAGGTACTCGTCGACGACAAGGAGCTGGGGTCGATCGCGCAGGGGACTTTCTTTCTCATTGTCGTAGATCCGGGCAAGCACAGCGTCAAGGTGGTCTCCACCACCAACACGGCGAAGGCCGAGCTGGATACGGTCGCCGGCAAGAACTATTTCTTCGAAGTAAAGGCGGTTTCGGGATTCCCCGCTGCCCAGGCGTCGATGAGCCGGGTGATCATAGACGCGATGGGCCGGCTGATGGTCACGCAGAGCACGCTGGCTCAGACCGTCGTGCAGTGATACGCGGTCTCCCTTCCCGGAGCCGGGTGGATCCATTGGGCAGGCCTCGATAACCGCAACGTCAGGGTCTCTCGGCACCCGAATGCTCCGATTCGCCGCTGGCGTGGGGGCGTCGTCGAACGCCACAAGGCCCGGGTCAGGGATGTGCCGGCCACAAATACCAGTTTCCTGCCGGACGTTTCCAGTGGATAATGGCGGTCTCGAAAGGAACGCGGCGCATGCACTCGGGACTCCAGAGACTCTACGGCAGGCTTGTCGAATCCCTGAGCTTCTCGAGCGAGCTCTACAAGCTCAGGCGTGAGCTCAACGCGCGCATAGACCAGCCCGCGGCTGCCGTGCTCGATCCGCGCTCCCATCCCCTGGGCGTGTCGAGATGGTTCAAGCGGCGGCGCATCAGCATCGCGGAAGCGTACATCACGGTCATTCACGACCTCGATTCGCGCCACTCCAGGCTGCGGGTGCGCGCCCTGAAGCTCATGGTCGACGCCTCCTTCCACGCCCAGACTCTCGACATGCCCCTCAATACGGCCCGCGTCCAGATGGCGCTCATCAAGGCGGCCGTGCGCTACCGGGATGACCGGCGCAGGCAGCTCGAGCTGCTGCAGGACTTTTCCGCCTCGACCCACGGGCAGAGTCAGACCATACGTGCGCTGCTCGACCGCCTCAATCTCGTCGAGCTCCCTGAGAACGGCAAGAAGCTGAAGGACCTCCATGCGGGGGTGGATTTTCACGTCCACGACACCGCCACCTCGGGGCGCAAAAATCCGACGCAGCTGCTCATCGACGCCTTCATCAAGGGCATCGGGGAGCTGACGATAGCCTACAGCGGCATCTCGGCGATGGAGCTGATGGAAGAGGCAGTGGAAGCGGGACGTGCGGTGGGCATAAAGGTCAACATCGGGATCGAGATCGGGCTCGACTTCGAGGGCGAGCGCTTCCACCTGATGGCCCTGCTGCCGGAAACCCGCCACGCCGACGATCTGGGCCGCTTCTTCTCCGAGCATCGCAAGCTGCTTCACCCCCTCCTCTCCGGGCTGAAGGAGGATCAGGAGGGACGCGTGGCGGCGATCCGGCACCTCCTGTCCGCCTTCAATCGCGGGCCGCTCGTGGAGCTCAACGCCGGCTTCCCCGACAAGCGCGCCTATCGTGTTCCCAAGCTCCGGATGCGGGATCTGGCGGCCTTCGTGCCCCTGGAGAACGCCAACCGCGCCCATCTCGGGGAGCTCCTCTGGCGGCACTACCGGCCCGCGATGTTCAACCGGGTGCTCTACCTGAAAGTGCAGCGCGGCATGGCCCTCCACGACCACCGGAACGGCCTCATATCCGACTGGGACCTCGGGATCATCGAATCCCGGTATTCGCAGGTTCGGGCCGAGTACCGGGAGATGAATCCCGAGGCCCTGAAGCGGCGTTACTTCCCCGATCCCACCGAGGCGGAGCACGCATCGGCCTTCGACAACCTTACCAAGCTCACCCATCTGCTGACGCAGGCGGGCTGCTCCCTCAAGCTCATCCAGCCCCTCGAGCACGGCTTCGCGCGGGCCGGCCGCATGCTCGAGAGCGGGCGCGGCCTCATCGATCAGGTCGAGGTCTACAACGTGCGGGACTCGATCCGCCGCGATCCCGGCGAGATCCTGCGGCTCTGCAGGCTCGTGAACGAGATCAACGCAAGGAGCGCAGGGGAGGGTGGTCCGCCCTTCGTGCCGGTCTGCGGCAGCGATGCGACCGGGCGCAGCCGCGACGTTCCGGGGATGGGCTTTATCAGGGCCGACGCGCTCAACGGCAAATATCGCAGCCGCTGGGTCCGGCGTCACGTCCGGCTTCCGCGCGTCGTGGCGGCGCTGATCGACGGCGGCGGCAAGCCCGTGGACCTCGGTGCCCTCCATGCCGCCGGCGGCGACACGCAGCTCGACTCGTCGGACCTCCTGTGCATGGGTAAGATTTCCGGCCCCGTGGAGAACAGGCTCGGCGATGAAGAGGACGGGCAGACCGCGAAGCTCCCGCTTTCCCGGGCCCTCCGCTACCTCAACCCGGCGCTGGTCAACCTGGTCATGACGGCGATCGGCTTTGTCGTGGCCAACCAGTTCATAGGCCCGGCGTACGCCTGCCTCTGGCTCGGCATCACGGGCTCCCGCAACACCCTCGTCGACCTCCTGGCCTACCGCGGGACCCGCATCCGCCAGTGGCGTTTCAGGAGCGTGAACTGGAGGAACGTGGCACAGTCCCTCTTCTGGACGGGCTTCTCGGTGCCGATCATGGCCTTCATCAAGGGCAGGTTCGACCTGCTCTGGCCCTTCGCCGCGACGGGCCTCTTTTACAACGCAGTGAAGTTCTTCTTCATAGCCTTCGCCAACGGCCTGTATATCATGAGCCACAACAAGCTCAGGGGCTTCGATCTGAGCGTGAGGCGCGCGAATCTCTTCCGGACGATCATCTCCTGGCCCTTCGCCAGCGTCTTCGCCCCCGTGGGCTACAGCCTCGGCATACCGACCATCGTCCAGTCCAAGATCTGGTCCGATGTGGTGGCCGGGTTCATCGAGGGTCTGGGCAAGTACTTCAGGACGCTGCGACTGCGCAGGCGCGATGTCGAGGAGATGGTGCCGCGCATCATCGAAGGCAAGCGGGAGGACCGGGCGATCGCCGTCTTCGATCTCCTCTACCTCTTCCGCGAGGAGCCGCGCACCCGGGACTCGCTCCGAGCAGCCCTCAGAGCCTCAGCCTCCACCGCCGAGTCCCCCTCGCGCCTCGAGCAGCTGGCCGCCGTGATCACCGACGAACGGCTGGACCGCCTCCTCGTCAACTATGCGATATCGATGCACGGCAAGGAGATGGCCGTGGAACTCACCCGCATCATCTCAGAGACCCTTCCTATATTCCGGGACTGGCTCTCGACGCTGGCGCACGGCCACCGCCGTTTCGAGATTCCTCCGGGCGATCGTCAGCCCGGCGCAACGACGAGGAGCGCGGGCCCCCGGCCTGCGGAGTCCATTCAGCGTCCGTGAATGTCAGAGGGGCAGCGTGCCCAGGCGCCGGCTCAGCAGGGCTTCGGTGAGCTCCCAGAGCCGCGTCGCTTCCTCCTCCGTGACCGCCGCCGAGGGCTTCCGCAGACTGCGCTTGATCCAGTAGCCGCCGCTCTCACCCGCAACCGCGGGATCGTCCAGCAGCCACACCCCGGTGTCCGCGCCCTGCTCGGGACTCAGCGCAATGAAGGACGCGAAACCGAAGGAGCCCTTCCGGTCGGGGTCGCCGCCCGAGCCGAAGCCCGAGCGCACAAAGCCGGGGTGATAGGCGTTGACCGTGACCCCGCCGTGATCGAGGCGCCGGGCGAGCTCCCGGCTGAAAAGGATGGTGGCGAGCTTCGACTGTCCGTAGACCGCCATCGGCCGGTAGCGCCTTGCGCCCGGAGTGAGCCACGCGTCGATGCGGCGCGGCGCGAAGCTGTGCGCCATCGAACTCGTGATCAGGATGCGTCCCTGCGGCGCCGCGCGGAGCAGGGGCAGGAGGAGTCGCGAGAGCGCAGCGGGAGCCAGGTAGTTGACCGCCATCTGGCGCTCGACCCCGTCGGGACCGAGCTCGTAGGAGGGCGCCAGACCTCCCGCGTTGTTCCACAGGGCTTCGAGCTGGTCCGTCTTCGTCCGAACCTGATCGGCAAGCGCGGCCACAGCGGCGAGGGAGCCGAGCTCCCCGGTGACCCCTACGAACTCGCCGCCGCCAACCCGCGTGGTGAGCGCGTCGAGGACCGGAGCGAGACGCGCCTCGCTCCGACCGTGGACCAGCACCCGCCAGCCCTTGGCCCCGAGGGCTTCCGCGCCGGCCAGGCCGATGCCCGAGGTCGATCCGGTGATCAGTACCGTTTTTCGTATCATGTAGCCTTCCTTAGGGATACAAGATACGAAGCGTCCGGGGCGATCGGAAATGGCGCGCCCGGGAGGGCGGCGGCAGGAGCAGGCGCCCGGCCGCCCTCCTCCGCGGTCCGGAGCTTCCCGCTATTTCAACTTCTTGCCGGCCCGAATCATCGAGACCGCTTTTTCCGATCGGGCGACCCGGGTCTCCGCCTTCTTGGCCTCGGCAATCCAGACGGCATAGGCCTTGCGGTGCGAGGGTGCGAGCGCGTCCCAGGCGGCCGCGGCGGCGGGGTCGGCGGCGAGGAGCGCTGAGAGCTCATCGGGCGGCTCGACCGGACGGGGCTCCCGGTCGATGTGGCACACGACGCGGACTTCGTCGCCGGGACCCGCGCCGGCCGCCTTCCGCAGGGCTGCGTCAATGGTCAGAAAGTGTGTTCCGTCTCCCCAGGGCATCAGCATGCCGCGAAAGGGCGCCCCGTTCACCGTGCCTGCCACGGGAATCCGGCCCTTCGAGCCGAGACGGTCCGCCACCGGAAAGGGGCATCGGGCGAAGGTGGAAGTGCCGACCCCTTCGGGCCGGTAGAGAACGGTGGAGAAGCGGAGCCTGCCCTCGCCATCGATGCCGTCGGGTTCGGGTATCGTGGACCTGTCGTGCATATGTGTCGACACCCGCCGCTCAGCGCCGAGCGGTCGCGGAGCGTCGCTCCTCGAGCCAGCCCACGATCGCGGCCATGGCCGGGGCGTTGTCGGGCTCCTCATGGATGTTGTGGTACAGACCTTCGCAGGGGACGAAGCGGGCGGCGGAGCCCACGCGAGCCGCGAATTCCGAGCTTGCGTCAAAGGACGTTATGGGATCGGTCGTGCCGTGAAGCAGGAGCAGCGGCAGCCCGAAGCCGCCGGCATTGTCGAGCGCCCAGAGGCCGGCCTCGTATACGGTCAGGAAGAGCCGTGCGGATATCAGGGTATGGCCGAATGGATCATCGACATGGGCCTTGTTGATTACCGGGTCGTGGGTGAGCCCGCCCAGGTCGAGGCCGGCATCCTGGGTGAAGGCGGGGAATACGGCGTTCGCGACCCGCGCAAGCGCCACCTTGACTGCAGGGGGCTGGAAGGCGAGCTTCAGCCATGGCGCGGTGGCCAGGACTCCGGCGAGATCCGGCTTCCGTCTCAGGGCGAAGTTCAGTACGAGGTTCCCACCCATGCTGTGCCCATACAGGAATGTTGGCAGGCCGGGGCGGCGTTTGCGAGCCTGGGACAGGAAGGATTCGATGTCGTCCATCAGAGCTTCATAGGAAGCCGTGTGTCCCCGCCTGCCGCCGGACCGGCCGTGTCCCCTGAGGTCGAACCCCTGTACTTCATAGCCCCGTTTGCAGAAGGCTTCCGCAATCTGTCCGTGGGTCCCTGCATGGTCGCCGTGGCCATGAACGAAGACGATGAGCGCCGTCGGGGCGCCGTCCGGTGTCCAGCCGGTCGCATGCATGGCGAGTCTGTCCGTCGAATTCCAGGTCCATTCCTCGGTCTTCATGGAAACCTCCCGGACCGTGGCTTGGGCGGTCCCTGTTCGACTGCCGGCATTCTAGCTTCGATCCGAAGGGAAAGACAGTGTCTGGATGCTCCAGGGAATGCCGCCCTACTGCGGGAAGCGGAGACTGAAGCGGGCGCCGGTGCCTTCGCCGATCTCGAATCGGCCGCCGAGCTGCCGCGCGAGGAGGAGGATGAGACCCATGCCGAGTCCGGATGAGGAGGAGGCCGCAAAGCCCGGCGGCAAGCCCACGCCGTCGTCCGATACGAGCAGCCGGATCTCCGGCGCCTCGAGCCTGAGCTCGACCTCGATCCTGCCGGGGCCGCCTTCCGGGTGTGCGTACTTCATGCAGTCGGTCAGGAGCTCGTTGAGCACGAGCCCCAGCGGCGCGGCTTTCTTGGGATCGACGCGGATGCTCTCGATCTTCGTGCCGACCGCGATCGCCCTGCTGTCCGTGCCCTGGCTCGCGGCAACATGGTGAACTATGGCCTCGAGATAGTCCTTGAGATCCACCGAGCCGGTCAGCCCCTCGACGTCTATCAGCGAATAGAGGGAGCCGAGGGCTTCCACCCGGTTGGCCAGGGTGGCAAAGGCGGATCGGGCGTCGGGGTCGCGCACGCGCTCGGCCTCCATCCCGACGAGCGAGGCGATGACCGATATGCTGTTCTTGGTCCGGTGCTTGAGTTCGAGGAGGAGGGTCTTGCGCGCCAGACTTTCGGAGGCGAGCGCTTCCTTGGTCCGCATGAGGCTGCACAGATGCGCCACCATGCGCGCATAGATCGTGAGGAGCTCGATGTCCCGCGTGCCGACGCTCTTGTGCGAGAGGAGATTGTCGGCGGAAAGCTCGCCGATTATCCGACGGCCGTCCCAGAGGGGCGCCAGGGCCTTGTCGCTGCGGCCCACGACCCTCCGCTTCTCATCGAAGCAGTCGAGGTCGCGGGACACGACCACCGGAAGCTTGCCCTCGTAGAACTCGGGCGGCGCGATGATCGGGTCCCGGCGGACGCGAACGCCCCGCTCGTCGCGGAGCCGGCCCGACTCGTCGGTTCCCCAGCTTCCGACATTCCAGTCGCTGTCCTCCGGGTCGATGAACCAGATGCTCATCCGGTCGAAGCCGAGACGCCCCATGCCCCATTCCACGGCGCGGCGACAGAGGCCGTCCAGGTCGGGCGAAGCCGAGAGCTGGAGCGATATCTCGTGGAGGGATCGCAGCGCCTCGATGAAGGTCTCTTCGTCCTGCGAGCCCCGTGATGCCTCGACAGCCATCCGCGCACCCTCCGCCGCCGGATTCTACGGGCTCCTTCCTCATGCCGGCCGTCCCAGTCTACCCAATCCCGGTAGACAGTCAAGGGAGGCGCACCGGGCCGGCAGGGTCTCGGCGGCGTTCAGCGCGCCCTCCCCGCGCCGCCGCCGGCCGCCTGAAGATTGACAGCGCGAGCCTGAAAGCCTAGGCTTGGCGAGGTAGATTAGTGGATCAATCGATATTCAGCAGGTCAGAGAGGATTGCACATGAAACGATGTTCTGCCGCCCGCTTCCTGGCCCCGGGCTTGTGCGCGCTCGCCCTGGGCGCGATGCTCGGCCTCGGCTCCTGCGCGAGCATCCCCTACACGCCAAGCGAGAAGAAGGTGGACAAGCTGGTCGCCCTGATCGATCAGGGCGGGGTCGGCGCCATCAAGGTACTCGCCTCGACCCCCTTCATATTGGACGCCGAGATCCTCCTCCGTCAGGCCGATGTCGATGCGGCCTGGACCAACCTCAAGGCGGCGGGCTTCACCCTGGGCAGGCCCACGATCGCCTCGATCGCCCGCATCGGAGCGGATACCTACACGACCTTCGGCGACAGCATGGACGTCCGCGTCTTCTTCAAGAAGTACCTGGACAAGAACAGCGTCCTCGTCGCGCTCGACACGAGCGATGGGCGCTACTACCTCATCCTGAACCGCGAGATCAAGGGCTATCCGCGGATCCAGGGATTCAAGGGACCGGTCAAATGAAGCTGAGACTCTTGTGCCTCGCCCTCCTCGTGGGAACCGCCGCCTTCGCCTGGGCCCAGCAGCAGGCCGAGGTCGTGAATTATGAAGGCGATGTGAGCAGGAAGACGAGCGCCGGCAAGATCACCGGGATCGATTTCGGCGACAAGCTCCTGACCGGCGACTCGGTCATCACCAAGGCGGGATCCACGGCCGAGCTCAAGCTCCTGGTCGGCGCGAGCTCCATCAAGATCAGGCAGAACACCGTCTTCGTGCTCGGCTCTACGAGCGTCGGCGGCACGCAGAAGACCGTGCTGCAGACCGTCGTGGGCTCGGTGGCCATGAAGTTCGACAAGCTCGGCGACAAGGAACCCCTGCTCGCCACTACGAGCTGTTCCGCCGGGGTCCGCGGAACCGAAGTGGAGATCTACGGCGGCATGGACGGCTCCTCCCTCGTCGCCGTCGTCTCCGGGGCCGTCGAGCTCCAGGCCGGCGGCCAGACCGTCGACCTCGCCACGAACGAGGCAGTCCAGATCCAGCCCGGCCTGCCCCCCGGCCAGAAGTTCGCCTGGATCGGAAAGGAGCTCGACTTCTCCACCTGGGACAAGGGCAACCTCGACAGCTACCTCGCCGACCCGGTGGCCTCGGCCCTCAAGGTCGAGCAGCAGCTGAAGTCCTACCGTGACAGCATGGAGGCGCTGATTCCGCAGCTGGCGGAATTAAAAGCAGCCAACCAGGCCGCCTATGTCGAACTCAAGAAACTAGTGGACGCGAAAGAAGATGCGAAGGCCAAGGAGTTTAACGACAACACCATGTTCCCGATGATGAAAGC
>DATJQN010000161.1:0-5383 GCA_035505775.1 Rectinemataceae bacterium | reverse complement strand
GAGCACGGCATCGTCGCGGTCCGGGTCGTCCCTGTCCCAGACGAAATCCACACCGGCCGCATGCAAATTGTCGGCGAGGCGCTCGGCATTGTCCACAGGGTCTCCATCCGCGGCGCAGACCGAGACGAATCGGCCCTGCCCCGAGGCGATCCATGCCGAGAAGCGATCCACGTCCTGGTACAGGGCGTCGAAGAGGCAGACTTCCCGGACTTTCGCCGCCGCCCCTCCCTGCCCGAGGATGCGTGCAATGACGCGGTAGGCGCCGCTGTGGCCCACGAGCGTGATCGAACCGAGCCGGCTCTGTCCGATGATGCCATCCGCGCGAAGTCTGCCCATAAGCTCCCGGATGAGCCGGTCGAAACCCTCAGGCCGCTCAAGCTTGCCGCCGTAGGAATCGGGGGCGTCCCGGGCGGTCTCAGGGACCACAAGGAGGGCCTGCCTGCCGCTTGAGGCGAACTGCCGTTTCAGCGAGAAGGTCTGCAGAGCCTCGGGGATCGAGGAGTACCAGCCATGGAAAAAGAAAACCAGGTCGACGCGTGGGCCCGGTCTCCAGCCGGGAGGGACGAAGACCGCAACGGAGGCGTCGTCGTAGTGTCCCCGGAGGGGGAAATCCTCACCGTCATAGGAATATCCTGCGGCGCGGGCCGGATCGGGGAAGGGGGCGGCCTCCAGGCTGAAGGTCATGAGCAGGCCGGTCTGGGCCGGATTGCCGGGGCGTTCCTTCGAGGAGCCGGTTACCGGCTGCCGATGGCCCACCGCAAGCTCGCGCGCCGAAGCAAGGGTGACGAGGAGGAGGGCTGCGCCGACGAGGGCGCCGGGACGCCTCAGCAGAACGAACATGACCAAAGGGAGACCACAAGCACATGGTTCACGACCCAAGCATAGCATGGCTTCGGCCGGGCCGCGAGGGTATGCTATGATGCCTCATGGCCGCGACCCTGTTCTGGTACGATCTCGAGACCTTCGGGCTCGACCCGCGCTACGACCGGATCGCCCAGTTCGCGGGGCTGCGCACCGACGAGCGCCTCGAGCGCATCGGCGAGCCGGTGGCCATCTACTGTCGCCTGAGTCCGGACTATCTTCCCAGTCCCTACTCGTGCCTCGTCCATGGCATCACGCCGCAGCACTGCGCGGAAGCCGGGGTCAGCGACTACGATCTGGCCCGCCTCGTGCGCAAGCACCTGAGCGGTCCCGGCACGGTGGTGGCCGGATTCAACTCGCTGCAGTTCGACGACGAGTTCATCCGGAGCCTGCTTTTCCGCAATCTCTTCGATCCCTACGAGCGCGAGTGGAAGAACGGCAACAGCCGCTGGGACATCATAGACCTCATGCGGGCCGCCCACGACCTCAGACCCGAGGGCATTGTCTGGCCGACCGAGGAAGGCGGACGTCCCATTTTCACGCTCGGTGCCCTCGCCAAGGCCAACGGTATCGGGCACGAGGCGGCCCACGATGCCCTCCACGACGTCAATGCGACCGTGGGTCTCGCGCGGCTGGTCAGGGTCAAGCAGCCCAAGCTGTTCAGGTGGTACTACTCCCATCGCAGCCGGGATTCGCTGCGTCCGCTTGTGGATCTTGTCGACCGGACCCCGCTCGTGCACACCGCGGTGGGCTACACCTCGGTTCGGGGCTGCACGACGCTCGTGGCACCCATCGCCCTGGACCCGGAGAACAGAAACGCGCTCGTCGCGGTGGATCTCCGTTTCGATCCGGCATCGATCCTCGACCTGAGCGTGGAGGAGCTCCGCCGCCGCGTTTTCACGAAGGCCGGAGAGCTCGACGAGGCCCGGCTGCCCCTCTCCCGGATCAGGCTCAACCGCTGCCCGGCGCTGGCCCCTCTGGGCACGCTGAGCTCCGAAGCCGCGGAAAGGCTCGGGCTGGACGTGGAGGCATGCCTCGCTCATTTGAAGGTGGTGCAAGGTCAGCCGGAACTCATCCAGAAGCTCGTGGCGGTATACGAGACGCCGCCCCCACAAGTCGCTGCGGATGACCCCGAGCTCCGGCTCTACGACGGCGGCTTCCTGCCGGATCGGGATGCCTCGCTCCTTGCGGAGGCTCAGCAGTCCCTCGAGTCGCTGCCTCCTGCGGAGGCGAAGCAGCGACTCTATGCGCTGCGATTCCAGGATGACCGGCCCGCGCAGCTGATCCGCCGCCTGTTTGCGCGCAATTTTCCGGACACGCTCGGCGAGGAGGAGGCGAAACGCTGGCGCGGCTTCTGCGCCGGCCGGCTCCAGTTCCCTCCCGTCCCGGGCGCCACGGACCTCGCGACGTACAGCAAGGTCATCTCGCAACGTCTCGAGGATGCTTCGACGCCGGCACGGGACAGGGCGATACTGCACGCCCTCCTCGACTATCGGACCAGCCTCGAGCGCGAGATCCTGCGCTACGAGCCCGGGAGCCCGTAGCGGTGCCCGACGCTACGAGGCCAGGACGCGCTCGACGGCCTCGAGCTCGCCCGTGCTCAGCTCCGGGGCATCCAGCGCGGCGACATTCTCCTCGATCTGCCCGGGCCGGCTCGCGCCTATGAGCGCGCTCGTAACCCGCGGGTCCCGGAGGGTCCAGGTCAGGGCCATCTGGGCCAGACTCTGCCCCCGCGCGGCCGCGAGCGCATGCAGCTTCCGCACCTTCGCGAGTTTCTCCTCGGTCAGGCTTTCTGGTGTGAGAAAAGGACTCGCCGAGGCGGCCCGCGAGTCCGCGGGAAGGCCCTCCAGGTAGCGCGCCGTGAGGAGGCCCTGGGCCAGGGGCATGAAGGCGATGACGCCCGCACCAACCTGGGCGCAGGTATCGAGCAGTCCCTGTTCCACGGTGCGGTCGAACATGTGGTAACGCGGCTGATGGATCAGCAGCGGGATGCCCAGGGCCCGGAGCAAGCTGGCCGCCTCGCGCGTCAGCTCGGGGGGATAGTTGGACAGACCCACGTAGAGCGCCTTGCCGCTGCGGACCGCCTGCGCCAAAGCGGCCATCGTCTCTTCGAGCGGCGTCTCGGGATCCGGGCGATGGGAGTAGAAGATGTCCACGTAGTCGACGCCCATCCTCGCAAGACTTGCATCGAGGCTTGCGAGGAGGTACTTCCGCGACCCGTGATCGCCGTAGGGCCCCGGCCACATCGTGTAGCCCGCCTTGGTCGAGATGACGAGCTCATCGCGATGCGATCGGAAGTCATCACGCATGAGCCGCCCCAGGCATTCCTCTGCCGAACCCGGCGGCGGGCCGTAGTTGTTGGCCAGGTCGAAGTGCGTGATGCCGAGATCGAATGCCCTTCTCGTCATCGCGCGGGCGGTCTCGTAGGGAGCGCTTCCCCCGAAGTTGTGCCAGAAGCCGAGCGATACGGCGCTGAGCTGGAGACCGGAGGAGCCGCAGCGACGGTAGCGCATGCGAGCGTAGCGGTCGGATGAGGGCGTGTAGGAGCTGTTGCTGTCCATCGTCCAACCATAGACCTGTCGCTCCTTCCCCGTCCACGGGGGAAGCTCGCGCGCTCTCCGTGCCGACGGAGCGAGCGGGCCTCGTCCGGTCCTCCGCTTGCAGCTCCCGTGTCTGCGGCCTACACTTGTGCCACCATGGATGACGAAAACCTGCGCGTGTTCGAGGCCGGCGAGCTCATTTTCAAGGAGGGGGAGCACGGCGATCTCATGTACGTTCTCCTCGAGGGTGCGGTCGATCTGAAAAAGCGCGTCGAGGGAGGTCAGGCGGTGCTCAAGACCGTGGACACTCCGAACGACTTTTTCGGCGAAATGGCCCTCCTCGACGACCGTCCCCGATCGGCCTCCGCCGAGGCCGTGAAGCGCACGCGGGTGCTCGCGGTCAACGGACCCACCTTCGAGTCCATGATCCTGGCGAACGGCAAGTTCGCGCTGAAGATCATCAAGGTCCTGTCCGCTCGTCTCCGGCGGTCCAACGACCAGGTCTCAGAGCTCATCGAGACCATGCCCAGGGAGCGCATTGCACGGGCGATGACCGACTACGCCCTTCGCCACGGGGAACGGATACATGAGGGCGGCGTCAAGGTGAACATCGAGCTCATGAAGGGCTGGGTCAACACGCATATCGGCTGCACGATGGACGAAATCGAAGCGGCGATCTACCGCCTCCTCAAGTCCGAGTCCATCACCTGGGCCCCGACGAGCGTCAAGACGAAGGAAAACCTCGTACTGCCGGAAGAGTTCGTGCGGGCCAACGATCGACGGGGACAGGGCTGAAAATCAAGTACCTGCCTATAGAAACGACTTGACAACCCGCTCCGGGCCCGCCATCATGGGCCCATGATTTCCCTCTCCGTTCCTTCCTTCCTTCCCATCTACTCCTATTGATGCGGCGCGTCGGGCGCCGCAGACCAATCCCCCGACCGCCCGTGCGGCCCCGTTCGGGCCCACCAAAAAGTAAGGACACCGGCCTCCTGCCGGATATCAAGGAACAATCATGACAGTTTCTCTCGAACTGGCACCGCTTCTGCCGCCAACCGCCGGACCGGTCACCGGCTCTGCGGGCGTCGATCTGCGCCCCGCCCCCCTTTCCTACCGCATGGCGGCGCTGCGTCGCGCGGGATACAACACCGCCCTCCTTACCGGGGGAGACCTGTTTCTCGACGCGGTAGCGTCTTCGGCGGGCCGCGATCTTCCCGCCCCGGCGGCGGAGCCCGATGCGAGGTCGGAATCGCTGGAAGCGGCGGTCAAAAGGCTCTTCGGCCTCGATCATTCCCGTTCCCTGCCGCGGGGACTTTCGGCGGAGCGGGTCGTGTGCGCAGCCCTGGTAAAACCGGGGGATACTGTCGCGACCAACTGCCGCTTCGCAACGACACGCGACAGCGTCGAAGCCCTCGGCGGCCAGGTGCTGGAACTGCACTCCCGGACAGCCCTGCAGCCCGACAGCGTGGAGCCTTTCAAGGGCGACATGGACTTGAAGGAATTGGCCCTCCTCGCCCACTCGGGTCGACACCTCGCCTGCATCCGCATGGAGGCATCGGCCAATCTGCTCGGTGGCCAACCATTTTCCCTGGCGAACCTGCGGGCGGTCTCGGGTCTCGCACGCGAGTTCCACCTTCCGCTGGTGCTCGATGCGAGTTTCCTGGAAAGCAACCTGGCCGTGATGCGCGCGGTGGAACCCGGGCTCTCGGAGCGCAGCCTGCGCGATCTGTGCCTGGAGATCGGCTCGCTCTGTGACATTCTGTATTTCTCGGGCAGCCGGCCTCCGCGGGGGCGCGGCGGCGCCGTCGCCTGTCGCAGCCGGGAGCTTCTCGAGTCCATGCTCGGGCGCGTGCCGAAGACCGGAAGCCCGGGGGACTACGACGGTGGCCCCCCCGCGGACGAGTCCGGAGCCCTCGCCGGCCTCGTCGAGGCCGTGGACGGCGCTGGACAGGGCGGCCGCAGTTCCCCAGCCCTTGCCGAAC
>DATJQN010000160.1:0-4783 GCA_035505775.1 Rectinemataceae bacterium | reverse complement strand
GACCGCGCCCCGCTCCGGACCTGCTAGCCGGCCGCGCCGCGCCCTCGCGCTCGCGCTTGAAGGGCCTGTCGCCCGGCCCGCTGCTCCCTCGCGCGCGGCCGGGACCGCCGGGGCCACTCGGAGCTGGCCTGCGACGGCCATCCGTCGGGCTCGCTCTCTCCGACGAAGCCCGTCGGGTGGCGGCCGGTCGAGAGCCCGGGCCATCGTGCCAAAGTGGGCCTTCGCGACGGATGGCGCCTTCGCGGGGGCCTTGGGCTGTCCGTTTCGTCGAGTCCTCTCCATGCCGGCCGGAGGGTTCGGGCCGCTCCGTGGCTGCCCGTCGTGTTGCGCCGTCTCCGCGGTCGGCGGCGTTGGTGCCGCGACGTCCCGAGCCGTAACCGGCCCCCTGTCCGGCCGGGCGGGGCGACCTCGGTGACAGCCGGGCCGCCTTCGCTGCCAGGCGCTCCTCCTCGGCTGCGGCCGCCGAGGCGAAGAACTCCTCGGCGCTCGGCTCGAGCAGCGTGCCGGCCTGAAGGACCTTGCAGCGGAAGACGAAGCGTCCGCGCAGGGCGATTTTTGATGCGCGGGCAAGCTCCACGCCGTCGGCGAGCACCACGCTCACACCCCTGGCGCCCGCACGGCCGGTGCGGCCGGCGCGATGAGTATAGATGGTATGCTCTTCGGGCAGGTCGAGGCTGACGATGTGGCTGACGGAGGGTATGTCCAGACCGCGTGCACCGAGGTCGCTCGTCACGAGGTACCGCACCTCTCCCCGCGAAAAGCGCTCGAGAGCGACTCTTCGCGCTTCCTTCTCCATAGAAGCGTGGATCGCCGCAACGGGCAGACCGAAGTCGGCCAGGCGCTGCGCCGAGCCGGGCACGCGGCTCGCCTGGGAGATGAAGACGAGGCAGCGCTCGGGGTGCAGGGCGGCGTCGAAGCGCCTCACGAAGTCGAGGCGTTTCCTTCCGTCGCAGTAGAAGCACCAGTGCTCGATGCTTCCGGCGATGACGGGCCCTCCGACCGAGGAGAGCTCCATGGGCTCGTGCATGAGGGGACGGAGTTCGCGTCGGACTCTTTCAGGCAGGGTTGCGGAGACGACCAGCTTCACGCAGCGGCGTCGCGGGCCTTCAAGAATGCCGCGCGTCATCACCTCGGTCTCGGGCGCCATGAGCCGGTCGGCCTCGTCGAGAATGAGGTACCGGAGCCGGGTGGTCTTCAGCTTCCCGAGCGTCAGGAGATCGGATATGCGTCCCAAGGTTCCCACGACGATGTCGGGGCGGTCGTGGAGTTTCCCGATCTGCCGGTCGAGGGGCGATCCGCCGATGACCACCACCGTTCTGGTGGAAAGCCCGGCCGCCGCCGCAAGTCGGTCCGACTCGCGGCCGATCTGGACGGCGAGTTCCTGCGTCGGCGACACGATGATCGCCAGGGGCTCCCCGGAGGGACTCCGTCCCGCGCCTGAGATATCCTGCAGAATGGGCGCAAGGTAGGCGAAGGTCTTGCCGCTGCCCGTTTCGGATTCGATGAGGACGTCATGACCGGCCAGGATGAGGGGTATGGCCTCGGTCTGAACCGCCGTGGGCCCAACAAAGCCGAGTGATGTGAGAGCTGTGGCGAGCGGCTCGGAAAGCCCAAGTTCGGTGAAGGCGTCCATGCGGCATCATGGCACGGCGGGGGCCCGAGCTACAAGCGGAGCCCGGCCCGAGTTGCTTCCACGCTGGCCCCGTTTGGGCGGAGACAGGGCCCCCGCGTTCTATCCCTCAGCCGAGCGCCTGACCTCTCAGCGCCGCGAAGCCCGGCTTGATGCGCTCGTAGATGACGCGCAGCCGATGCTCGTAGGGCGCAAATGAGCTCTTCATCGCGTTGGTCACCAGCTTCTCGAGATCGCGGAGGTTCAGGCCGAAGGCCGTCGAGGCGAGCGTCATCTCCCTGGACTGGCTGGTTCCGGACATGAGGCGGTTGTCCGTGCAGAGCGAGACGCGGAAGCCGTTGCGGTAGAAGAGGCCGAAGGGGTGTTCGGCGTAGGAGGGGGCGGCACCGGTCTGGACGTTCGAGGAGAGGCAGCATTCGAGCGGTATGCGTCGATCCCGGACGTAGGCGCCCAGGCTCCCCATCGCCGCGATCTTCCCTGCATTCGAAACGAGGTCCTCGGCGAGTCGGGTTCCGTGCCCGATCCGGTGCGCACCGCAGGTCTGCAGGGCCTGCCAGATGGATTCAGGGCCGTAGGCCTCGCCCGCATGAATGGTGATGTTGAAGTTTCCCTGCCGGACAAGCTGGAAGGCCTCGAGGTGGCGTTTGGGCGGATGGCCCTTCTCGTCCCCCGCGAGATCGAAACCCACCACGCCTCGGTCCCGATACTCGACGGCCAGCCGCGCCGTCTCGAGCGAGACCGCCGGAGGCATCGTGCGCATGCCGCACAGTATGAGCCCCCACTCGGTGCCGGTGGCCTCCTGGCCCGTCCGAAAGCCGCGCAGTGCGGCCTCGATCACCGAAGCCATGTCCAGGCCCCGGGCGGTGAGCAGGGCCGGCGCAAAGCGCAGCTCGGCATACACCACGCCGTCCGCCGCCAGATCCTCGATCGCCTCGCGGGCGACGCGCTCGATGGCGGCTGCCTCCTGCATGACGGCGATCGTGCAGGCAAAGCCCTCGAGGTAGAGCGCGAGGCTCTTGCGGTCGGCTCCTCGCATGAACCAGGCTGCCAGACGGGAGGGCTCGCGTTCCGGAAGCTCGATTCCGGCCCCGCTTGCCAGTTCGACAATCGTCTGTGGGCGCAGCCCTCCGTCGAGGTGGTCGTGGAGCTCGACCTTGGGCATCCGGCGTATGATCGATTCGGGCACGGGGGCGGAACTGTCCACCGCGAGCGTGGAGAGGCTCTGCTGGGCCATCGGGTACTCCCTTTACTTCGAGCTGCTGTCGAGTTCCTTCATCATGAGAAACTCGGTGTCGCCGGGGGAGAACAGATCCGGCAGGGTGGCGACGCGCCGGTATCCCCGCCGCTCGTAGAACCGCTTTGCCCGGCCGTTCACTTTCCCCACCAGGAGGAAGGACTTTTTCATGTCGGGATAGCCAGCCTCGGCGGCGATGCGGCGTTCGGCTTCCGCGAGCAGCAGACTTCCTATCCCCGAAGCCCTCGCATCGGTGCGGACCGCAAGCAGATGGATGTAGGCAAAGACGAGAAACACGCCGTCGAGCGCGAGGCGGAAGAAGCCGAGGATCTCACCTCCGCTGCCCTTTGCAAGGACGAGTTCCCTGCGCTCGATCGCCTGCGCGAGGATGCCCTGCGCCAGTTCGCGCGAAAAGTACTCCTCGCCGAGTATTGAATCCATAAGTATTTCGACGCAGGCATCGAGATCGCCGGGACCTGCATGCACGAATCGCGGCTTGTCCATCGTTGCACCCCACGAACGCGGCCACCCGCTGCGGTGTAGCCGGTTGGCCCAGTCTTGTCTCATCGAAGGCCGGCGTCAAGCGCGTGGTCCGTACCCTGCAGCGCTGCCGCGCCATCCAGCCTGGCGGTCATTGAAGCGCCGTGTGTCTTTCGGGTATAGTCCTGCGAAATGAACCTGGAAGCCTTTATTCTAGGCTGCGGCGGCATGATGCCGCTGCCCCATAGAAATCTGACGAGCGTGCTGCTCCGCCGCGAAGGCGAGCTTTTCCTTTTTGATGGTGGGGAAGGGACGCAGATCTCCATCCGAAGGCTCAATCTCCGGTGGAAGAAGATCACGGCCGTCTTTGTCTCCCACATGCATGCCGATCACGTGACCGGTCTGCCCGGCATTCTCATGCTCTCGAGTCAGGTCGACCGCGAAGAGCCTTTGTACATATTCGGACCCCCCAAGCTGGCCGACTATATCGAGACCAACCGCCGCTCGCTCGACATGTACATCAATTATGAGATTGTCGTCCGCGAGATCACCGAGCCCGGCATCGTCTGGAAGGGGGAGGGCTTTTCCGTGCGGGCCTTTCCGCTCCGCCACACCAAGACCTGCTACGGCTATACGCTCGAGGAGGACGCCCGGCCCGGCGCCTTTCATCCGGAAAGCGCGCTTTCCCTCGGCGTCCCCCGCGGACCGCTCTGGTCAACCCTGCAGGCGGGCGAGACAGTCCGGCTCGAGGATGGCCGTATGGTCGAGCCGGATCAGGTCATGGGGCCTCCTCGGTCGGGAAGGAAGTTCAGCTACGTCACGGACAGCCTGGCCTTCCCGGAGATCTCGAAAGAGGTGAGCGGCTCCGATCTGTTTGTCTGCGAGGGTATGTTCGAAACGGCCCTCGCCTCGAGCGCCGCCGAGAAGAAGCACATGACCGCTGCCCAGGCAGCGCGCCTCGCCCTCGAGGCCGGCGGCATCAAGAAACTCGCCCTTATCCACTACAGCCCGCGCTATACTGAGCGGGACCTGAAGCAATTGCTCGACGAGGCGCGCGAGATATTCCCGCAGACCGTCCTGTCGCGCGATCGCATGGACTTCCCGATCGAATACGAGGATTGATCCGTGCTGCAGGCTGAGGACCACGGCGAGGCCGGCCGGCCTGTGATCCGTCTCGGGGGCGTAACCCTTTTCTCCTCGTTTTGTTTTACAGGGATACTTCAGAACCAAGCGTACCCATCATCGCTCTGCAGGGGGGAGACGTGATAGAAGCCCGCGAACTCCGAAAAAGCTATGGCGACCGTGAGGCCGTTCACGGCGTCTCTTTTGTCGTGGAGACCGGATCGGTGCTCGGACTGCTCGGCCCGAACGGCGCCGGCAAGACCACCATCATGAAGGTACTGACCGGATACCATTTCCCGAGCTCGGGGTCGGCGCTG
>DATJQN010000159.1:0-4357 GCA_035505775.1 Rectinemataceae bacterium | reverse complement strand
CGGGCGAGCGAGTCCCATTCCTCCGCTTCGATCTCGGACATGCGCGGGGCAAAGCTGATCTCGTAGTCGGCCACCGGAAGAAGATACCGCCGCTGCGCCCGCCGCGGCGAGCGGCGCCCGGCGCCGCGCCCCGCGCCGCGCCCGGAGCCGCGCCCGGAACCGCAGGCGATCAGCGAACGGTCCCGACCTGCCTGGCGCATGGGCAGGGCTGCGAACCCGCGTCAGCTCCCCAGCCGGGCCAGTATCTCCCCGGGACTCACGCCGACGAAGCCCGGGAGGACGAGGTTCGCGTCGCCCAGACGCCCGGGCGAGCCGATGCCCACCGACTTCATGCCCGCGGCCCGGGCACCCTCGATGCCGGCAACCGCGTCTTCGAACACGATGCACGAAGCCGGCGGGAGGGCGAGGAGCTCGGCCGCCTTGAGGAAGACGTCGGGGGCGGGCTTGGCCCTCGCGACCAGGCTGCCGTCGGCTACCGCGTCGAGACGGGCGAGAAGCCCGGTTGCCCGGAGAATCGTCATGGCGTTCCTGCTCGCGCTCGCCACCGCGCTTCGCAGGCCTTCCGATCTCGTCCGGTCCAGGAATTCGAGCACCCCGGGCAGAATCTCGGAGGCGTCCATGGAACTGAGGTACTCGTTGTACCAGGCGTTCTTGCGCGCGGCCATCTCTTCCTTCTCCTCGGGGCCCGCCTCGATGCCGCCTATGGTGAGCACGATGTCCAGACTGGCCATCCTGGACACGCCCTTCAGGCGCTCGTTGTCGGCCAGGTCCAGCTCGAAGCCGAGGCCGGAGGCGAGGCGCTGCCAGGCGAGGTAGTGGTATCGTGCGGTGTCGACGAGAACGCCGTCCAGGTCGAAAATGAAGGCGCGCTGCTGATCCATGGGCCCTTATATCGTCCCGCGGGAAGGCGACTGTCAAGCCGCAGCCTCGGCAGGGCGGATTGCCGGGCTGCGGGATCCCGCGCTGCGGGCGGGCGATCGACCGGCGGCGTCGGATGCCGGCGCTCAGGCCTGAAAGTACCTGCGCCGGTACTCCGACGGCGTGAGGCCGGCCACCTTCCTGAAGACGCGCGAAAAGTAGGCCTGATAGGAGAAGCCGAACATCTGGGCGATACGCATTATGTCGAGCTTGGTGGAGCGCAGGTAGTATTGCGCCTCCTCCACCTTCACGCGCTGGACATAATCCACGAAGGATTCGCCCATCGCCTTGCTGAACTGACTTGAAAGATGCTGCTCGCTCACGCCGAGCTCACGGGCCGCTTCCTGGAGGGATATCTCGCGGTCGATCCTGGTTTGGATGTACTTGACCGCCCGCCAGACGAGCACGTTGCGGCGCTCGGCGACATGACGCCGTACAAGGTTGACGAAGTCCTCCAGCATGCGCAGCTCGAGCCGGCCGAGTTCCTCTTGTTCCCGGCTGGCCTCGATCTCCTTGATCGATGCATCGCTCAGCGTGAAGGCGATCTCGGCGTCCACGCCTCCCTCGATCGCCGCCCTGGTGAAGATCGTGCATGAGGCGATGAGGGAGTTCTTGAGGGAACGCAGCACATCACCGGCGAGGCGGGCGCGCGTGCGGCGGTTGATCTCCTTCAGGATGACCCGGGCCGGCTCCAGCTCCCCGAGGGCGATGTGCTCCGACATCCGCCGCTCGAGCAGGTAGGGCGGGTGCACGAAGCGCCGCTCGAGATTTTCAGCGCGCTCCTGATCGAGACGAGGAGGCCGTGCTGCAGCCCGGGAGGCTTCATCCATACGCTCAGTTTACATGAAAATAGTGACAAAACCAAGAAAAGCGGTCAAACGCCCCGGCCGAAGGAGGTCTAGTATTACTCCTCCAGCGCAGCGTCGAGGAACGATTCTGTACTTCGCACTTGACAGCTCTCGGTGGCGGGTCTAGGATAATGTAAGAGCTTACATGAAAGCTTGCGCAAGGCAGGGAAGAGGGCGGACGTGGACGACGTGACCGTATACGACGTGGCCAACGCAGCCGAGGTGAGCATCGCCACCGTGTCCCGGGTGATCAATACCCCCGCCAAAGTGCGCGAGTCGACGCGCAGAAAGGTCCTCGAGGCGATCGACGCCCTCGGATTCATCCCGGAGCCGGTTGCCGCGGAACGCGCACGCAAGGCCGGCGGCAGGATCGGAGTGCTCGCGCCTTTCTTCACGTTTCCTTCATTCGTCGAGCGCTTGAACGGCGTGATCGGCGCCATCGCGGACTCGCCCTACGAGCTCGTCATCTTCAATGTGGACTCCGCGCTGCGCCGCGACGCCTACCTCGTCAACGCCGCCCTGTCGGGGAGACTCGACGGCCTTCTGGTGATGTCGCTCCCCTTCGACGACGAGGCCGCCAAGCGTCTCCTCTCCCACCGTGTTGAGACCGTCCTCGTCGAGTTCGGCAGGCCTTCCTTCTGCAGTGTCGTCATCAACAATATCAGGGGAGGCCGGCTTGCGGCCGAATACCTGCTCTCACGCGGCAGGCGCCGCTGCGCCTTCGTCGGCGACAGCGAGGTCCCGAGCTACTCGCTGCACACGAGCGACGAACGCCTCCTCGGTTACCGCGAGGCCCTGGCGGAGGGTGGGGCGCCGCTTGACGGGAACCTGGTTTCGCTTTCGAAGCACACTCTCGAGGCCGCCATGGCGCAGACGGCCGCGCTGCTCGGGCGGCCCGATCCTCCCGACGCGATATTCGCCGCGAGCGACACCCAGGCCATGGGCGTACTCAAGGCTGCGCGCATGCGAGGGGTCCGCGTGCCGGACGATCTCGCCATCGTCGGGTTCGACGACCTGCCGGTCGCCGACTATATCGGACTCACGACGGTCCGACAGCCCCTGGTGGAGTCGGGGAGGATCGCCGTAGAGCTTCTCATTTCTCGCCTGGGAGACCGCGGGCGCCAGGAGCAGAACATCGAGCTGCCCCTGTCCGTGGTCCCGAGGGAAACGGCGTGAGTCCGCCGATGCGGTCCGCCCCGGCGGTCCGCGGCGCCAGCGTCGCTTGTCAAACGTGGCTTCCCCACTTCGGTAAAGAAGTGCATGTCTTCGAGGAGGTAGAGCAATGAAGAAAGGCCTAGTCGCCCTGATCGCGATCCTGGCGTTCCTCGCCATGACCGTCGCGGTGTATGCCGATCCCCTGTCGGACGCCTATGCGGGCAAGTACAAGGGAACGACCGTAACCATGGACGGCCCCTTCACCGACAACGACGCGGTGAAGTTCAACGAGTCGGTCAAGGCGTTCGAGGATGCCACCGGCATCAACATCCAGTATGAGGGCTCGAAGGAATTCGAGGCATCGATCTCCATCCGCATCAACGGCGGCAACCCGCCCGACATCGTGGACTTCCCCCAGCCCGGACTGCTCGCCAACTTCGCCAAGGCGGGAAAGGTGATCGATCTCTCCAAGGTCCTGGACATGAAGAAAGTCAGGGCCAACTACGTCCAGAGCTGGATCGACATGGGAACCATGCCCGGCCCCAAGGGCTCGGTCATGGCCGGCATCTGGGCGCGCGTCAACGTCAAGGGCATCGTCTGGTACAACAAGAAGGCCTTTGACGCCGCCGGCTACAAGGTCCCGACCACCTGGAACGAGCTCATCGCCCTCCAGAACCAGATCAAGAAAGACGGCGACACGCCCTGGGCCATCGGCATCGAGTCCGGAGCCGCCACCGGCTGGACCGCGACCGACTGGACCGAGCAGCTGATGCTCCGCACGACCAGCCTCCAGAACTACGACAAATGGGTGGCGGGCACGCTGAAGTTCAACAGCCCGGAGGTACGCAAGGCCATTCAGACCTGGTCCGACATCTGGTTCGGCGACGGCAACGTCTACGGCGGCCGCAAGGCCATCGCGACGACGAGCTTCGGCGACGCTCCGAAGGTCCTGTTCGACAATCCGCCGAAGGCCTGGTTCAACGACCAGGGCAACTTCGTCACGACCTTCTTCCCCAACGGTCTGCAGCCGGGCGTGGATTATGACTTCTTCCAGCTCCCCGCGATCAGCGCCAAGTACGGCGCCCCGGTCGAGGTCGGCGGCGACATCTACGCCATGTTCAACGACCGTCCCGAGGTCCGCGCCGTGATGCAGTTCTTCACCTCCGCCGAGTCCCTCAAGACCTGGGTGCAGTCCGGCGGAGCTCTGGCCCCCCAGCGTGACGCGCAGCTGGACTGGTACACGAATCCCGTGGACCGCCGGCTCGGCGAGCTGCTCAAGAACGCCGCCGCCGTCCGCTTCGACGCCTCGGACCTCATGCCCGGGCAGGTGGGCGCGGGATCCTTCTGGAAGGAGATGACTGCCTACGTTTCGGGCAGCCACACCCTCGACCAGGCGCTCATTAACATCGACGCGTCCTGGCCGAAGTGACGCGCCG
>DATJQN010000158.1:0-2772 GCA_035505775.1 Rectinemataceae bacterium | reverse complement strand
ACGCGCCGCCTCACGGCGGAGCTCGAGGCCTATTCTGCCGCCGTCGACCGCAGCCTCAGGTTCCGGGCCTCCTGATCCGTGCTATAGTCCGTCCCGCCTGGCGCGGCGATGCGCAAATGTCACGAGTCCGCAACCCGACCGCAACTCGGCTCCGGTAGCGTCACCGGCGCCGGCACATGCTCGAACGCCACCCGCAGGAGGAGGACAGCCATGCCTCGCCTCACGACCACGATGCGCCTGGCCGCCTGGGTCTGCGCCCTGCTCGTCGCCCTTGCCGTGACCCCGGGATCCGCGCTCGCCAAGACCGAGATTCAGTGGTGGCACGCCATGCAGGCGACACTCGGCGACCGCGTGAACGAGATCGCGGCGAAGTTCAACGCCTCTCAGAGTGAGTACGAGGTCAAAGCCGTCTTCAAAGGCTCGTACCCGGAGGCGATGAACGGCGCGATTGCCGCCTACCGCGCCAAGCAGCCACCCCACATCGTCCAGGTCTACGAGGTGGGCACGCAGACCATGCTTTCCTCCGGCGCCGTCTACCCCGTTTACCAGCTCATGAGCGACAATAAGATCGCTATCGACTGGAAGGACCTGATCGGGCCCGTGAAGAGCTATTACTCGCAGGGCGGCAACCTCTACTCGATGGCATTCAACTCCTCGACGCCGATCCTCTACTACAACAAGGATCTCTTCAAGAAGGCAGGGCTCTCCGACAGGGCGCCCGCTACCTGGGAAGAGGTCGAGACGATGGCCAAGAAGATCGTCGCGGCCGGCGGCAAGTGCGGCTTTAGTGCTGCCTGGCCGTCTTGGACGCTTGTAGAGAACATGCATGCCTGGCACGACCAGCCGTTCGCGGACCACGCCAACGGGTTCGACGGTCTCGCCACCCGCCTGCAGATCAACGGGACATTCGGGGTGAAGATGATGGAGCTTCTGCAGCGCGGGGTAAAGGAAGGTTGGTTCACCTACAACGGCCGGCTCAACAAGGCCGAGACGAACATGGGAGCTGGGGAGTGCGGAATCTTTCTGACGTCTTCGGCCTACATCGGAAACCTCACCAAGGTATCCGAGGGCAAGTTCACATGGGGCACTGGACCGCTGCCCCACATGGCCGGCTTCCCGCAGGGGAACTCGATCATCGGGGGGGCCACACTCTGGGTCATGAAGGGCGCGAAGCCCGAGGAGTACAGGGGCGTCGCCCAGTTTTTCAAGTATCTCGCCTCCACCGAGAACCAGGCTTGGTGGGCGACCGTTACCGGCTACCTGCCGATCTCCAACTCCGCCGTGAAGGCGATGGAAGCCTCGGGCGTCTACGCCAAGAACCCGAACCTCAAGACCTCGGTGACGCAGATGGCAAGCGGGAAGACCACGCCCAATAGCCAGGGCCTCCGGCTCGGGAACTTTTCCTCCATTCGTGACGCCATCGAGGAGCAGATGGAGAACATCTTCAACGGCAGCAAGACGCCCAAGATGGGGATGGACGACGCCGTGGCCAGGTCCAACGAGATCCTCAAGGAGTTCGCTGCCCTCTACAAGTAGCGCGGCCCGGCATGAAGCGCGCGGTCTTCCGCAATCGGTGGCTGCCCTACGCGCTCGTGGCGCCGCAGCTCGCCATCACGCTCGCCTTCTTCTTCTGGCCGGCCTTCGGCTCCGTGCGGCTGTCACTCTTCCGTGCCTCCCCCTTCGGGGACCGGTTGATCTTCGTAGGCCTCGGCAACTTCCAGCGCCTCTTCGGCGACACCGCCTATCTGCGGAGCGCGATCACCAGCATCATCTTCTCCTTCATCGTCACGCTCGTGGGCCTGGCCCTCGCCTTGCTGCTCGCCTCGTTCGCCAATGCCAAGATCCGGGGACTCGCGTTGTATCGTTCGCTCTTGCTGTGGCCCTATGGCATTGCGCCTGCCACCGCGGGCATCCTCTGGCTCTTCATCTTCCATCCGTCCTACGGCATCCTGCCCTACCTGCTGTCCTTCGTGACCTCGTACCAGTTCAACTGGTTCCTGAAGGGCTGGGTCGCCCTCACCCTTATCATCGTCACGGCGGTGTGGAAGCAGTTCGGCTATAACCTGGCCTTCTATCTTGCCGGCCTCCAGGCTATCGAGGCGTCTGTGCTCGAGGCGGCGAGCGTTGACGGCGCCGGCGTCGTCCGGCGCTTCCTGGCCATCACCTTTCCGCTGCTCTCCCCTGTGACCTTCTTCCTCTTCACCCTCAACATGACGTTCTCGTTCTTCGACACTTTCGGCATCGTGCACGCGGTGACCCAGGGGGGACCGGGCGATGCCACCTCGCTCCTCGTCTACAAGGCATGGAAGGACGGCTTCGAGGGGCTCCAACTCGGACTGTCGGCCGCGCAGTCGGTCGTGCTCATGGTCGTGGTGACCATGCTGACTGTTCTGCAGTTCCGCTATGCGGAGAGGAAGGTGACGTACTGATGGCCCGCGCGCTCGCCGACACTGGCATCGTGACAGCGGAAGTGCCCACGCGCCGGCGCCGACGCGACCGGGGCGGGGCGCTCGCTCATGTGATCCTCGTCGTATCCGTCGTCGTCCTCGCCTTTCCCCTCTACTACGCGCTCGTGATCAGCACGCAGACGGTCGAGCAGGCCACGAGCCTGCCCCCGAGTCTCTTACCATCGACCCATGTCCTTGAGAACTACGTGACGGCGTGGCGAAAGGCCGAGATGGGCCGGTTGCTCTTGAACAGCGCCGTCATGTCGCTCAGCGTGGCCGTCGGCAAGATCGCCATCTCGATGTTGTCGGCTTTTGCGATTGTGTA
>DATJQN010000157.1:0-18293 GCA_035505775.1 Rectinemataceae bacterium | reverse complement strand
GAACTCGAAACGCTGATCGAGGAACGAAGCTCGCGCTGGGAAGAGCTCGCGGCGCGGGAGCAGGAGCTGCAGTGACTGAAGCTATGCCCGCCGGGCGGAGCGAGTCCGGGACCCGGGGCTCGGCCTTCGACCGGCTCGGTCCTCTCGAGATGACGGCGGCCGTCGAGGCTGCGCTCGGAGGCAGGGGCCGGCTGAATGGCACGGTCACCGCGTATCCCAGCTACGTCAACCGCGTGTATGGCTTCGGGCTGGATGAGGGCGGCGATATCATCGCCAAGTTCTACCGCCCCGGACGATGGAGCAGGGCGGCCGTCCTCGAGGAACATCGCTTTGTCATGGACTGCGCGGAGGCGGAGTTGCCGGTGGTGGCTCCGATGCCATTGGCCACGGGTGAGACGCTTGGGGAGCTGTGCCTTGACGGGGACGGAACGGAGGGAGGACCGGTGCTGTTCTTCGCCCTCTTCCCCAAGCGAGGCGGCCGGAACTTCGACGCGGAGCGGGGCGAGGACTGGCTCCGGCTCGGCGGCCTCGTGGCCCGCTGTCACGTGGCGGGGGACCTGCGGCCTTCACCGAATCGCCTGCGCTGCGATCCCCGCAGTCTCACGGCCTCGCTTGCCCAGGGCCTGCTGGACCAGGGCCTCGTCCATCCCAAGCTCGAAGAGCGATTCGCCCGGCTCTGCAGCGAGACCCTCGAGTACGTCTCGCCCCTTTTCTCCGGCCTCCATTTCGGGCGCATCCACGGAGACTGCCATCGCGGCAACATCCTCGATCGACCGGGGGAAGGCCTCCTCCTCATCGATTTCGACGACATGATGGTCGGCCCCAGGGTCCAGGATCTCTGGCTCCTCCTGCCCGATCATGCCGCCACCTGCAGGGCGGAGATCGCGGCCCTGGTCGAAGGCTACGAGCAGTTCAAGCCCTTCGACCCTCGCGAGCTGAGGCTCATCGAGAGCCTCCGGTTCATGCGCATGATCTATTTTCTCGCCTGGAGATCGATGCAGCGCGACGATGCCTGGTTTGCCCGGGAGTTCCCCGACTGGGGCGGTGAAGCCTTCTGGATCCGGGAGATGGAAGACCTCCAGGACCAGGCGGATATTCTGCGGGAGGAGCTCGAAGGCTGAGCTTCGTCCCCCCGGGCTGCCGAACCCGGCGCCGGCTCGAACTTGCGGCGACGGTATCCCTGACCTACAATATCAACCATATGGAACCGAAGACGCGGAGCGCGGCTCGGCCCGCCTCCTTGGAGTATAAACCCTGGCTCCGGAAATCGGAACTTTTCGCCCAACTGGACGACGAGGAGCTCGATGCCCTGGCCTCGTACTGCGATCTGCAGCGCTGCTCGGGCGGGGAGCCGATTTTCGCGCGCGGTGCCCCCGGAGACGCGCTCTATGTCGTGGTCGAGGGCCGCGTCGCCATTGGTCACGAGGAGACCGGATCGCAGGTGATCGCCGAGATGGTAGCGGGGGACTCCTTCGGGGAGCTGGAATTCCTCAGCGGCCGTCCTCGAAACGCGAATGCCGAGGGTATTGTCGACTCCCTCCTCCTTCGCTTTCCCCGGCAGGGTACCGGCTTCTCGACGGTCGTGCAGTCGACCCCGGCGCTCTCCGCCCGGATTCTGGAATCCTTTCTCGCCTCTCTGGCCGGCAGGATCAGGAAGGCCAATGCGCTTCTCAAAGAGAATTCGCCCTGGGTCAAGGAGCTTCGCCGGCAGGCCCACTCCGACAAGCTGACGGGGCTCAACAACAAGACCTTTCTCGAGGAACGCCTGCGCGAGTTGCTCGCGGGCGGACATGGCGGCCTCGCCCTCCTCATGCTCAAGCCCGACAACTTCAAGGAGATCAACGACAGCTTCGGACACGAGGCCGGGGACGCGACACTGCGGCTGATGGCCTCGGCCCTGAGCCAGGCGCTCGTCCGGGACGAGGATGCAGCACGCTTCCAGGGCAACGAGCTGGCCGTCGTCATGCCGGGGCGGGACCGCGACGCCGCCCGCGCGGAGGCCGAACGTCTCGGCGCCGTCCTCCGCGCCCTGGACCTGCGGGAGCTGACGGAGGGTTCCGGGATCAGGTTGGGCGTGTCTTTCGGCATCGCGCTGTCGCCCGAGCACGGAAGCTCCGCCGACTCGCTCATCGAGGTCGTAAGGGGCCTCCCCTTGCTCGGCAGGGCACGCGGGGGCAACGCCCTGCTCTTCCCGGAGGACAGCTAGATGTCGGCCTCGCCAACCGGACTCGAAGGTGTCAGGATCTTCGCCGACCTGCGGGCCGACGAACTGCGGGCCCTGCGCTCGCGCATGCGTCTCGGCCGGTACGCCGAGGGAGACCTCGTGTTTGCGGAGGGAGACGACGGCAACGAGCTGTTCGTGCTGCTGGAGGGAGCGGTGTCCATCGTCCTCCGCCTGGCCGACGGCGACGAGATCCAGGTGTCGGAGGTCGGCCCCGGCGGCTTTTTCGGCGAGATGTCGATCTTCGACAAGGCTCCGCGCTCGGCTTCATGCCGCTGCTCGGTGCCCTCCACGCTGCTCGCGCTCGGGGACGGCGACTTCGGCAGCTTCTCGCGCGAGCTTCCCGCTCCGGCATCGCTGATCATGCAGCGGATGCTCGCCATTCAGGCCGAGCGCCTCCTGGACACGGGCTCGCTCGCGGCCCAGATGGTCCAGTGGGGCGAGTCTGCACGCAAGCGCGCCGTGACGGACGAGGCGACCGGTCTGTTCAACCGGCGCTTCCTCGACGATTCCCTCGAATCGCTATTCTCCCGTGCGCGGCTGGCCGGAAGCGAGTTCTCGCTCGCGATGTTCGATCTCGATCACTTCGGCGACCTGAACAAGGCCCGCGGCCAGGAGTTCGGCGACCTCGTGATCGTCGAAGTGTCCAAGGCCTTCCGCGGGGCCTTCAGGGACGGGGACATTCTCGTGCGATACGGCGGTGACGAGTTCACCTTCGTCCTCCCCGACACCGGGGTCGAGGCCGCCGCTGGGGTCTGCGGCGAGGCCTGTCGCCGCGTGCGCGAGCTGCGGCTCGATTCCGCACCCGATGTCAGGCTGAGCTCGAGCATCGGCTTTGCCAGCTATCCGGCCCACGCGAAGACGCTCGGGGAGCTCAGCGCCGCGGCCGACGCCGCGCTGTACCGGGCCAAGGAGTTGGGCCGTGACCGCGCCGAGGGCCCGCTCATCGAGACCGCGGGCGTAACGGGGGAACCATGAGCGTGCAGGGGAGCTTCGGGAAGAGCGATATCCCTTCGCTCGCGGCCAAGAATCTGGTGATCCGGAACATCGCGCACGCACTCGAGGAGCGTGACGGCTTCCTCCTGCTCGGACACAAGAGCCCGGACGAAGACTGCGTCGCCTCCATGGTCGCGTTCGGACTGCTCGCGAGCAAGTTCAACAAGTCCGTCTCGATCTACACCTGCGATGTCATGCATGAGCAGTTCGAGTATCTCCTGTCCATCGCCACCTACAATTCCATCCGCGTCATCTGCGGTGCCGATGCCCCCCTCGAGCCCGTCGGGGCTATCGTGCTGCTCGACACGCCCAAACCCGACATGATCGAATACAGCGACGAGATCCGGACGATTGCCGAAGATCCATCGGTACTCAAGATAGAGATCGATCACCACCTCGGAGCGGACGCGAGCTACTTCGGGGATCCGGGCTACCGTCTCGTCGCCTCCGCCTCTTCCGCCTGCGAGCTCGTGGGACTCCTGGCGCTCAAGCTCGAGTCGGATACGGCCCTCATGCGCAGGAGGAGCATCGGGGAACTCCTGAGCAGGAACGTAGTGCTGGCCATCCTGACCGGCATCATCGCCGACTCGCATATGGGCATGTACATCAAGACACGGCGCGAGCGCTGGTTCTTCGAGCGTTTCAGCTCGATCTTCGACCGAATGCTAGCGCAGAAGACCAGGGTCGGCTCGCACAATTTCGCTTCCAAGGAAGAGGTCTTCGGCGCGCTGGCCTCCCTCTCCACCGCAGAAGAGGAGTGCTACCGCCGACTCATGGAACGGCGTACTGCCACCGCCTACTTCCGCTCGGTGGTGCTGCCTCCCGCGGAGGCGGACGAGCTGCGCTCAAGCTACGGAGAGGACACGCTGACCTCGGTGGCGAAGGCTGCCGCGGACGGTCTCGCGGAGGAGTGCGGTTACCTGGGGTTGGTCGCCTACCAGGACGATCCCTCCGTTTCGGATTTCGTCCAATTCCGCGTCAGGCGCAGCCAGAACTTCAAGAGCTTCGATCTCCGGGAGATCCTCGCCAATCTGTCGATCGAGAACGGGGGAGGCCACCCGGGGGCCATCGGATTCAGGTTCCATCGCGACGAGGTTCCGGACATCGCCGCCTTCGCGGCCTCGCTGATCGTGAAGATCGAGGCGATGCTTCCTCAAGCGGCGTCGACCTAGCTGCCGGCGGCCGCTCCGAGCTGACCGCAGGCGGCCATGATCGCGCCGCCCTTGCGCGCCCTGCGTCGCACATCGCATCCGTAGGCCAGCAGGCGGGCTTCGAAGCGCTCGATCTCCTCCCCGGTCGGCGGAGCCGCGAGGGGTCGGCTGCCGGGATTGTAGGGAATGAGGTTGACCAGCACCCGTCCGACGGACGCGCAGAAGTCCGCGACGCCCCGGGCCTCCTGGTCCCCGTTGTTGATGCCGGGGATGAGGCAATAGTTGGCGGCCAGGACGAAGTTGCGCCGCCTCGGATAGGCAGCGAGCGCCTCGCGAAGTTCGGAGAGACCCGCCCTGCGGTTCACCGGCATGATCGCGCTCCGAGTCCGGTCGGTGCCGGCGTTCAGGCTGACGGACAGGTTCAGCCGCTTCGGCGCCAGCGCCGCCAGGGAAGGGATCCCGTCTGGCGGGGCGCAGGTGCACAGGGTCATGCGCTCCCAGCCGATGGCCGGCCCCCGAGGATCGTTGAAGATGTGAAGTGCCTGCACGACATTCGGAAGATTGTCGAGGGGCTCTCCCATGCCCATGAAGACGATATTCCCCGGCCGCCAGCCGAGCCTTGTGCGCGTGGTCAGGAGTTGGGAGACGATCTCGGCGGCTTCAAGGTTCCGCGCGAGGCCGCCCCTTCCCGTCTCGCAGAAGGCGCAGCCCATCCTGCAGCCGGCCTGGGAGGAGACGCAGAGTGTGCTCTTGACCGGCCTGCCCTCCCGCACGGGCATGGGAATGTGAACGCACTCGATCCGCAGCCCATCCCGCGTGGAGAGGAGGGCCTTCGAGGTCGGCCCGAACTCGCCCTCCTCCTCGTCGACCCTCACGACATCGAGCAGGCCCGCGTCGAACTGCCCCCGCCACTGCCGGGCTGATGCCGAGGAAGCGCCGAGCAGTTCCGGTTCGAATCTCCCGGTTTCCCAGAGCTGCCGGTAGAGCGCCGGCGCCAGGCCGGAGCCTGGTCCGATACTGATCCGCGCCCGCTCGGCGAACTCGCCGGAGCCGAGGCCGGGGATGTCGATTGTTCCGTCCATGTGCCACCCGAGTGTAGCGGCAAACCCCGATCGACAGCAAGGTGAGCGGAGGGGCCGCCAGTCCGGGCCGCAGTTCGGTGCCGCCACCCGCGAGCGCGCAGCCAAGCTTGACCCTCGCGGACTCCTGTCGTAGGCTGGCCGCGCAGGTTCATGCATACAGGGGTATAACGGTGGAATCCATTCGAAAGGTGCTGATCGTCGGAGCGGGGGCCGTAGGCTCGGCAGTCGCCGGGCTGATCGAATCGAAATTGCCCGGGTCCGTCTCTATCCTCGCGAACACCGAGCGTCAAGAACGTTATCGGGCCGAGGGTTTCGTCCTGAACGGCAGGCCATTCAGCTTCGAGTGTGTCGGCCCCGGTGAGCGGAGCCTGCCGGACCTTGTCCTGGTCGCGGTCAAGAACGCGCAACTGCCCGCCGCGATTGCTGACATGGGTTCTCATGTTGGTCCCCGCACCCTCATCCTATCCTTGATGAACGGCATCGCAAGCGAGGTGGAACTTGCCGGCGCATTCGGCTGGGATCGCGTGCTCTATGCCATGATCCTCGGCATCGATGCGGTGCGGGAGGGCAGGCGCACGAGCTACTCGACGGGTGGCACCATTCATTTCGGCGAAGCGAGGAATCCGGCGGGTGGATGGAGCGAGCCCGTGCGCCGAATCGCGGACTTCTTCGAACGATCGGGGGTCAGCTACGTGGTTCCCGAAGACATGGTCAGGAGCCTCTGGTACAAGTTCATGATCAACGTGGGCATCAATCAGTGCTCCGCCGTCCTGCGCGCGCCCTACACCCTGTTCCAGAACTCCGCCGAGGCGCGCCGGCTCATGGAATCGGTCATGCGAGAAGTCGTCGGTTTGTCGGTGGCCCTGGGCACGGGCCTCGCCGAGGATGACATCGCAGCCTGGGAGCGCACGCTCGGGAGTCTCAGCCCTGCGGGCATGACCTCCATGCTCCAGGATGTCCTCGCGGAAAGGCGGACCGAAGTGGACTCCTTCGCGGGAGAAGTGGTCAGACTGGCCTGCAGGGCCGGTCTTTCCGTGCCGCTCAACGAGGCCCTGCTCCTCGTCATCCGGGCCATTGAATCGGGATTTGGCGGAAGCTCGGCCGCCCCGTCGCTCAGCTGACTCCGCCCGCGCTGTCCAGCGCGTCCACGAATGCGTGCCAGGCCAGGGTCGCGCATTTGACCCGGGCCGGAAAGGCGCGCACGCCGCGGAAGGCGACCAGATCGCCCATGTCGTCGAGGCTGTCGTCCGCGCCCGTCCCGTTCAGCGCATCGATGAAGCGTGCGGCGAGATCACGGGCGACGCCGGGGGCGAGATCGCGGACGAGTTCGGTGAGCATGGATGCGGAGGCCGTACTGATGGCGCAGCCGCGGTTCTCGAACCTGACGGCGGCGATAGTCCCGTTCCCGTGCCAGGTGATCTCGATCTTGATCGAATCGCCGCAGGTCGGGTTCTCGTGAAGCAGGGAGTCGGGGACATGATCGAGCACCGCGGCGCCGCGGGGGGAACGATAGTGGTCGAGGATGATCTCCTGGTACAGTTCGTCGAACTCGCTCACGTGTAGAACCGCCGCGCGCCCTCGATGGCCCGGACGAGGAGCTCGATTTCCCGGACCGTGTTGTAGAACGCGAAACTCGCCCGGACGGTCGCCGGTACACCGAGGGCCCGCATGAGGGGCTGCGCGCAATGATGCCCGGCCCGCACGGCAATGCCTTCGCGATCGAGGAACTGGGCGAGGTCGTGGGCGTGGATGCCGTCGAGGGTGAAGGAGAACACCGGTCCGCGCCGGCCCGCCCTGCCGTGGAGATGCAGGCCCTCCACGCTTCCCAGTGCATCGAGCGCTTTCGTAGTCAGCGCCGACTCCAGGGCCTCGATCCGCTCGAATCCGAGGGACTCCACATAGTCCAGGGCCGCCGCCAAGCCAATCGCGCCCTCGACATTGGGCGTCCCCGCCTCGAACTTCCAGGGCAGATCGTTCCAGGTCGATTCCTGGAGTCCCACCGAGCGGATCATGTCTCCGCCGCCCATCCAGGGAGGCATGGTCTCGAGGATTTCCTCCCGGCCGTAGAGCACGCCGATTCCCATGGGGCCATAGACCTTGTGTGCCGAGAAGGCGAAGAAGTCGCAGTCGAGCTGGCGGAGGTCGACCGGCATATGGGGAGTGGATTGGGCTCCGTCGACGAGCAGGGCGGCGCCTCTGCCGTGCGCGATCCCTGCGATGGCGGCGACATCGTTGATCGTGCCGAGCACGTTGGATGTCTGCGTCACGCAGACGAGGCGGGTGCGCGCATCCCAGGATTCCTCCATGCGAGCCAGATCGATGCTGCCGTCCTCCTCGACCGGAATGTACTTCAGCACGACGCCCCGTTCGGCGCGCAACAGCTGCCAGGGCACGATGTCGCTGTGATGCTCCATGCCGCTGATCAGGATCACGTCGCCGGAGCCGAGCTTCGAGCGGCCCCAGGTGCTGGCGACCAGATTGATCGACTCTGTGGTGCCGCGGGTGAAGACGATTTCCGTGCTGCTTCCGGCGTTGAGAAAGGAGCGTATGCGTTCCCTCGCCCGCTCATAGGCGGAGGTGGCTTCCTCTCCGAGGCGATGTATGGCCCGATGCACATTGGCGTTCTCGAAGGAGTAGTAGCGCGACACCGCGTCAATCACGGCGCGTGGCTTCTGCGAGGTGGCCGCGTTGTCGAGATAGACGAGGGGCTTCCCCTCGATGTTCCGGGAGAGCAGGGGGAAGTCGGCCCGAATCCGCTCCACGGAGGGGCGCGAGGCTTTCAGACCTCCACCGGCGACAATGCTATCCATACCTCGTCCCCCTCGAGCTTGGCCGGCCAGGTCCGCAGCGGGCGGGTAGCCGGAAGCCCCACGACACTCCCGTCCCTGAGGGAGAAGCGCGAACCGTGCTTGGGACAGGCCACTTCGTCCCCCTCGACATCACCTTCCGAGAGCCGCGAATACTCGTGCGAGCAGATGTCATCGATCGCGTACACTCCCGTATCGGTCCTGAATACGGCGATCGGCTGACCTTGCACTTCCACGCGCGCGCAGCTTCCCAAGTCCTTCACGCACCCGACCTTCACCCAGGCTCCCGGCACGCTACGCGGCCTCCGCAAGACGGCCGCGGATGCGCTCCATCGCCCGCTCGCCGAAGTCCGCCGGCGTCGACCCGATGAGCTCCTCGAAGTAGCCGGTGACGAGCATCTCCTTCGCCGCTGCCGCCGAGAAGCCCCGGCTCTCGAGGTAAAAGAGTTCCTCTTCGCTCAGCCGCCCGGTGGTGGAACCGTGGCTGCAACGGACATCGTTGTTGCCTATCTGAAGTGTGGGCAGCGAATCGGAGCGCGCGCCGTCGCCGAGGATGAGGCTCTTGCTCGCGAGGTATGCGTCGGTCCCCGAGGCCCCCGTGCCCACGTCGATAAGGCCCTGGTAGACCGCGGTACCGCCCGTGTCCACCGCCCCTTTATAGTTGGCCCGGCTCATGCCCTTCCGGGCCCGATGGCGCTGGACCGTGCGCAGGTCCATGTGCTGGTTGCGGCCGCAGTAGTAGGCCCCATCCAGCAGCGCCTCGGCGCCGAGTCCATCGAGGGAGCAGTCGACTCGGGTCTTGACGAGCCTGCCCCCCAGCTGGGCGGCGAAATGTCTGAGCCTGGCGTCGGCCGCCAGCCTGATGCGGGAGTTCCTGAAATAGAGCGCGCGCGCGTCGAGCTCCTGGGCCTCGAAGTAACCGAGATCTGCGCCGGGACCGAGCACGATGTCCAGCGCTGCGTTGCACAGTCCCGCATGCTCCGGGCCGGCGCCGAGATGCTCGATGATGGTGGCCCTGGCCCCCTCGCCAAGCATCACGACCACGCGGGGAGCGCTGAGCAGGCCCGGGCCACCGCCTTCCACCTCGAGGACAATCGGCTGCTCGATCACCACGCCCTGCGGAATCGAAACGAAATAGCCCGAGTTCCATTCGGCGAACTGCCAGGCCTCGATGCGGTCGGCCACCAGACTCCAGGAGTCCAGAAGAACCGAACGCAGTTCTCCTTCATGAGCGGCGAGCGCGGACGAGAGGGGCAGGATGGTGACGCCGCGCTCGGCGAGCGTCTCCGAGACGCCGCCCATGGCGCTGCCCGTGGCGCCGCCCGTGGCGCCGCCCCCCGAAGCGGAAAGGCCGGGGTGACTACGGTACGAGAGGAGGTCGAGGCTGCCGACATCCGTGCGACGCCATTCCTCGACGCTCGTGCTCGGCCAGGGCATCTGCGTAAACCTCTCGGCGGCCTCGCGGCGCAGCTCGCTCATCCATCCGGGTTCGACTGTCGCGGCGCTCATCCGACCGAGCCTTCCATCTCGAGCTCGATCAGTCGGTTCAGTTCGACCGCGTACTCCATCGGGAGCTGCTTGATGAGGGGGTCGATGAAGCCCGAGACGATCATGAAGGAGGCCTCCGACTCGCTCATCCCCCGGCTCATGAGATAGAAGAGCTGCTCCTCGCTGATGCGGCTCACCCGGGCCTCGTGCTCGATCGACACGCGGTCCGATCCGACTTCCATGACGGGAAAAGTGTTGCTGCTTGACTTGTCGTCCAGGATGAGGGCGTCGCAGACAACCCGGGATCGCACATCGCGCAGGCCTTCGTTGACCTTGAGCAGGCCGCGGTAGGTCGCGATTCCTCCGCCACGGCTGATCGACTTGGCCGTGATCACCGATGACGTATGGTTGGCCGCGTGGACGGCCTTCCCCCCGGTGTCCTGCTCCGGCCCGGCTCCCGCGAAGGCTATGGACAGTATTTCGCCCCGGGCTCCTTCGCCGACGAGATAGACCGAGGGATACTTCATCGTCCGCCTGGACCCGATGTTGCCGTCCACCCATTCCACGACCGCGTCGCGGTGGACGAGGGCGCGCTTGGTGACGAGGTTGTAGACATCGTTGGACCAGTTTTGGATGGTCGTGTAGCGCACCCTGGATCCGGGGAGGGCGATGATCTCGACGACGGCGCTGTGGAGGGATTCGGTGGCGTAGACCGGGGCGGTGCAGCCTTCGATGTAGTGCACGAAACTCCCCTCGTCGGCGATGATCAGCGTACGTTCGAACTGTCCGAAGCTCTGCGCGTTGATGCGGAAATAGGCCTGGAGGGGGATATCCACCTTCACGCCCTTGGGCACGTACACGAAGCTGCCCCCCGACCAGACGGCGCTGTTGAGGGCCGCGAACTTGTTGTCCAGGTAGGGTATCACCGTCCCGAAGTACTTCCGCACGAGGTCCGGATGCTCGCGGATGGCGCTTTCGGGATCGGTGAAGACGACCCCGAGCTTGCTCAGGTCTTCCTTGATGCTGTGGTAGACCATCTCGGAATCGTACTGGGCGCCCACCCCCGCGAGGAATTTGCGCTCTGCTTCGGGAATGCCGATCCGCTCGAAGGTTTCCTTGATGGCCGCGGGCACGTCCTCCCAGCTTCTCGAGCGCTGCTCGAGGGGCTTCGCGTAGTAGTACAGCTCGTCGAAGTTGAGGCCCGAAAGGTCCGCGCCCCAATTCGGCATCGCCTTCTTTCTGAATGCCGCAAGCGCGCGCAGTCGGTACTGGCGCATCCAGTCCGGCTCGCCCTTCCGCTCGGAGATGGCCTCGACAATGCCTTCATCGAGCCCCCGTCGTGTCCTGAAGACCGATTCGTCGGGGAAGTGGTAGCCGTGCTGATAGTCCCCGCCTATTTCAAGCACCGGCAAGGGCGCTTTCATGTGCTTCCTCCTCGATGCCGTAGCGCTCGCGAATCCAGTCGTAGCCCTTGGTCTCCAGGGTCTCGACGAGCTCCCGTCCGCCGGAGACGGCAATCCTGCCTTTGTACATGACGTGGACGAAGTCGGGGACTATCTGCTCGAGTATCCGCCGGTAGTGCGTGATGATAAGGGCGCCAAAACCCGGTCCCCGCAGCCTGTTCACGCCCCGCGCCACGATCCGCAGCGCGTCGATGTCGAGGCCCGAATCCGTCTCGTCCATGATCGCGATGGAGGGCTTGAGCATGAGCATCTGCAGGACTTCCATCCGCTTCTTCTCCCCTCCGGAAAAGCCCTGGTTGAGGTAGCGGTTTATGAAGCCCTGGTCCATCTCCATGAAATCCATGGCCTCCCGCAGCTCCTTGACGTAGGCGCTCACGTTCATACCGCGGGACCCCGAACTCTGCTGCCGAAGCTCGATGGCGCGTTTGAGGAACTTGCCCACGGTGACGCCGGGAATTTCCACGGGGTACTGGAAGGCCAGGAAGAGCCCCCGGAGCGCCCGTTCGCTGGGGCTCATGGCCAGGACATCCTCACCGTCCAGGAGGACCTGTCCGCCGGTCGGCAGGTAGGAAGGATTGCCCATGAGCACGTTGGCGAGGGTGCTCTTGCCGGAGCCGTTCGGCCCCATCAGGGCATGGATTTCGCCGGACCGGACATCGAGATCGAGCCCGGCGAGGATCGGCTTGCCGGGAATCCCGGCTTCAAGCCCACGAATCTGCAAATGCACTGTGCTGTTCTCCTATATCGGGAAGCCCAGGGAAACGCGGGCCTCCTCGCTCATGCGCTCCGGCTCCCAGGGCGGGTCCCAGACCGTGGAGACCCGCGTGTCCACGGGACCGAAGGCCTCCTTGAGCGACGCTGTTATGTCCTTTTTGATAATCCGCTCTGCCGGACAGCCGCGATAGGTGAGGGTGAAGTCCACCTCGATGAGCTCGTCGCTCGCATCGACCCGATAGACCAAGCCCAGGTCGACGACATTGAGGCCTATCTCGGGATCCTCCACGCGTTTCAACACCTCAAAGACGTCCTCGCGTGCGATCATCGTGGGACTTCCATAGTCATAACTTGATTATGATTAGGAAAATAGTCAAGTTTAATGCCATGAGAATTCTCGAGCTGCTCTGCAATCCCCGGCCGGCCTCCTTCAACCACGCCCTGGCCGCGCGGATTCGGAGCCGTCTCGGCGAGGCGGGCCACGAGGTGCTCTTCCACGATCTCTGCGAGGAGGGCTTCGATCCCGTCATGAGCGCGGAAGAGCTCGGTCGAGGCATCAGTCTCGACCCTGTCGTGCAGCGCTACTACAGGGAACTCTCAGAGGCGGAAGGCCTGATACTCCTCCATCCCGATTGGTGGGGTGGCCCCCCGGCCGTCCTCAAGGGCTGGATCGATCGGGTATTCAGGCAGGGCATCGTCTACGATCTGGCTGGCGAGGATTTTACGAGGAAAGCCATGTCGCCGCTCCTGGGCGGAATGCCCAGCCTCGTGCTCTGCACCACCGACGACGCGGAGCCTGAGGCGGCGCTGCACCTGGAGCGACTGTGGAGCACGAGGGTGCTCGGACCCTGCGGCGCGAAGGTGGATTGCAGGGTGCTCCCCAATATCAGGGCGACCACTCCAGCTGATCGAGCCGCCTGGTTCGAGCTCGTGGATGCGCGACTCGAGTCTCTCTTCCCCGCCGCTGTCCCGCGCCGCTCCGGCCCCCGGGCTCAGCCGTCGTTGCCGATCGCCTGAACGGGGCAATCGCTCATGGCGGAGGCGCTCGCTTCGAGATCGGCCCCCTGTGCAGGCTGATGCGCCACGAAAGCCGCGCTTCCGTCGGCCGACATCTCGAAGGTCGCGGGGGCGAGACTCGTGCACAGCCCGCAGGCTATGCAGGAGCTGTCCACATACCAGGCTCCCGCGGAATTGTATGTATTTCGTTCGGCAGGATTTGCCACGCTGAACCTCCCCAGAAAGCAGCTACGCCGCCCCGAAACCGTCCGGCGGCTCCTCGCGTAAAATATAGCGTTGCCGCCGGCGCCGACCAAGTTCGTTCGATGACGGGCCTGCCGTTCCGCCGCACGCACCTTCCAGCCAGGAAGGGCGCCCGTCAGGGAGCTGCCACTACTTCGAGGTCATTATCCAGACGCCGTTCCAGGGACCGTCGAGAGGACTCGAGCCCAGCTCCCGGCACCGTTCCGCATAGCGCGAGGCGGGGACGTCGCGGTCGGCGATGGATTCGAAGATCGTCCCGGCCCTGGAGAAATCACCCTCGTAGTAGAGCGCCAGCCCCTGACCGAAGCGTTCGAGGAGGGGGCGCCGGGCCTCGTATTCCTCGGGATACATCGGCTCGAACACGGTCACCGGTTCCCTGCGTCCGACGACCGCGATGCGTGACAGTTCCCGCGAGGGGAAGAGATCGCCCAGGAGGTTCTTCGTCGCGGCCGAGATCATGGTGTAGGTGCCGAACTGCTTGTTCACCCCTTCGAGCCTGGCCGCAAGGTTGACCGCGTCTCCGAGCATGGTGTAGTCGAAGCGGGTCCGGGAGCCCATGTTGCCGACAACGGCCGGCCCGGTGTTCATCCCGACGCGCATGAACATGTCCTTGCCCACGCGGGCCCTGAAGGCCGGCCGGAGATCGGCGAGGGACTGTTGGCAGCGCAACGTCGCCCTGACCCCGCGGATGGCATGATCCGGGAGGTCGACCGGCGCGTTCCAGAACGCAATGATGGCGTCGCCCTCGAACTTGTCTATCGTGCCGCCCTCTTCCTGGATTATGTCGACCATCGCCGTGAGATAGTCGTTGAGAAGGGAGGTCAGATCCTCGGGACTGAGCGCCTCGGAGATCGTGGTGAAGCCCTGGATGTCCGAAAAGAAAATCGTGAGCTCTCGGCGTTCCCCGCCGAGCTCGAGCCGTTCCGGGTGCGCGATGAGCTGCTCGATGACCGCGGGACTGAGGTACTGTTTGAAGGCCCCCTTGATGTAGCGCTTCTGGCGTCCCTCCGTCGCGTAGTTGAGAAGGCTGGAACCGACCAGGGAGAGGAGCACTGCCAGCTCGGGGGCCACGAGCGGCGCCGACCAGCCCGCGGCGTACGCGCCGAAGGCGAGGGCCGGAGTCACCGGGATGAACAGCACATAGACGATGGCGTTGCCGGTCGCGCCCGACACGGCGGACACCGCGATGGCGGCCGCGAAGGCCAGCGCGGCCATCAGCAGGATGTCCAGCCAGAGCGGCAGGGCTGCCACGAAATCGCCGGAGAGCAGGTTGTCGAGCATGGTCGCGTTGACCTCGACGCCCGGATAGGAGCCTGACATCGGCGTGGGCTTGAGATCGAAGAGCCCCGGAGCGGTGAAGCCGAAGAAGACGTACTTGTCCTTGAGCGCCGAGGGGTCGACGGTGGGAGACCCACCTTCCAGCAGCTGCTGCTCCGACTGCAGGATGGCCTGGGCGCCGAAGTTCTTGTGAGTGAGGCTGGGCCCCCGGTATCTGAGGATTGCGCGGCCGTTCGCATCTACGGGGATCCTGCGGCCATCGACGATGAAGGCGCCCGGCTCAACACTCAGGCGGGGCTTCCCCCCTGACTCGGCTTCTGCGCTTCCTCCGGCGCCGCCTTCACTGCCCACCAGATAGGCGGCGAGCGCCTCGGTGGGAAGCACGAGATTTCCGAATACTCCGAACAGGGGCTCACGCCGATAGACTCCGTCGCTGGAGTCGGCAGGGAGGTAGGTGTTTGCCAGAAAGGCGAAGGCCGAGGCAATTTCGGGCACCGGGAACTGGGCTCTCGGAAAAACGATGTCCCGCGGCCGGGAGCGGGCCAGCCAGTCCGGCAGCCCCCCGATGGAGATCCTCGGCGGAGGCAGGTTCGGCGGCCAGCTCTCGTCCGCGGCCTGGCTCGAACCGAGGGACATGGCGCCCACCACCTTCCCGTAGCTTCGCACGCTGTCGGCGAAGCGTTGGTCGTCGGACTCCCCGTACGTGGAAGGCTCCGTGAACAGGACATCCATCACGAGGGCCTTCGCTCCGCCGCGACGACAGAAATCCGCAACGGCCGAATAGAGCTCGCGCGGCCAGGGCCAGCCAAGCCCGTCGGTGGTCTTCACCCAGTCAAGGCTGGCCTGGTCGAGCTGTATGGTCGCGACCTGCGATGTGGCCTTCCCGGGGCGGGCGAACAGCCGCTCGCGCACATCCCAAGTCCTCGCCTCGAAGGGATCGAGGAGTCCCGGCAGCCACAGGATGAGCGACACTGCCAGAGAAATGGCGGCGGCAAGCAGAGCCTGCACGCGTCGGGGAATGCCCCTACTCCTGCTGCCCACGGCTATATTCCCGCCAAGGCGGCCCGGAACCGGGCCTGTCGGGCGGCCAGAACTGCCGGATCAGGTGAGGGAGAACGGTAGCCCGCGAGCGCCTTCTCGATCCGCTGAATGCGCAGATCGGGGGCGGGATGGGTCTTGGCGAAATCATTCCCGCCGGGCTTTAGTTTCGATTTCATGACCCTGAGCACCGCTTCGAGGGCCCGGGCGTCGTAACCGACATTCTTCAGGATGATGAGGGCGCTCGCATCGGCCTCGAACTCGGTATCGCGGGAATAGCCCGAGTTCACGAGTGTGCTCGTGATGTCGCCCACCGAATCCTTGAAGATCGAGGTCTGTTCCTGGAGCTCCTTGGGTCCGAGGACCTGGGCGGCGGTCGTGCCGACTCCAATCGCGGCTTTGGTCAGGCGGTCTTTCTTGATCGACTTTAGGCCATGCTGGAGGGCGACGTGGGATACCTCATGCGCGAGGATGGCGGCGAGCTCGTCCTCGTTCTGTGCGCAGCGGAGGAGGCCCCGGGTGACGAGGATGAGCCCTCCCGGCGCGGCGAACGCGTTGATCTCCTCGGAATCGACGGCGAGAAAGTGGTAACCGCCGAAGGTTTCGGGTCGGACGGAGGCGAGGGCCAGACTTTGACCTAGGAGGTTGAGATAGTCGGTCACGGCCTTGACGTCGAACACCTTCCGGGTCGAGAGCAGGGATGCGGCCACCGCCCGGCCGATGTAGTATTCCTGTTCCGGAGTGATGTCCTCGAAACTCTTGGCCACCGCCTGAGCGCTCTGGTTTATCGCCTGCGCCTGATTCTGATCGATGACTCCCGCCCCCTGGAGTGCCCCGGTGGCGGCTTGCCCAAGCTGGCCAAGGAGCCCCTGGGCGCTCGAGCGGACCAGCGCCGAGGAGGCAAGGACGGCAATGATGAGGAGCAGGAAGCCGGTCCGTTTCATTGGACGCCCCCTTCGGAGAGACCGCCGGCCTTCAGGAAGGCCGCCATGTCCTCGGGCTGCTCGGATATCCGGCCCATCGCATCCACCCACGTATAGTCGAGCTGGCCATCCTGCCGGTACTGCGATTCAATCTGCTCGTTGAAACCCTTGCCGGCAAGAGCGACCTCGCCTGAAGACGCGCTTTGCTGAACGTTGCCGGAACCGGAGCTCAGGACGATCTTCTTCTCTGTCAACGCGGACAGATTGGTCCAGCCCACGAGCTTCCGCGCCGGGAAACTCACCTTGGCCCAGTCCTTCTGGGTCTCCAGAATGTCGACCCGATCGCCATAGGCCAGGCTGCCGAGCACGGTGCTCAGATAGCTCGGGCCGGAACGCACCTGGGTCGTCTGTACGACGACGCTCATCTGCTTGGGACTTGCCGCGAAGAGCGCCGCCGACGAAATGACCAGCAGGGCGAAGATCCAGATCCTCGTTCGAGACATCGGCGCTTCCTCCCGACTCCATGGTAGTGCCAAACGGGTCGGCTGTCACGAGAGGCGCAGCACTTTCGCCGGGCATTGCCGGCCTGACACGTCTTGCAGTCAGCGGAAGCGGGCCATAAGACGGGGGCCGCCGTGGATGAGGATCCACAGGGCGGCCCCCGCGTTCAGGTCGACTGCGGGTCCCTATTGCGCCGGAACCCAGGTGTACATCTGCGCCTTGCGCGCATCGCTCTTGCCCTTGGGGGAAAGTCCCCAGTAGCCCGGGGCCACGGCCGGCTCCCAGTCGCCGTAGACCGGGTTGGGAAGGGCGATGAACTGCGTGCCGAACTTCGCGCGGTTCTGGTCGACGATCGCGTTCCGGTCCTTCATCGCTTTCCCGTAGGTTCCGATGGGAAGATCGTTGGCGTTGTCGCCCATGTAGAGAACCACCGTGTGATCCTTGGCCACTGCATCGAAGCGGGGCTGCTTGTCGCTCGTCCCGGCGTTGACCATGACGTGCTTCTCGTCGGCGAAGGGGAAGCCGAGGGCAGCCAGGTTCTTGAGTGTGCCGGGCAGGCCGGCCTGGTCACGGTTGGTCACATAGAATATCTCGACGCCCCTGCGCGCGGCGGCCGTGAGGAAGTCGACTGCCCCGGGCACGGCGCGGGCCTGAGCGGCCAGCTCCCACAGCGTCCAGGTTTTGCCCGAATAGGCGGAGTCGGTTCCGATGAGGCCGGCGTCATAGGCGCTGTTGTCGATGAGGGTCTCATCGAGGTCGGCGATCACCGCCAGGGGCTTGTCGCCCTTCTTGGCCGTCGCCACCGCCTTGTCGACTATCATGCCGGCAAAGTTGAAGGCCTGATAGCAGAGCTCCTTATATTCGGCCGAGGTCTGCACCCAAGCCATGGCCATCACCATCTGCTCGTTCAGGTCCTTGACCGTATAGGGCGCCTGGGCCGTGTCATCGGCGAACAGCGCCGACGGCGCGAGCAGTGCGAGCAGCAGAACGAGGGCCAGACTTCCTCCGAGAAATGCGTGACTCCTTTTCATAACGCCTCCCAAAAAGTTGCAAGATAGACCTATGGTACGTAACTCCGCAGGCATGGTCAACGCATTCCGCGCCGTCAGTTTCCTCCTACCCTTGGGTACAGCGATTGACACAAAATCCAATAAGTCCAATATGGGGTATCGTCTACACAGTGCTACATCCCCTACTCTCTGGAGGCACGCGTGGGTGGGGCAGCCCTTAGGCTTGGTCATCGGCGCAGCTATGCTTCAGCAGCGCGAGGGCGTGCGTCAGGTGCTCGAAGGGCTCGCCAGCCTGCGGGTTCCAACCGCGGAGATCAGAGACGGCTCGGAGAGGATGGCCGCGGAGAACAGCGCCGTGCTC
>DATJQN010000156.1:0-2546 GCA_035505775.1 Rectinemataceae bacterium | reverse complement strand
GAGTGGCGGCAGCGACGCTCGGCATTCTGCTCGGCTGCCACGGCTCCGGCGGCGTTCAGAACCCTGCTCGAGGCGGTAGACGCCCGGTACGTCCTTCTCTCCTACAACAGCGAGGGGATCCTGTCCGTGGAGGAACTCTACGATCTGCTCGCCGAGCGGGCCGTGGTCGAGCTCCGGTCTCTGGGCTACCTGACCTATCGGGGCGGTCGGCAGAGCGCTCTCAGGCGCATCCGGAATCGGGAAATTCTCTTCGTGGCCGAACGCAGGGAGGCGCGGGGGAAGCCTTCGACGGCGGAGGGCAGGCAGGAACCGCGTGACGGCAGGCGCGCGACGGTGCTGGAATCGCACGAAGCGGAGCTACGGCTCGGCCGCGCCATCGCAGGACCCTTCTATCCCGGTCTTCTCCTCGCGGAATGCGAGCCGGACGGCCTGCTTCGAGTTTGCTCGGGTGACCGGGAGCTTAGGATACGAACCTATCGCGGTCTTCTCCTCGAACCGGAGGCCGCCGCCTTAACCTCGTGCCTGACAAGCGCGGAAAAGCTGCAGCTCGCACGACGGCTCGAGCCCGCCCTGGTGGACGACAACGGGACGGCATGCGAACTCTGCGCCGGATTGATCGAGGAAGGGGCATCCGACTCCCGCATCCAGCGCCTCGCCCTCGCCTGGCTCAGAAAACTCGCGCACAAGAAGTACGAGATACGCTTCCTCCCCCTCATGGAGCGCCTGCAAAGGGCGGCAGAGACGCGACCCGGCGAACTTCACGCCCTACGCCTCGGTGTCGCGGAACTCCACCGGCTGTTCAGGGCCCGCGCCGAGGCTGCCATTCCGATTCCAGGACCGGACTAGACTCCCGCATCCGCCGGAGGAAGGGAAGCTCCGAATGCCAGGACCCGGATACCCGCGCTGCGCGTGCAGGCTGGACCGAGACGGTCCAGCCAATCCGCGAGTCGTGCCCGATGGCCCAGGTCGAGTCGGAGTTGCAGGGGGGCTCCGTCGGACCGTGGCGCCTCGTGGACTGCGTAGAGCAGATGACGCTTTCTGCCGCGCTCGGGCACATCCAGGAGTCTGCCACCGCCCTCCCTGCGTTCGATCACCTCGACATGCTCCCGTGCCAGCCAGTCGCGCAGCGCGGGATAGGCATCGCGGGCCCATTCGGGGGCTATCCGGAGATCGGCCCGTATCCATGAAGGTTCGGGGAGCTCCTCCAGCACCCGGTAGCCAAGCTTTCCGAGCAGTGCGCGGATGAGGTCGGGGTCGGGGCCGCCGAGCGAGAAAACGCATTCGCCGTAGAAATGCGGGAGAAGGCCTTCCAGCCTTGCCGAGGAGAAGAGCGCCTCCTCGGCAAGGAAGATGGCCCGCGTCGAGTCCGGAGCGCCGGAAGCCAGGGCCCGCAACAGCCACGATGAGCGATACTGCGCCGTCGCTCCGTCGAGACCGGGTGGCAGTCCGACCTGGACGAATACGCGCCTGAACTGCTGCTTGGCCGACACAAGCCGGGCGAGCCGTTCGCGGTAGGCAGGGGATGCCGGTCTCTCCATCGCATGGCTGCCGAGGAGAACGCGATCCTCCGGCTCCACGCAGGCGCCGCAGTCGGAACAGGGACCGCCGAGGCAGAGCGCCCGGTCGCGGCATTCACGCGCCGCCTCGTAGTGAGCACGGAGAATGCCGTGGTGAGCTTCGGGCTCGATGAAGCCCAGGGCGGGTCGCCAGTCTTCGGCCTTCTCCGCCTCGAATGCCCCTCCAAAAAATCCTGCCTGATCGGCAAAGGCCCGGAGCGACTCGGCGCAGCCGGCGCCTACGCTGCCGTCAAAGAGAAAGCCCCGCTCCGGAACTCTTTCGAGCCAGGGTGCCAGTGCCGGTCCGCCGAGCGCGAGGAGCTGATCGACGTAATAGTCCTCGAAGCCCACTGCGAGGCGGAACTCGATGCCCTGCGCTTCGCAGAGCGACTGCAACTTTCCGGAGAGAGCTGCAAGCTGCGGTTCGCGCAGCTCGAGCGCATCGAACTGAAGAGGCGTGAAGGGGAGACGGACCAGATAGCCCGCCGAGACGAGAATGCGGAGTCCGGCTGCCTCGATCTGGCGGCGAAGCGCCAGCGCTGCGACAAACCGGGAGAACTCCTCGAGGTCCGACTCGCGCTCGTGGCCGGAGATGATGTAGAACAGTTTGAGCTCACGCAGGCCGCGGACCACGAGCCGTTTCATCATGGCTTCAAGGTCGCGGTCGTCCAGGCCCTTGCGATAGAAGCGGCGCATTCTCGCTGAAATGCCCTCGATGCCCAGGGTAAAACTGCGTTTGTCGGCCGCAAGCTCTGCCGGCAGGAGCGCTTCCTCGCGGGCCAGGATGTCGAGGCGCTGGGACATCAGGTTGACGCGTCGGAAGATCCTGTTGAGCTCAAAGAGAAGTGAGTAGATGTCCGCGTGCGTGTTGAAATTGAAGGAATAGAGTTCGAGGCACTCCGCACCGGTCGCGGCCCTGAGCTGCCGGGCTTCGTTCAGGAGGGTCGGAAGGCCCGCCTCGCGGTAGGGCCTCCGGTCCCAGCCCTCGAG
>DATJQN010000155.1:0-5034 GCA_035505775.1 Rectinemataceae bacterium | reverse complement strand
TGCGCGCTGCCGCCTCCTCGCCGGAGAGGATGCCGGGGCGGGCGCGTACGACGGCGGCGATCGAGGCTCCCCGGTAGGTTCCGATGGCCGAGGCCACGCCGCGATAGAGGAGCTCGTCCCGGAGGTCGCCCCTGCCCGTCGCAGGAAGGATGACGCCGACCCGGGCCGAAGCCCCGAGCGCGGAACAGATGATCTTCCCGCCCTCGAAGCCCTGGAGAAGCGAACCGGAACCGATGAAGCCGCGCTTCGCGCTGTCGGGGGCGTCGGTACCGACGGGCACGAAGGCGACACCGGAACGCTCGGCGGTCTGGAAGCGATCGGCCACCTCGTCATTGCGCGGCGTGTACATGATGAGCCCGTCCACCTTGGCCCGCAGCGCGATCTCGAAGTACTGCTCGGCCTCCGCACTCACCGTGCCCGGGTAGCGGAAAACCTGGACTGCGGCGTCGGCTGAGGCCGCGCTCTGCTGGATGCCGGCAAGAAGCCCCTTGAAGAACGAGTCGTCGGTGTCGGGGACGACGACGACGAGCTGGTACCGGGCCTGCGGCGCCGCCGCGGGACTGCGCAGGACGCCTCGCGCGAGGGCCTCCCGGCTCATCCCGATGAGGTCGGCATTGAGGAGGGCCGCGCCGAGAAAGGCGAGACCGAACACGAGGCTGAGGATCCATGCAGCTTTCTTCATGCCCGCGTCAGTATAGCATGGGAGCGCGGTCCGTGGGAGCGCGGCCGGGACTGCGGCCGCCAACCACTGCCCGCGGGCCGGGTGGCCGGCCGGGCTCAGAACGCGCTTACGACAAGCACGACGTTGAGGGCGGAGACGATGAGGCCGCAGCCGAACAGAATGGCCGTCGTGAGCCGGGTGTTCACGAAGTCGCCCATGACCTTCCGCGACGAGGTGAGGGCGATCTGCGTGAAGATCGTGAAGGGGAGCTGGATGCTGAGCACCATCTGCGAGATGACGAGGGCCCAGAAGGGATCGCGGACGAACAGAGCTATGAAGGCGGCCCCCACGATGGTCAGCAGGATGCCGAATTTCGTGTGCCGGTCTTCCAGATCGTAGCACTCTCCGAATACGCCGGTGTAGATGGCCCCGCCCGCCATGCCGGCGGTGATGCTCGACGAGATACCCGAGAAAAGGAGGGCGGCAGCGAAGACCAGACCGGCGGCCTTGCCCATCAGGGGCTCGAGGAGACGCTTGGCGTCGCCGAGCGCTTCGACCCGGGTGCCGGCGGCATGGAAGGCTGCCGCAGCCAGCACGATGATGGCGCAGTTGATGGCCCATCCGACGACCATCGAGAACATCGTGTCGGTGAACTCGAAGCGCAGCTGGTGACGCATCTTGGACTCGTCCTCGAGATTCCACTGCCTGCTCTGGATGATCTCCGAATGGAGGAAGAGGTTGTGCGGCATCACGACCGACCCCAGGAGGCTCATGATGACGAGGATGGATCCCTTGGGGAAGGAGGGCAGAAAGGCGGAGCTCGCCGCGAGACCCCAGTCGACCTTGACGAGGCCCAGCTCGAACACGAAGGAGAGGCCGATGAGGGAGACGAAACCGATGATCCACTTCTCGAGCCGGCGGTAGGAGTTCGAGAAGAGCATGAAAAGCGTGAAGGCCGCGGCCAGGACCACCGCCCCGCGCAGGGGGAGGCCCGTGAGGAGATTGATGGCAATGGCCGCGCCGAGCACTTCCGCAAGCGCGGTGGAGATGGCCGCTGCGACGGCCGAGCCGAGTATGGGGACACTCACGCGGCGCGGCAGATGGATGGATGCGGCCTCCGAAAGACAGTAGCCGGTGGCTATCCCGAGGTGGGCGGCATTGTGCTGGAGCAGCATGAGCATGATCGTGCCCAGACTCACGACCCAGATGAGGGAGTAGCCGAAGGTCGAGCCGGCGGCGAGATTGGAGGCCCAATTGCCCGGATCTATGAAGCCGATCGTGACCAGCAGCCCCGGCCCGATGTACCGGAAGATCTCTATGGCTCCGAGGCGCGGATGGTCGCCGGTCCTGAAGAGCGAGCGTCGCCCGCGCCCCCCGCGATGCCGGTGTCGACGACCGCCGAAGGTACTTCCCTCCCCCTCGATCTCGGGCGTGAACGCCCGCGCGTGGTCCTTGTGCTGCATGGTTGTTAGCACACACTAACACGACCGTAACTGAATGGTCAATCGGTATTTACTTCTTCATTGACCACAAAGTGAGGATTCTGCTATAAGTAAGGCTGACGAGCCACGGGGATCGTGGAATGCGGTGCGAATCCGCAGCGGTCCCGCCACTGTAACCGGGTATGGCCCCGACCGGCGCAGCCGTCCGTACAGGACGGCCGAGCGCAGCCATTGCGACCGCAGGTCGCGAGAAGGCGTCGGCCACGCCAGTCGATCCGGAAGCCAGGATACCGCCCCGCGGCAGACCGGCACCCCAAAGGGGTCCCGGTCGTCTTCGTGGATCGAGGAGTCGTCGGAGCAACACTTCGCCGCCGATCATCCCGTCGAAGCCGCAGCCTCCTCGATCCTTCGCCGACAGCATGGCCGCAGGCGCCGCTGCCGGTGCGCGCCCGCGCCACATCCGCGCGGGGCGGAAAGGAGCTCGCATGCGACAGCTCGTATGCGCGATGGTCCTGGTCCTCGTGGGTATGGGACTGGGTGCCCAGGAGTCCGGCGCGAGTCCGGACATAGGAACGGTGGACATAACGGCCCAGGCCTACAGTCCCCTCGTCTTGGTGCCCGCCGGCAAAGTCACCGTGCTCAGCGCCGACGACATTGCCACGACCGGGGCCTCGAGCGCCGCCGAAGCCCTGACCATGGTGCCGGGGGTGACCGTCTCAAGCCATGGACCGGGCGGTGGGCAGGCGACGATCGCCATCGGCGCCTCGTCCGCGAATCAGGTGCTCGTCATCATGGATGGCGTCAGGCTCAACGACGCTCTGCAGGGAGCGCCCGACCTCAGTCAGGTGCCCGCTTCGATGATCGATCGGATCGAAGTCCTCGGGACCGGCGCCAGTGCCGCCTACGGTGCCGACGCAGTCGGCGGTGTCGTAATCATAACGACGAAGAAATCCGGCGCCAGCAGACTCAGTCTCGGGGTCGGCGATACCGCCTATCCCACCGCGCTCGGCCTCGCCGGCGCCGGGAGCCTCGCCGACAGCCAGAAGTTCACTTTGGATGCCGGGTCGAGAATAGCTCAGGCCGATGTCGCATTCTCAGCCCAGGCCGAACGAGGCTCGGACGCGTACCCATTTACGGCGGGCGGCGCCGATGTTCTCAGAAGCAATGCCGGCTACTGGGACGTGGCAGGGACGCTCTCGACTGGGCTGCCGGCTGCCGGCGGAAGACTCGAGTCGACGGTCATGGGCTCGCATCTCGAGACGGGCGTGCCCGGATCGACGATCAGCTACCCCCTCTACCTGTCATCCACCGAAACTCAGACCAACACCGCCGTCAGGGGGAGCCTGGGATGGTCGAGCGACGCTCTGGCCGGGGGAGCGCTCGGAGTCGCGATTCTCGGACACGGCAGCTATTCGCGGCTCGACTATTTCAATCTTTCGGCGCCAAGCTACTATCAGATTACCAGCGCTGGCGTCGATACGCGGTGGTCATGGATAGCCTCCGGCGCCGTAAATGTCGGATTCGGCAGCAGCCTGCTCTACGACTCGGCCGACAGTCCCGACTTTGCCACGCGCGCGGAAGGGCAGCCGAAACGGCTGTCGCTCGGTGCCTACGCGGAGCCGACGGTGCTTGTCGGCGATCGGTTGAAGCTGACGCCGTCGATACGATACGACTGGAATGACACCTATGTCTCGGGCCTGACCGCCATGCTCGGGCTGGTGCTCGAGGCCACGGATCGGCTCGATCTTCGCCTGACCGGGGGGCGATCGTTCCGGGCGCCCACCTTCGAAGATCTCTACGATTATTTCCACGATCCGGTCTGGAACTATACCTATACGGGAAATCCCCGGCTCAAGCCGGAAACCGCCTACTCGGGCGAGCTTGGGGCGGACTGGCATGCGGATGCCCTGAAGGTTTCCGCGACGCTTCGCGGCAGATACGTCGAGGACCTGATCAGCTACTATTCGGATCCCGTGACCTATGACGGCACCGAGATCAATCTGGGCCGCGCCTTCATTTCAAATGCGGATGTGGACTTGGGCTATACGCTCGGAGCTGCGCGCTTCGCCGCGAACTATGATTTCATCTATCCGCTCGACGTGTCAAACGGCTCATCGCTGGCCGAGAGCCCCGTCATTCCCTACTATTCGCGGCACAGCGCAAAACTCTCGGCGGACCTGAGTCTCGGATCGGCCACGCTCGGCTTGTCCTCGAGATTCACGAGCAAGCGGGTGGACCAGGCGACCCCCACCCAGACGGTCCCGGACCTCTTCCTTCTCGATCTCCACTCCTCCATCGCCGTGGCAACCGGCACCAGACTCACCCTCGACATCGACAACCTCCTCGACACCCGCTACCAGGTGGTCTACGGATATCCGATGCCGGGTATCACGGTGAAGCTCGGGATGCGCCTCGATCTCTGAGCCCCAAGCGGCGGGCCAGGCGTCTGCGCACGCTGGCCCGCAGGACGGCCTCAGTACTTCAGGCTCTTGATGATGGCCTCGTACTCCCCGGAGCGCTTCATGCTCTCGATGGTCGCCTGCACGCGCGCCACGAACTCGTCGGGAGTCTCCTTGTTGAATGCGGCCCAGAGTTCGCCGGGTATCTCCTCGAGTCTGAAGAGCTTGGCGACCAGATCGGTCGACCGCTCCATGACGCCTAGTTGGTACTTGATGCTGTCCTCCGTCAGCGGCAGGGCTTCCGCCTTGCCGTCGAGCGTGATGAGGAGGGATTCGTTGACATCGTTCGTGTAGACCAGCTCCTTGCCCTCGCGGAAGCCCTTGGATTCGAGGTAGGCGGCGAGGCCGTCGCCCCGGACCACGGCGGTCTTGAAGCCTTTCACTTCCTCGAGGCTGGCCGCGCTTCGCGTGTCGGTGGCCAGCTTGAAGATCCAGAAGCCCGAGCTTATGAGCGGCCCCGCATACTTGAAGT
>DATJQN010000154.1:0-9157 GCA_035505775.1 Rectinemataceae bacterium | reverse complement strand
CACGTCCCCGAAGCCCAGACGTTTCGCCCAGCGGTCGAGCGGCGCCTTGAGAAAGGCCGGCCGAAGGCCTCGGGCCCAGCCGCCCCAGGTGACCGACCGGAGCGGCCGGAATCCATGGGCGCGCAGCAGGGCCTCGAGACTCCTTCGGGAGAACAGGTACAGGTGGTCGTAGATCGCGCTTCTCCACTCGCCGTGGAAGATCCTGGCCTGCATCCCGTCGACATTGGGGGTCGTCAGGATGACCAGCCCGCCGGGGGCCAGGATGCGCGACAGCTCGTCGAGGAAGATTCCGGGCCGATTGAGATGCTCGATCAGGTGCGAGGCATGGACAAGGTCGAAGCCTGCGTCGGGGAAGGAAGCCGCCTCCAGCGTTCCGGTGTGTATGGGAAGGTGGAAGCGCGAGCGCCCATATTCGGCGGCGGGGGCGCAGAGTTCCACGCCCTGGGGCTCCCAGCCGCGATCGCGGAGTGCATCGAGCAGCGCCCCCGTTGCGCATCCCACGTCGAGCACGCGGGGCCGCGCCTTCCGCGCCGAGGCCCGCTCGAACAGCGGGGACGCATAGGCTCCCAGCCGCAGATCCTCGAAGGCCTTCAGCTCGAGATCGCGGTAGATCATCTGGTTCTCGGCCTCGTACTCCAGGTAGGCCGCGTCGTAGCGAGCCTGCACGGCCTCCTCTTCAGGCTGCGGGTTCTGCTGGACCAGGCCGCAGCGCCTGCACGTCGCGAAGGAGAAGGTGCCGCAGTTCCAGAGGGGCCGGAACGAGCTGCCGCCGCAGAGGGCGCAGGGCACGGGCCGCCGGGCTTCGGGCCGGGGGGCGGTCGCGAAGGTCTTCACCGAATCGTGACCGACCACGAAACGCTCCGCCGATTGCCGTTGGCATCCTCAGCGCTGAGTTCGATGGTTGACCGTCCCCGGGCCAGCAGCCGCTCGCCGAGGAGATAACGTCCGTCCGGCGTCCTCAGCCCCGTGGCCGAGCTGGTATCCTGGGTGAAAAAGCCGAGCTCCCCGTTGGCGGCGACGGCCACGTCAAAGACCCGCCGCACGATCTCGGTGCCGTCTATGGAGAGCCGGATCGTATAGGGAGCCGGCGGCCCGGCGGTCCACGGCGCGTCGCTGGGATCGACGATATCCGCGGAGATCCGGTAGGTCGCCTGGGGTATGGAGCTCGTCTCGCCGAGCACATAGGTCTTGTCCCCCGAACTCAGGGCCACCGAACGAATGACGGGAGCCTTGTCATCCGGAGCGGGGGGAAGGACCAGGAGCGGATTGACCCAATCCCCGCGTTTCCGGTCGAAGAGCTCGAAGAGGAGTCCCGGTCCCTCGCTCCATCCCGACGATCCGACCTTGCCGAGTATGCTGTCGCGCTTGACGACCGTCAGGTAGTTGGAGACGGATCCGGCGGCCATGTGGGCGTAGACGCCCGCAAGGTCATTCTGCTGTTCCACCACGGCGAAGGCGCCCAGGGTCGAGGGGAGTCCGGAGGGGGTGGTCTTTCCATCGAACACGAATGCGAGCTCCCCGTCATCCACCGCTTTCACGAGGCCGTCGCCCGCCGCGAGCGCCACTCCGGTGATCATCCGCCCCTGGGCCGGGGTGCCGAAGGTTGCCGCCACCTTGACCTGGGCAAGCGGCCAATCCAGTGCCCACAGGCCGCCCAGGGCCGCTGCGCTGCAGACGAGTCCCACGATGATCCAGGTCTCCCGAATCGGGATCCTGTGGTGCCGACTCGTCATTGAACGCATCATTCCTCCCGCATATCCAGCCGCAGAAGCTGGTCGTCCACGGCCAGGAAAATCGAGTCACCCGATATGTCGATGAAGGTGCGGTCCGTCTGGATCGGGAGGTCCACAAGCCGCCTGTCCGGAGGGGCGACGCAGACCAATCGCTTGGAATCCGGGCTCCCGGTGAGCAGCACCAGGATATCGCGCGGGATGATGGACAGCCCCAGCCGGTCGGCGGTGGGGGAATTGACGAGGAAGTAGTTGCGGGTGTCGCTTTCGAAGACCCCCACCCCGCCCGGGGCCTCGAACATCAGACGCTTGCCGTCCTCGGTGAAGGCGATCGCCACCGGCCGCCGGAAATCGGAGTCCAGCCAGCGATGCCAGGTCACGCGATATGCGGAAGAGCGCTTCTCGAGCACGACGAGACGCTGCCGGTCGAGTCCCGCGATGGCGGCCACGTAGCGACTGTCGGGACTGACGGCGACTCCGTAGATGCCCGGGATGCGCGAACCGCCGGAGGCGAACGTGAGCATCTCCTTCCCGGATGGATCGAGGCCCACGAGCGTCCCGTCCATCAGCCCGAAGACAGCGAGTCTCGGGCTCGCCCCGAATGCAGTGATCACCGAGGAGAACTCGTATTTCCACCGCTGCGCGCCGCCGCTGTCCAGTTCCGTGACCGCCGACTGCGATGGCGCGAGCACGAATCGCCTGCCCGCGGCGAAGAAGGGGTAGCCCGCCATCGTGACTTTGAACAGCTCCGCGCCGTTCGGAGCCTTCACCGAAAAGCCGGTAGAGAGCCGGTCGTAGGTGGCGTAGGAGTCCTTTGCGAGCGCCAGCCCGTCAGGACCCGGAGCGGAAAACAGGATATCTCCCGCCGGAGAGAAGTATCCGAAATTGGCGTCGGTCCGGAAAGGGCGGACCTCCGTACCGGGGGAGAGGGTGGCGGTTGTGGGTGCCGAGGCGGGCGACGACGAGAGGCCGCGCGTCCATACGGGCAGGAGGAGCAGCTCCTTGGGAAGGGGAAGCGCGCACACGAGAAAGTATGCGAGTCCCGCGAGAACCACCACGACAACCGCGATGCCGCGCCTTCCTGTCTCTTCCATCTGTATGTACTCCCGAACCTTTCAAAGCCGGCCGCAGGGCGAAGCTTCCATCCTCGGAGCGAATGGTATATACTACGCAAACAGCCTGTCAACTCGCCACGGAGATTCCATCATGGATATCGAGGGACTTTTCAAGCGGGCGCTCGAGGCAGCGTCGGCGTCGTACTCGCCCTATTCGCATTTCAGAGTCGGCGCTGCGCTGCTCTGCGAGGACGGAAGCATTTTCACCGGCACGAACGTGGAGAACCGCTCGTTCGGACTGACCGTCTGCGCCGAACGATCCGCGCTGTCCGCAGCCATCGGCGCGGGAAAGCGATCCTTCGTGGGAATCGTCGTTGCCACCCCCGATTCAAGCTACCCCGTAAGTCCCTGCGGCGCCTGCCGCCAGGTGCTCTCCGAATTCCTTCCGCCCGGGGCTCCCGTGTACTTCGGCGCCACGAGCGGCGCGCTCGTCGCGAGCAGCGTCGGCGAACTCTTCCCCCATGATGCGCTCCATGAACTTAAGGGCGCATCATGATGGTGCGCTCCATGAACTCAAAGGCGCATCATGACGGCGCATTTTCGCATGCGGGAGGATTCTGAATCGGGAGGGTTCGTGCGGCGCGGCTATTTCTTGGCTTCTTCGGCTTTCTTCTGATCGGCCTCGAGCTTGCTGCTCCAGATCTCGATCTTCTTCTTCAGGGTTTCCGCCTCGTCACGCTCCGACATGACGATGTGGATGCGGCGCAGGGCCTGGAGGTAGACGATGGCCCTGCGGAAGTCATCCTGCTTGTGCGTGTAGAGCTCGTACTGCTCGCGGTACTTGTCGGCGCTTCGCTGAAACAGATTCTTGACGAGCGACAGGTGGCTCATGACCACCGATCTCGTCGGGGAGCTGAAGTCCATGTCCGAGACGGCGGTCTTGAGGTTGAGCAGATTCTTGGCCACGGCGGCGAATTTTCCCCAGACCTCGATGAACGAGGCGGCGTACTTCGAGTTCTCGCCGAAGGCATCCTCGAGGGATTGAACCGCGAACCCGAGCTTTCGCACGAGTCTGTACCGCGCCTCGGAATCAACGTTGGCGATCTCTTCGAGCTTGGCCTCGTACTCCGAAAATGGCGCGTCCAGGAGACCCGTCACCGTCTCCTCCAGATAGCGCAGGGCGCGCACGAGGGTTTTCCTCGCCTCGAGGAGATAGTCTTCATTCTTGATGCCGAGCAGGGACATGGACAGTGTATTGATGAGGATGTACCAGGAGCAGAGGTCGATGGTGGATTCCGCGAGGGTCAGGCGCTTGTAGCCCGCTCCCGTTTCGTCCTTCGCAAGCAGGTCGAGGAGAGTCTTCTCCTTGGCGAGACCGGCCTCGATGGTGCTGCGATGTTCCTTGACCTTCTCGAAGTAGCGATTCCTCTGTTCGGTGCTAATCTTCCCCATCAGCTGTCCTGCCAATTCCCGTACTTGCGCAGAAGTTCGGTCGCGTGGGCGAGCGAGGCTTCCTCGCGAGGATCGCCCGCAAGCATCCGGGCGATCTCCTCGGCCCGGGTCCGCCCTTCCATGCGCGAGAGCCGCGTGGAAGTCCTTCCGCCGGAGATATCCTTGTCCACTCTGTAGTGATTATCGGCGCGAACCGCGATGGATGCCAGATGTGTTATGCAAAGTACCTGTTTGCTCCGCCCGAGCGCCTTCAGGTGCTCTCCCACGGCCACGGCCACCTCTCCGCCGATTCCCGCGTCGACTTCGTCGAAAATCAGGGTCTCGACCTCGTCTGCCTCGGCCAGGACGGTCTTGGCGGCCAGGGCCACGCGGGACAGCTCCCCCCCGGAGGCTATCTTGGCCAGCGGTTTGGGGCTTTCCCCGGGATTCGGGGCTATCAGGAACTCGATCTCGTCGATTCCGTAGGGTCCCACGACGGGTCTGCCCCCATCGGTGTCCTTCCGGCCCGTGCGGACGAAGAACCGGGCGCGCGGCATGCCCAGCGTGGTGACGATGGCCTCTATGCTGGCCTGGAGCACCGAGCCCGCCGCGGCGCGTTTCCTGGAAAGCTCCAGAGCCGACTGAAGCACCTGGGCTTCCATCGAGGCGATTCTCCGCTCGATCTCTCCCTTGTCCTCTTCCCAGGTTTCCAGCCGGGAAAGTCGATCCCTGTCCTCCTGCAGTCGAAGGAGGATCTGCTCGATCGAGCCGCCGTACTTCTTCTTGAGCTTGTGGATTTCGGCGAGCCGGCTTTCCACCTGCTCCAGCCGCTCGGGACTGAATCTGACGGAATCGAGATAGTGACGGAGCGAGTCGGAGACATCCTCCAGCTCGTAGAAGGCATCGTCCGTGCGGCGGGCGAACTCGGCGACCGCGGGGTCGATGGCCTGCGCGGATTCGAGGCCGCCGCGGGCCTTGCGCAGTGCCGGGAGCGCGCCCTCCCCGCCGGCGGACAGCGCTTCATGCGCGGCTTCGACGGCGGCGAACAGCTTCTCATGCTGGGACAGGAGGCGCTCCTCGGCCTCGAGCTCGGCCTCTTCACCGGGTTTCAGCTTGGCCTTGCCGATCTCGTCGACGGAGAAGCGCAGAAACTCGATTTCCCGGCTGCGCTCTTTCTCCGAAGCCAGAGCCGATTCGTAGGCCCTGCGCTCTGCGGCAAGTTCGGAAAAGCGCCCGCTGAACTCGGTCACTTCGTCTTCGATTCTCGCGAAACGGTCCAGCAGTCGCCGGTGATTCTCGGGGAGGAGGAGGGACTGATGCTCGTGCTGGCCGTGCAGGTCCACGAGCAGGGCGGTGAACTCGGCGAGATCCGAGCGGAGGGCGGGCTGATTCTGGATGTAGGCCGAGCCGCGTCCGGTGGACTTTATGCCGCGTCGAATGAGCACGCGACCGTCCTCCGGCTCAAGTCCCCGGCTCCGGAGCCATTCCTGGGCACGTGCATTGGTCGAGACTTCCAGGACTCCGGTCACCAGGCTCTCTTCCGCCCCCGAGCGAATGACCCCGGTATCTGCCCGGGCTCCGAGGAGAAAGCCGATGGCGCCGACCAGCAGCGACTTCCCCGCCCCGGTCTCTCCCGTGAGAAGGTTGAGCCCGCCCGTGAAATTGACCGAAAGCCGCTCGATGAGCGCAAAATCGCGGACCGAGAGTTCCTCAAGCATCGGGACCTCCGGACCAGGCAAGCTTGGAGCGGAGCACTTCGTAGAAAGCGTAGCGTCCGGAGGCGAAGATGCGCGCCTTTTCCTCGGCAAGGCGGTACCTGACCGTGTCGCCTGGGAAGAGCACGAGGGTTTCCTGGCCGTCGACGGTCAACATCGCCGCCGCCCTCCGCCCGCGTTCCACATGGATTTCAATGGTCTCCCGGGCAGGAAGAATCAGGGGTCGATTGGAAAGAGCGAAGGGGCAAATGGGATTGAAGACCATCGCCTCCATCTCCGCCTGGAGGATCGGCCCACCGGCCGCAAGGTTGTAGGCGGTGGAACCGGTCGGCGTCGCGACTATTATCCCGTCGGAACGGTAGCGCCCGAGCGCGGAACCACCCACGGTCACTTTCAGATCGATCAGTTTCGCTATGCCTTGGGCCGAGATGACACCGTCATTCAGGGCGCAGTACGATGCCACGACCTCGTCGTCCCGCACTGCCTCAATCGAAAGCATGGCCCGCTCCGATACCGGGAGGGTGCCCCTGAGCCATGAGTCGAAGGCCTCTTTCCAGTCCTCCCGGCCGATCTCGGCGATGAAGCCCAGACGGCCCAGATTGACCGGGAACAGGGGTACTCCATGCGGCGCCGCGATCCGTGCGGAATAGAGCACGGTCCCGTCTCCGCCGAGCGACACGACGAGGTCGACCCCTTTGGTGTCCGGAGCCGGGCCCGGGTCGCCCTGGAAGGTGAAGGAGCTGACGACCACTCCAAGCGTCGCGAAATAGGCCTCCATCTCCGCCGCGAAGGCCGCGGCATCATCCTTCTCGCGGTTGGCCACGATGAGAACGCGCTTTTTCTCTCGATCCATCCGGGCCTCAATCCCTAGGGTAGAGTCGCTAGGACCTTGGAGATCTTCTGGACGCCGCTTGCCCCGATTCTCTGATGAAGCGGGAAAAGGAGGCAACGCAGGGAGAGGGAGCGTGCCGAGGGACAGCTCCCTTCGGGAACCAGACCACGCCCGACAAGACTCTCCTCAAAGGCGGGAAGGGTCTCCACGTCTTTCTTCTTGGCATAGGCACGGACATCCTTCATGCCCGAGGTCAAGGACACGGGAAAAGCCCAGTACCCCGGTTCCCCGTCCGAAGGTTGACTGAGCACGCGATGCCTGGTGCCGGCAAGCGCCTGAGCGAACACCGCGGCATACTCGCGCCGGCGCTCGATCGCCGCTTCAAGATCGCGCAACTGCGCCAGCCCGAGGGCGGCATTGTAATCGGTCATCAGGATTTCCGGCTCGGTGGCCGCGGCAAGATTGCGCAGCACCGTGGCTTCCCGCTTTCCCTGCGCGAACAGCAGGGCCCCGCCGCCGGCTGTGACCAGGCCGCCGTGCTCCAGGCCCAGAATGGTGAGGTCGCCAAGAGCGCCGGCACGCGTTTCATTCACGTAGCCCCCGAGGGATTGGCTCATGTCCTCGATCACCTGGATGCCCAGCGACCGGACAGCGTCCGGATCGTGCATCAGGCCCAGGGCCTCGAAGAGCACAACGGCTTTCGGACGAAGCTGCATGTTTTCCAGAGAACCGAGGTCGACCATCGGACTTTCCGGGACGGAATCCAGGAAAACGGGCGTAAGGCCCTTGGCCTCGAGCACCCGCAGATAGTAACGCGGGGCGAGCGCCGGTATCCCGACGGGATCGCCCTCGCTCAGTCCCAGCGCATCGAACGCGAGGCCCAGGGCCAGGTAGGGACTGCGTACCGCAAAGCCGAAGTCGAATTCCAGTTTCTCCCGGGCGGCCTTGGTGAAGCGCTCGAGATACTCTCCGGGACCGACCGAGTCGGTCACCAGACAATTCAGGACGGAATCCATGTCCTTGCGGCGGATATAGGATCTAAAGACGGGGATGCTCATGCGATACGGGTCCTTGTCCACCGCCTCTAGCGGCGGATCTCTTCTATTTTCTTGAGTTCCTTGGCGCTGAACAGCTTCTGGATGTCCAGTATTATCAAGTATCCGTTTTCCTTGTTGACGACGCCCTCGATGTATTCAGCGCCGATGCCGCTCAGCATCTGCGGAGGTGGCTGGACTTCCGAAGCCTCGATTCCCACCACGCGCTCGACCTTGTCGATTATCACGCCGAGCTTCATGCCGTCGATGTCGATGATAATGAACCCCGACAGGAGCTCCTCGTCCTCGCCGAGCTGGGCCCTTTTGAGGTGGAATCGCTTGTGCAGGGAGATGATCGGTATGATTTCACCGCGCAGATTGAAGAGCCCCTCGACGTAGCTGGGAGCGTTCGGAATGGACCGGATCTCCTGCACGCGGACGATTTCCTTCACTTCCATTATGTCGATGCCGTAGAGTTCGTCGCTGATCTGGAACGTGACAAGCTGGAGTTGAGTATCTTGTTCTGCCATGGTTCCCCCGGTCGTCAGGACGTCGAAGTAGAGTGTAGCATCTTTCCATACCGCGGGCAAGGATGAGGCAGAAGCGTAATCCGCTGGCGGCGGGCCGATCGGTGGGGCTCCGGCTCGTGCAGCGGCGGGCTGCGGGTGGGTTGGGGCTGTAGGGCTGTGGCCAAAAAAAAGCCTGGCGACGACCTACTCTCCCACCGTATGGCAGTACCATCGGCGTTGAAGGGCTTAACTTCCGTGTTCGGAATGGGAACGGGTGTTTCCCCCTCACAATAGTCACCAGGCATAATTGACGAATCTACGTCAGGCCGCCGACCACGGTGCTCCGGGGGAGCCCTGCGGTCGTCGGTCCGAGGTCCGCGCTGCCGTGGGGCGGCGCGGCGGGGAAGCAGGAAGGATGGTCATCGCTGACCGGACTGTGTCTGTGTGAGACGTGTTTCAGTGGACGCTGCATCGGGGCGTCGCCTGCACAGGCGGCGCCGCAAGAGCGTAGAATAATATGGTCAAGCCTCACGGTAGATTAGTACTGGTCGACTGACACGCATTACTGCGCTTCCATCTCCAGCCTATCAACCAGGTAGTCTCCCTGGTACCTTCAGGGGGCGTAAAGCCCCAGGGATGGTTCATCTTGAGGTGGGCTTCCCACTTAGATGCTTTCAGCGGTTATCCCTTCCGAACTTGGCTACCCAGCACTTACCCTTGGCAGGATAACTGGTACACCAGAGGTTCGTCCACCTCGGTCCTCTCGTACTAAAGGCAGCTCCTCTCAACCATCCAACGCCCGTGGCAGATAGGGACCGAACTGTCTCACGACGTTCTGAACCCAGCTCACG
>DATJQN010000153.1:0-25750 GCA_035505775.1 Rectinemataceae bacterium | reverse complement strand
GGCGGTGAACTCCAACGCCTGCCGGTCCGCGTAGCTCCGCGGGCCGACGAAACGGCATTCCGCGAGAAAGGGGAGCCGGAGCAGATGGCCATCGGCGCCGAAGTCGAGCATGCGCTCGCCGGAAACTATCCAGGAGCTGCCCGGACTGCGCTTGTCTGCCGGCGGTGAAGTCAGGCCTCTGAGAGAGGGGATGCCGGCATCCTGGGCGAAGGCGAAGCTGCCGTCCGAGGCCACGGTAAGCCGGAGCGGCAGGGCTTCATCGAGCTCTCGGGACTGGGAGACCAGATCATGGAGGCTCTCCTCAAGGAGGTAGGCCTGGCCGCCGTAGACGGTTCCGGCTGAACCGGAAGGTGCCTGCTTCAAGACCGCGCGGCTTTCGCGGTATGCATGACCGACGTAGCTGCCGTTCACATAGCGGGAGAAGTCGCTCCGCTCGACGATGAGGAGGTTCTCTCCCGGCCGGGGGGCGGGCGGTCCCGGAGCCTGTCCGAAGATCGGGAGCGCAACAAGACAGAGGGCGGCGGGCAATCCACGCAGCCGCGTCCCGCTCCGCCCCTCCGGGGCAGCGCCCCTCACGCGGGGACTCCGGCGGCTTCCGGGAAATGGCCGCAGGAGGCGGCCATGCAGGTGAAGGCCTGGGGTCCTTCCCGCCGATACGAGCCCAGGCGAGGGTCGCAGGATGTGCAGGCATCGATGGAGCGAAGGTGCCCGACCCCTTCGCGCTCCGCGATCACGAGATTCGCCTCGCGCAGATCGAGGCGCCAGGCGCCGTCCCGCCGAAAGGCCGCCCGCGGTCCGTATCGCTCCAGAAACAGCGTGGCGCGCTCCTCCGGCACGTCGTAGCAGCAGCTCCCGATCGCGGGGCCGAGAATCACGGCGAGAGCGGAGGGCGGACTGCCGAATCGTCTGCGCAGTTCTCCGAGGGCGGCCGCGAGGATGCCGGTGCCCCGCCAGCCAGAATGGAGCACGCCGAACCAGCCCGAGTGCCGGTCGAGGAGCCAGATGGGCATGCAGTCGGCTGCCGTGATCGTGGGGATCAGCTGTGGGTCGGCGGTCAGGATGCCGTCGGCCCCGCCGTGCGAGCGCAACGCCTCCTCGGCCAGTCTCCCGTGCTCGTCGCGGTCGGCGGAAAACAGTATGGACCGCGAATGCGCCAGTTTCACGCCGAGAACGCGATCCGGATCCACGCCCCCGTCCGAGAAGAAGCGCTGACGGTCCGGATTGACCGCTCCCGGCCGAATTCGCATGTCGCCCTGGCTGCGGAGCGAAAGGAGGGCACGCGGTTCGCCAGTGCTCGGGCCTTTCGCGCCTTCATTCGGCCCGGGAAACGCGAAACAGAGGGCCCGCTCGGCCCCGACGGGCAGGGGAGCTCGTACGAGCTGCATGATCAGTCCTGACCTTCGAGGTCGAGACCGGAAAGCTCGCTGAGAATTCCCAGGGCCCGTTCGCAGCGATCCTTGGCAGTATCCAGACTCCGCAGAAAGTCCTTGTTCGACTTGCCGTCCAGGTAGGAGAGATTGGACAGGGAATCGTAGCGGCCGCCGGCCTCGCCCTTGAGCACCCCGCGCAGGACGCGCACGAGGGTGGCGAAGGCCCTTCCCGCGCTCTTGACCGCCCGTTCCGCCTCTTCCTCGGCGCCGCGCGCCACCGCCTGGGTCCGGCGACGCTTGACCGGCAGGGGGGCCATCTCGGTCCTCGCCTGGATCCAGGTCGAGCCGAGATCCCCTTCGGCCGAAAGCCGCGACTCGAGCTGGGAGATCGACTCCGGAATTCGGAGAAGGGCGTCATAGGCGTCCGTGAACTCGAGGCGGTTGTCCTTTCGATAGAACTCCCCATCCACGAGGATGAGCTTCAGGGCGCGATTGAGCTCGCGCGTGAAGGGACCCCGGTAAAATGCATCGAGGAAGGCCAGTGCGAGCTCCTGCCCTATCGGCGGCGAAATCTCGCTGCCTTCCCGCGAAATGTGCTCGAAGCTGCGCAGGCCGGGCTCGCCCACGAATCGCGAAATCTCCTCGGCCAGTTCCCGGTAGCGTCGCTCCGCACGCCATTCCTCGAGCCGGGACTCGATGCGCTCCCTCCAGAAACCCCGATACAGCGCGAGCCAGTCCTCGCCGCCCGCGAGCTCGCGCGGCGTATAGTCCGGATCCCCCGACACGAGACGCAGGAGCTCCCCCAGGGGGAGCCGCGTGTTGAAAAGCCTGATGCGCTCGAGGGCCGTCTCGGCCTTGGCGAAATCCGAGGTGAACGCCGACTCGGGATCGCCGCCGGGGCGCCCGATCTCCTCCCGCTCCACGAAGGCAAACAGGGCCGACATGAGGGAGATGGTCGGCGGCGCGGACATCGAGAAGAGTATGTCGCCGAGATCCAGGAGGAGGTCGCGCGCCTCCACGAAGGCGGCCGCCTCGCTGCCCTCCGGACCGAGGCCCGGGCGGAAGGTGCCGAGCAGACGCTCGAAAAGGAAGCCCGAGAGCCTCTTCAGGAAGAGCACGCTCCGCACGTGGTTGTACATCGCCTTGCGCCCGCCCTCCTCCATCGTGGAGAGTATGGAGTCGAACGAGGCCAGCAGCGTCGAGCGCAGCTCGGACTCCTCCACGCGGGGAAGCCGCGACTCGACGACGAAGGGATCGGTCTCTTCCATGAGCCGTCGATGGATCTCGCTCAGCTCCAGGGAGGCGAGGAAGGCGTAGAAGGAGGGCCTGTCGCGCTCGACGCTGCGATCGAGGGTGTCGTAGAAGAAGCGGGCCGAATCGCGCAGGCGCCGCAGCTCCCCCGCGAAGGGCGCCAGGAAAAAGGCGTGCCGCCGGTCCACGAGGCCCGGATACACGGTCTCCACGCGCTGCGCGACGGACCTGAGGTCGTCCTCGCGGAGCAGCTCCTCCCGGCTTTTGCCGCGAAAGATGCTGCGCACGAGGAGGATGAAGCGCGACAGGAGGCCCAGGTCCTCGAGCCTGCCTTCGTAGTCCCGGTGCGTGGCTCGGGGCAGTGAAGCCGGGGGATAGAGCGGTTCCTCGGAGATATGGGAAGTTCGCGTTATGTGCTCGAGAAGATCGCGTCGCTCGGCAGTGGAGAGTTCCGCGACAAGGCTGTCAAAAAGCGATCGGTCCGCCATGTATCAGTAAGCCTATCGGGTTTGCGGCCAAAATGCAACGCGAGGCCGGTCGCCCGCGCGGCGGAGCGCGACGCCGGAGCGCACCGCCGGAGCTCCGCGGAGCCTGCCCCGAGCCGCCCCCGCCCAGTCTGCTAAGCTTCGAGCACGAGGCGGGCGGCCCCGGGCCGGGGCAGGGATACTCTGCAGGCATGGAGGCAGAGCCGGGGGAAGCCGCGACCGCCGTAGAGCGAATCTCCCAGGATGGGCAGGCCGACCCAGGCAAGGTGGGCGCGAATCTGGTGCCGAAAGCCGCGCCGGATCATCACGCGAAACTCGAGCCGATCCTCCCGAACCCGAGCGTCCGTGAACTCGGTCCGGTAGAGCTCCGAGCGACGCCGTGCCCGCTTCCGCTCGCCCCTGCCCGGGACGCCTGCCTCCTCGAGATCGCAGGCCACCCTGGCCGAGCCGGGTCCGAAGGGCCGGAACCGTCCCTCCACGAGGGGCCGGCCGGAGCCCGATGCCAGCCCCTCCGCCATGACCTCGGCCAATGACAGGAGATTCGCCTCGGGGGGGGCGGGGAGTGAATTCCCGGGCCGGGAAAGGCCCCCGGAGTCCGTCGATGCGAGGGCCCGCCGCCATCGTTCCGCGTCGATTCCACGCGGCTCGACGCGATCCGGGCGGGAGCCCTGCGGCTCAGGACTCCCCGGGGCCGGCGCAGCCCACAGGATATACTCCTTCTCGACCTCGCCTCGTTCCTGGGCTGCGAGGAAGGCGGAGAAGGCATCGGGACTTCGTGCAAAGAGCACCAGACCGGACGTTTCGAAGTCGAGCCGATTCAGGAGCCCGCCCTCTCCCGTGCGGGCACTGCGCTCTCCGCCAGACTCCCGCAACTCGGGGAATCGGGCAAAAGCCCAGTCGCAGAGGTGGGGTCCGGCCGACGCTTGCGAGGGCAATCCGGCGCTGTGCATCCGCTCGGGTTTGAGAATGACAACCAGACTGTCGTCCGAATGGACGACCCGCGGCTCGGCAAAGCTCGGAAACTGCATAGGCCCCCGGGATGGAGTGTAGCCTCAGGGTGCAGGCGGCGGAAAGGCCGAAAGACTTCCGATCCGCGCTCCGATACTGGTAGTGGAGGAGCAGCGCATGAGGGGAGACCCGTCCGGCAAACGCCCGCAGGATATCGTCAGCAGGATCGTCCAAGCCCTCGCGGGTCGGCGCGCGAACTTCCTTTCCGTGACCAGGGACATAAGCCGCTCCGGACTGCTCGCCCTGTTCGGCGTGCTCGGCGCCCTCGTCCTCGTGGCAGCAGTGGTCGTCTTCGCGATCGAGCGTTCCCGCGGCGAGGCCATGTTCCGGAATCTCTTCGACGGCATCTGGTGGGCAGTGGTCACGGTGGCGACCGTCGGCTACGGCGACAAGTATCCGATTACCGTCTTTGGACGGGTCGTGGCGATAGGCACCATACTGACGAGTATCGTGCTGACGGCGATGATCAGCGGTACAGTGGCCTCGATCTTCGTCGAGCGGAGGATACGGGAGGGCAAGGGCTTGCAGGATCTCAAGCTGAAGAACCATCTGATTGTCTGCGGATGGAACAGCAACACGGAGGCGTTGCTGCACAATCTCGAGGAGGCGGAGGGCGCGCGCGGGGTCGCCGTGGTCCTCGTCAACTGGATGGAGGTCGAGGCCTTCGACGCGGCCAAGGCCCGCTTCCCCTCGCTCGACCTGCGCTTCGTGCGCGGCGACTTCACCCAGGAGGCCGTGCTCAGGCGGGCCTCGGCCAAGACCGCCCGTTCCTGCGTTATCGTGCCGGACGCCTCCGGAGACAACAGCTTTGCCAACGCCGATGAGCGGGCCATACTCGGCTGCCTGGCGGTCCGCTCCATAAACTCGGAGATCGTCGTGAGCGCCGAGATACTCCGCCCGGAATCGGAGCAGCACCTCCGGCGGGCAAACGTGGACAACATCGTGGTCAACGGGGAGTTCTCCGGCTACGTACTGTCCTCGGCTTCCACGTCAAAAGGCCTGCCCAGGGCGGCACGGGAGCTGCTGTCTGCAGGCAAGGGCGCCCGGCTCAAGGAAGCGGCCCTGCCGCCCTCCCTCGTCGGCAAGACCTTCGCCGAAGCCTCGACCTGGTTCTTGGCCAACAAAAAAGGCGTTCTCGTCGGCGTGCTCTCGGAGGAAAAGGGAGTCTCGCTCGACGACCTCCTCTCCGACGACTCGAGCGCCATCGACTCCTTCATCAAACGCAAGTTCATGGAAGCGGAAGTCGATCTGGCCTCCGCGGCGTCGGCGGGCAGCCATGTCCGGCTCGCCCCGGGACCCGAGTACCTAATAGCCGAAGGCGACGTGGCCTTCGTGATCGGGTAGGCTGGACATGAACATCGACGAAACCGAACTGGCCCTTCTCAGACAGGTGGGAATTCTCCGCGATCTGAACGAAGAGGAACACGACAAGGTCTTCGCCATCGCCCGGCGTGTGGAATTCCGCACCGGAGACACCATCATGAAAGAGGGAGAACAGGGCGAAACGATGTATCTTTTCATCAAGGGCGAGGTAGATGTCACGAAGAACCTGACGCTCAAGCTCGGGGAGCGGGATTTCGCGAAGGCCGAAAAGTCCATGAACAAGCTGAGCTCGGCCCACGCTTCGGTCTTCGGCGAGATGTCGATGTTCGGTCCCGAACCGCGGAGCGCGACCATCACCGCCAGCAGCAACTGCGTGCTCTACGAGATCCGCCGCGAGCGTTTCGTCTCCCTCTGCGATGCCGAGCCGCGCATCGGCCTGTCCATCGTAAGGCGCATAGCCGGCGTGCTCTGCTCACGCGTCCGCAAGGGCAACGAAGATGTCCTGAAACTCTCCACCGCGCTGAGCATCGCTCTGTCGCGCTGAGGATGGGAAGATGAGTCACAGCGTTCTGCGATCGATCCTGGTCGCCTCGGTCATGCTCCTCGGTTGGCTCGGCGCCACGGCTCAGCAAGCCCCCTCTGCGGGAGCCGGCGCCACGGGGACCGGCCCGGCCCCGATGGCGACACCCTCCGCGACGCCGGCCACGGCGACGCCGGCCACGGCGACGCCCGCGACTCCCGGAGTGCCGCGCGGTTTTCTCGGCGTCGAGCTCGGCATGGATCGCGACACGGTCATAGCCGCTCTCAAGAAGAACCTCGTCTTCGGGTATCGCGGCCCGGAGGATGTATCGCTCCTTCCCTCGCCCAACCAGAGTCTCATCGACGTTTCGGGCCTCTCCTTCGTCAAGCGCGGCTTCTTTCAGTTCTACGAGGGCAAGCTCTGGGTCATGATCATCGTGCTCAATCCGGACAAGGTCGACCACTACTCCATATACACGAGCCTCAGCGCCAAGTACGGCCCCCCCAAGCTCCTCGACCCCAAGGAGGCGCGCTGGGAGGACGATGCCACCCGCATGGCGCTGGAACGTCCCCTGACGCTCCGGTACATGGACATGGCGGTCTATGCCACGCTCAGTGCAGGCTCGGCGGCACAGGCCTCGGTGGATGAACTGGACCGCGAGGACTTTCTCAAGGGTCTGTAGCGGGATGAGCCTGCGGCCAGACCGCAGCGCCTCCCGCAATTGACCTCGACTGCATGTTCCGCTACGATCGCGTCCGTGAAAACTCAGCGCCGCCTCGCCAAACCCGTTCTTGCCTGCCTCTTTGCCGCCCTGATCGCCGCAGGGGCCTATATTGCCATTCCGCTGCCGGGGACACCGGTTCCCATAGTGCTGCAGAATTTCTTCATTCTGCTCGCGGCCCTCGTGCTGGAGCCGCTCTGGTCGCTCGTCGCCGTCCTCATCTATCTGGCCCTGGGTGCGGCCGGTCTTCCGGTGTTTTCGGGGGGAGCCGGCGGTCTTGCGCGCTTTGTCGGACCCACGGGGGGCTATCTCGGCGCCTATCCTATCGCCGTCCTCCTCGCCGGCCTTGTCGCTCATCGCGGGAAACGCGGCGCGGTGAAGGACGCGGTGGCCCTGGTGCTCGCAAGCATCCTGATCTATGCGCTCGGAGTAAGCTGGCTCAAGGAGAGCCTCAATGCGACCTGGACCACGGCGATCGCGCTCGGCCTCCTGCCCTTCCTGCCCGGGGATGTCCTTAAGATCGTCGCCGCGGTTCTCCTCGGGAGGAGGCTGTCGCGTCTGGTGGAAGATCTGACGCTCGATGGGGAGCCCGGTGGCTGAACTGATCGAGGTCGAGGAGCTCGGGCACCGTTTCCGCGACGGCAGCTGGGGGCTCCGCAACCTGAATCTGAAGATCGCAGAGCGCGACATCCTCCTCCTGGCCGGACGCAACGGTTCGGGAAAGACCCTCCTCGCCCGGCATCTGATCGGTCTGGCCCGACCCAGTACGGGCAGAGTCCTGTACCGCGGCACGGCGGTGGACCGGGATCCGGAGCGGGCGCGCCGCGGCATCGGGCTCGTCTTCCAGGACTCCGAGGCTCAGATCGTCGGCCAGACTGTGATCGAAGACGCGAGCTTCGGGCCCTACAACCTCGGCTGGAGTCCAGAGCTCGTCCGTGACCGCGCCGGCCGGGCGCTTGCACTCGTGGGCCTTGAAGACCGGCATGAGCGCCGGCCCGATTCCCTGTCCGGCGGGGAGCGGCGCCGGCTGGCCATCGCGGGCATACTGGCCATGGAGCCCGAGTGCGTCGTGCTCGATGAGCCCTTTGCCAATCTCGATCTCGTTGCAATACGGCAGGTGCTCGACGTCATACGGCGGCTCGCTGCGGCGGGCCGGACCCTGGTGATCGTCACCCACGAACTGGAGAAGTGTCTCGCGCACGCCAGCCGACTCGTCATCATGGACGGGGGGAGCATCGCCTACGACGGCGCGCCCGAGGGCCCGCCTCCGGAACGCTTCGAGGACTACGGCCTCGTCAATCCATACCGCTACGGCAGGAGACGCGAGGAACTCACGTGGCTTACCTAGGCCCCTTCCACTTCGAGTCGGGCGGGGGCCCGCTCCACCGCCTCCACCCGCTCTCCAAGCTCCCGGCCCTCCTCCTCCTCGCCGCCGCAGCCCTAGCGGCCGCGCCCGGAGTCGTCGCGGTCCTCCTCCTCCTGGCAAGTGGGCTCCTCCTCGCAGACCGGGTCCGGCCCGGTGATATGGCGCACAACGCGCGGTTCCTCCTGCCCTTCTCGCTGTTCGTCATCCTGGTCAACATTATGAGGCCCGGCGAGACTGTCTGGCTCAGGCCCGACGGACTCGTCGCCGCCGCCCTCTACCTCCTGCGCATCTCGCTGGTCTTCCTGTTCGCCGAGCTCTTCTTCCGGTCAACTTCGATCGGGGAACTCGCCGGCGAGGCGACACGCCTCGCGAGAAGGCTTCCGGGACTCTCCCGTTCGGATCCGGGCTTCTACCTGAGCCTCAGTATCGGATTCCTGCCGCGCGTGGTCGAAGCCTACGCGCGTTCGAACGAGGCGGCCCTGGCACGCGGGCTGGGCGCCGGCCGCGCGGCGCGACGTCCCCGCTCCGGTGACCGCGCCCTGCGGGGCCCGGGCGCCGCACGGCGCTTCCTGGCACGGCTCATGGTGCTCGAATCGTTCATCGCCGAAGCGCTGCGCTCCGCGCTCAGGACAGCGGCAGCCCTCGAAGCGCGCTGCTATTCCCCCGACAGGAGCATTCCGCGGCGACCGATGCGACCCCGCGACGCGCTTCCACCCCTCGTGGGGGCCGCTGCCCTGTTCCTTGCGTTCCGCATCGGCTATTGAACAAGTCATCCCCGGGCGCTAGTATCGCCGTGGTGGCGCCTGCCGCCCCCCGCACCCAGACCGGTGCGCAGAAGGATACATGCACAAGAGGGATTACGCTCAATCGCTGTCCACGCTCGCGCGGGGACTCTCGGAGAACAGTCGCGCGATAGTCCAGACCGGCATCACGAGCCTGGCGGCGGCCCTGTCCTCGGTCGCCTTCCTCCTTCTCACCAACCTGCTGTTCAAGGTCACCTTCATGACCTTCGCGGGCCACTCCCGGCTGTTCTTCGTCATTGCGAGCCTCGTCACGGTGCTTGCGACCTCCACTGCAGTCGGCCTTCTCCTCAATGTATTCAGTCCCGAGGCCGCCGGATCCGGCATCCCCCAGGTCAAGGCCGCCTACTGGAAAGAGCTCGGCTACCTGCCCATCAAGCCGGCCATCATCAAGTTTGTCGCCGGCGTGCTCAGCATAGGCGGGGGTACCAGTCTCGGCCGCGAGGGTCCGACCGTCCAGATCGGCGCCAGCATCTCATCCTGGCTTTCGGGATTCATGGGATCGTCCAAGCGGCAGCGCCGCGGCCCCGTGGTGGTCGGCGCTTCTGCGGGGCTCGCTGCAGCGTTCAACACGCCGCTCGCCTCGATCACCTTCGTGCTCGAGGAGATCATGGGGGACATGAGCAGCCGGAACATCGGCCGCGTCGTCCTCTCGTCGGTCCTCGGAGCCTTCACCGTCTACGCCCTCGTCGGGCGGCAGCCGGCCTTTTCCCTCCCGGCCATCGACCAGGTCTCCTGGCTGCACTACCTCATCGTACCCATCGTCGCGTTGGGGGCTTCCGTCCTCGGCATGGTCTTCCACCGCACGATCCTGAGCATTCGCGGGCGACTGAAAGCCGAGACCAGGCTGCCGCGCTGGACGTTGCCCGTCATCGGCGGTTTCACGACCTGGGTCATCGGCATCACGATCTTCCTGACCACGGGCAAGCTCGGGATCTTCGGTCTCGGCTACCAGGATCTCTCCAACGTCCTGCACAACAACTTCATCTGGTGGGTCGCCGGCATCATGATCGCGGCGAAGCTCGTCGCCACGATCGTGTCCTACTCCTTCGGCGGATGCGGGGGGATCTTCTCGCCCCTGCTCTTCATCGGCGGCTTCGCCGGCTACTTCATCGGCGGCCTGATCGGCCTCTGGCTCCCCCTGACGCCCTCGGATCGCATCGTCCTTTCCGCGGTGGGCATGAGCGCCTGCCTCGGCACCGTCGTGCGGGCGCCGCTTTCCTCGCTCCTCATCGTGTTCGAGATGACGCACCAGTTCTCCATGGTGCCCGGACTCCTGCTCGGCATGCTGGTGAGCGTCATCGTCTCGCGGGCCGCGGGGCATATCAATTTCTATGACGACCTCCTGATCCAGGACGGTCATGAGCTGCACAAGATCCATCCGCCCCTGGATCTCCAGAGCTGGCAGAATCTGGAAATCGGAGCCATAGCGAATCCCAGGCCGGTGATGCTGACGAGTCTCGAGCCCGGCGAGCTGCACAAGCTGCTCGACCGCTTCCCCTATGCCTGCTTCCCGGTCCACATGGACGGGGAGATACGGGGCGTCGCGACCCGGGAGGAGATGCGCGCCGCGCTCCGCGAGGGCAGGCCGCCCAAGCTCCAGCAGACGGCGGTCTGCAGCCCCGAGCAGACCGTGCACGACGTGGGCGACCTTTTCCTGAAGTCCCCCGCCGGAGTCATCGTGATCGCCGAGTCGGGCACGGTGAAGGGCATCATCACCCTCCACGACCTGCTTCGCGCCCAGGCCTCGTTCCTCGAGTAGGGCCGCGCGGGCTCAGGCCTCGCCGCCCCCGTACTGCAGCTGATACAGATTCCAGTACAGGCCGCGCTTCTCGATGAGCTCGGCGTGTCTTCCTTCCTCGACGATGCGGCCGCCCGACAGGACGAGTATGCGATCCGCATGGCGGATCGTCGAGAGACGATGGGCGATCACGACGTTGGTGCGGCCGTGGAGCAGGGCCTCCATTCCGCGCTGGATCATGCCCTCGGTCTCGGTGTCGACCGAGCTCGTGGCTTCGTCGAGTATGATCACGGCCGGATCGTGGGCAAGCACCCGTGCGAAGGATATGAGCTGCCGCTGTCCCTGCGAGATGTTGCCCGCGCCCTCCGAGAGCATGGCCTGATAGCCGCCCTCCATCGCCTCGATGAACTCGCCGGCATGGACCGCCTCGGCGGCCCGCCTCATGGCCTCCACCGAAACCTCGTCGCCGAGGCGGATGTTCTCGGCGACACTTCCGGAAAAGAGGAAGACTTCCTGGAGCACCGGCTGTATGGCGCGCCGCAGCCCTCCGAGCGGCAGGTCGGCGACGGCCCTGCCGTCGACCCGTATCGTTCCGCGCTGGACGTCCCAGAGCCGGGTCATGAGATTGGCTATCGTCGTCTTCCCGGCTCCCGTGTAGCCCACTATGGCGACCGATTCGCCGGGCGAGACCGTGAACGAGAGATCCCGGAGCACCCAGTCTTCGCCCGAATAGGCGAACCAGACGTGGTCGAACTCGATGTGCCCGCGCAGGTCGAGCCTGACGCCCGGGCCCGGCGCATCCGAGCGCGGGTCCAGCTCGTCGAGCAGGGCAAAGACACGCTCTCCGCCGGCCATCGCGCTCTGCAGCAGGGTGTATTTCTCTGACATGTCCATGATGGGCGAGTAGAACATGCGCACGAGATTCACGAAGGCGATCAGCGTGCCGAGGCTCAACAGGTGGACCCGGAGCAGGTTGGCCCCGAAAAACAGGACGACCGCGGTCGTCAGGCTCGCGCAGAAGTCGACGAGGGGACGGAAGGTGGCGTAGACGTACATTTCGCCCAGGTTGGCCTTCATGAGCTCCTGGTCATGGCGCTCGAACTCCCGCCTGGAGGCCTCCTCGCGCACGAAGAGCTTGACGACCGCGATGCCCGAAAGCCGCTCGGAGATGAAGGCATTCACCCGCGATGTCCAGCGGCGCTGTCTGCGGAAGGCGTCCCGGGCGCTCGTCCTCGCCTTGCCGGCAACCACCAGCACGAGCGGCAGGGTAGCCGTGACGATCAGGCCCAGTCGGGGGTCGAGGACGATGAGGACGACCAGGACGCCGACCAGGACCGACGCGTCCTTCAGGAAAGCCGCCACCACGTCGGTGAAAAACTGGTTTATGGTCTCCACGTCGCTGGTCATGCGTGTCACGAGGCGGCCGACCGGCTGTCGCGAGAGGAAGGCCAGGGAACGTGTCGTGACCCGCGTGAAGAGCTCCATGCGGAGGACCTTCATGATGCGCTGGCCCACGAGATTGGAGCCGAAGGTCTGCAGGAAAGAAGCTACGAGCACCAGGACGAGTGCCACGGCGAGGAAGGCCGCGCTTGAAGAGAGGATGGCCGCGTCGGCCTTTCGGAGCGATGCGGCCTCCCTGCTTCCCAGCCGGTGCAGCCGGTCGAGGGTAATGCTTGCCCAGGCGCCGTCGCGCTCCAGGTCAGCCGAGACTGCGGCGAGCGTCGCAGCCTGGGCCGCATCGGAGGGATCGATCCGCAAGACGTAGCGCGGCGTCGTGTCCAGGAGTCCCTGCGCTCCCAGGCGGCCGCGCTCGACCGCCGTCAGGGCCGCGAAACGGGAGGAGGGAAGGTAGACCTTTCCGGCGATGCGGGGATCCGCCGCCGTCGGCTCAAGCCTCCTGCCCTCGGGCAGGGTGAGCGCCCGCGGGTCCATCGCGTACCAGCTCGGCATGAGGGCCCGATCCACGACGTGCCGCACGACGACCGGGAGGGCGAGCTCTCCGGCGGTGCCGAGGACGAGCGTGACGAGCACGAGGGCGACGGCGGCCCTGTAGGGTTTCAGGTAGCCGAGGATCCTCCGCGCGATGCCGGAGTCGAAGTCCCGAGTCACCTCGTCCCGCTCGAAGTAGTCGCCCATGCCTAGATCCTCGCCCCGAATCCGGCTTCGAGTTCCTGGAGATGCGCGATCTCCGCATAGAAGCCCGCCGCATCTTCAAGCAGTTCCTCGTGGCTGCCGCTCTGGCTGATGCGTCCGGCATCGAGGACGATGATCCTGTCGGCATGCCGGAGCGTGGATACCCGGTGCGAGACGATGATGTTGGTGCGGCCCCTGCGCTCCCCGAGGAGGCCTGCGAGGATGCGTTCCTCGGTCTCCGCGTCGACGGCTGAAAGGGCATCGTCCAGCACCAGTATTTCCGGGTTGACCGCGAGGGCCCGGGCGATCGCAATGCGCTGCTTCTGTCCACCGGAGAGCGTGAGGCCCCGCTCGCCGACGAGGGTCTCCCAGCCCGCCGGGAATGCCGAGAGGTCCCGGTCGATCGCCGCCACGCGCGCGAGTCGGAGGAAGTCGGCCTCGCCGAGCTCGGGCGCCCCGAAGCGGATGTTGTTGGCGACCGTATCCGAAAAGAGGAAGGAGTCCTGGGGGACGAATCCGAAGGCGGATCGGAGCGAGCCGAGCTCGATCGTGTGGAGCTCCATGCCTGCCAGGAAGACGCTCCCCTCGGGCGGGTCCAGGAGCCGCGGCAGGAGCTTCAGGAGGGTCGACTTGCCGGAGCCGACCCTTCCCAGGATGCCGAGAGTGGAGCCGCGGGGGAGGAGGAGGGTGACCCCCTCGAGGGACGGCCTCGACGCTCCCGGATAGCTGTAGGAGAGTCCGCGGAACTCGAGATCGCCGGTGAACCTGCCCCGGCGCGCCCCGGGCAGGGAGGCAATGTCCGGAACCGAGTGCAGAATCTCGTTGACCCGGCCGAGACTCGCCGCGCCGCGCTGCACGTTGTTGATCGTGAAGCCCGCGCCCATCATGGGCCAGATGAGCATCTCGAGGTAGGCCAGCATGGCCACGATCTCCCCCGCGCTCATCCGGTTCTCGAGGACGGCGTGGCCGCCCGCAAGAAGGAGGATGACCGTGGTGAGGCCGGACAGAAAGGAGATGAAGGGGAAGAAGAAGCCGAACACCTTCACCAGCGAAAGCGAGGCGTCCCGATAGGCGTCGTTCTCGCGCGAGAAGCCCTCCGCCGTGCCCTCCTCCCGTACGAAGGCCTTGAGGACGCGGATGCCGGCCAGGGATTCCTGGGCAATCTCGGAGAGACGGGAGTAGATCTCCTGCATGCGCTTGAAGCGCGTGCCGACCATCCTTCCGAACAGGAGAATCAGGACGGTGACCAGGGGAAGCGGGATCACGGTGAAGAGGGCGGTGCGGGCTGCGCTCAGGAACATGACCAGCAGTATCCCGGTCGACATGAACACGCCGTCGAAGAAGGTCACGAAGCCCATGCCGGTGGCCTGCCGTATCGCATTCATGTCGTTGGTCGCCCGCGCCATGAGATCGCCGATCTTGCTGTTCTGGTAGAAGCTCGACGAGAGATCCATCAGCTTCGAGAAGAGCGCGTCGCGGAGCTCGGTCTCGATGCGCCTCGATGAGCCGTGGATGAAGTAGCGCCAGAAGAACCGCCCCGCGGAAATGCAGAGCGCGACCCCGAGCAGCTCGAGGGCAAGTCCGAGGATGCTCCGCATCGGGAAACTCCCCGAGGATACGAGATCGACGGCCCGCTTGAGGATCTGGGGCACGACAAGCTGGGCGGCGTCCACGATGACCAGAAACAGCATGCCGGCGGCGTAGCTGAATCGGTAGGGTCTCAACCGGGGCAGGAGCGTTCGGTATTCGCTGAGCACGACGTCCAGCAGTGTAGCGATTCCGCGATGGCCGGCACAAGAACCCCTCGGGGCCGCCGCTATGTTAGAATGTCCCCAACGGGTTGCGGCCTGGCGCGTGCTCGGGCATACTAGAGCCCATGAAGCCGACCGCATCGAATCGGATGGGCGGAGGCCTGCCCATCGGAATCTGCGTCGCAGCGGCCCTCCTCTCCTCCTGCGCCCTGCTTCGGGCCGCCTCCTCGGCGCAGGACGTATTCATGAGGGAGGAGGATCCACAGCTGGCGGCGGCGGCCCTCCCCTCCTTCATAAAGGCGAGCGAGATGCTGCTCGCCGGAGACCCGGACAACGAGAACAAGATCGTGACGACGGCCTCGCTCTACGTGATCTACGCGAGCGCCTTTATCGAGGACCCCGCCGCCCTCCTTCCGGAAGAGGCTGTCGAGGCCCACAGGATGGCGGTCGAGCGGGCGGGAGCCCTCTATCGCAGAGCCTTCCGACTCATGGAGCCCGCACTCGAACATCGTTCTCCGGGAATCCTCCAGTCTGTCGGGGGCGCCGGCGAGCGTGCCGCGCTGGCACGCTTTTCCGCCAGGGACGTCCCCCTCCTCTACTGGACCTCGGCCTCGATCCTGGCGGCCTTCGCCCTCGACCCCCTCGACTTCGAGAGTGCGGGGCGGATCGGCATCGTGCCCGCCCTCCTGGGCCGGGCGGCCGCGCTCGATCCCGGCTGGGACAAGGGGGCGGTGTACGCCCTGTATTTCCCCTACTACGCCTCCCTTCCCGACTACCTGGGCGGGAGCCGGGCCAAGGCTGAAGAGGCATATGCCCGGGCGCTGAGCTACTCGAAGGGCAACTCGGCCTCGCTCTTCGTCTCCCGCGCCACTTCCGTCTGCATTCCGGATGACGACTACCAGGGTTTCAAAGCCGCCCTCAACCGGGCTCTCGCCGTGAATCTCGATGCCGATCCGGATTCGCGGCTCGCCAACGCCATCGCCCAGGCAAAGGCGCGGCAGCTTCTCGCCGACGCGGGAAAGTATTTCGATCTCAACGGAAGCGAGTGACAAGATGCTGCGTTCAACCCGTATCGCCGCGGCCCGGAGCCTGGCCATCGCGGTCCTCCTCGCCCTCGGCGCCTTCCTTCCGGCACAGACGATCACCCTGCGCATGGCGGCCTATGTCCCCGCCAACAGCCCCTGGGATATCGGACTCAAGCGACTCGCCGCGGACTTCGACCGCATCTCGGGCGGCACTGTGCGCATCGTCTTCCCCCAGAGCGTGCGCGTCTCAGACGAATCGGATGTCATCCAGAAGATGCACTTCGGCGTGGACGGCGCCCTCCTCACCACCTTCGGAATCGCGGAACTCTACCCGGACTCGCTCGCGCTCTCGATGCCGTCCTTCATCCGCAACGACAAGGAGTTCGATGCCGTCCTGGCTGCGGTGGAACCCCTCATCCGGGACAAACTCGGGTCGCGGTACGCGGTGCTGGCCATAGCCAAGGGCGGCTGGGTGCGATACTTCTCCAAACGGCCCATCGTCTACCCGGATGACCTCGTGGGCATGCGGATGTCGGTCAATCCAAGCGACGAGAAGGTGACGAGGCTCCTGCAGAGCGTGGGTGTCCGCCCCGTGAAGGGGGACATGGCCGCCCTTCTCCTCCAGCTCAATTCCAACGCCGTGGATGCCTTCTATCTGAGCCCCGTGTTCACGGCGAGCCTCTGGTCGCAGTACAAGGGCAAGATCTCGTACATGAGTGCCTTCCGGGTCTCCCCCTTCATCGGAGCCGTGATCTTCAATACGTCGAGCTGGAACCGGGTCCCGGCCGAGCTCCGTCCCAAGCTCCAGGCGGCCGCCGAGGAGGTGGCCGCACAGATGGCGGAGGAGAGCGCCGCCCTGGAGGATAGGGCCGTGAGCGCCCTGCTCAAGGACGGATTGATCATGCCCCCCCTGCCTTCGGACTCCGATGCGCGCTGGGACGAGGCCATGCGCGTTCACGGCTCCGAACTGATCGCCTCGATGTTCTCTCCCGACATCCTCAACACCATCAACTCGGCCCTCGCCCAGGTACGAGGCAGGAAGTGACGGAGCAGGGCGCGGGCCTCGTGGCAGAGCGCGGGGGGGCGCGGTGGGCGCGGCTCCCCGTGGAGATCGTCGCGGTCGGCTGTATCGTTCTCATCGTCCTCCTGCCCCTGATAGACCTGACCCTTTCCCGGCTCTTCTGGCGGGGCATTCCCGTCGCCGGGCCGATCGTCGATCACGCGGTCTTCGCCCTCGCCTTCCTCGCCGCCGCCCTCGCCTCCCTCGATCGCCGGCATCTCGCGCTCGGCCGTCCGGCGCAGCGGGGCTGGCGCCTCGCCGCGGGCGCGGCTGCCCAGCTTCTGGCCGTGACGGTTCAGACAGCCCTCTTCTGGGCCGCGCTCTCGCTCTCCTTCACCGGGTTCGACCCCTCCGACCACGTCTGGATCCTGCCGACCTGGCTGCTCTCGCTCGCCATGCCCCTGGGCTTTGTCCTCATGGCCGCCTTCACGATCTACCGGGCCGGCCGCTTCGACCCGCGAAACGTCTCGGGAATGGACAAGGCGGCCGAGCTCGGCCCCGCGATGCGCAGGACGATCACGGCGGCGGCCGCGCTCGGGCTCGTGCTGGGCAGCCTCCTTGCCGTCTCGTCCATCCGCAACCTGGCGCCGAGCATCCTGGGCTCGAGCCCGGCCATTCTCGACCGCCTCGCCGATGCAGTCCAGAATTTCGTCCATGCCGGCATCCTGCCCCTCGGTATCCTGATGGTAGTCGGCGCGCTCTTCGGCGCGCCGATCTTCACGGTCCTGGGCGGCCTCGCGGTGATCCTGTTCGTCGGGGCCGGATCCTATATCGCTTTGGCATCCAGCGAGGCCTACAACCTCCTTCGAGGAAGCTCGATATCCGCCCTCCCCCTGTTCGGAATCGCGGGACTGTTGCTTGCGGAATCGGGAGCCGGAGGGCGCCTGGTCGCAGTGTTCCGGGAGTTCTTCGGCTGGGTGCGGGGCGGCGAAGCCATCGTCGCGGTTCTCGCCTGCGGTTTTTTCAGCACCTTCACGGGCGTGAACGGGGTCACCATTCTCGCGCTCGGCGGCCTCCTCGTCGGCGTCCTTGTCCAGTCGGGGGGCTTCAGGGAAGGGGCCGCCCGGGGTCTTGTGACCGCCTCCGGGGACATAGGCCTTCTCCTCCCGCCGAGCGCGGCAGTCATCGTCTACGGGATCAACGCCCAGTTCATCTATGGGGATGCCTCGGCCTTCGACGTGACCGCCCTCTTTCGCGGCGCCCTCCTGCCGGGAGCCCTCCTCGTCGGCGCGATGTGCGTCGCTGGAGTTCTGGCCGCTCCCCGCAGGGCTCCCGGAGAACGGCGCCACTTCCATGCCGACAGCGCCTGGGCGGCCTTGAAGCCGGCCCTGCTCGAGCTGATCGTCCCGCTTCTCGCGGTCCTGCTCTTCTTCACGGGCTTCGCGAGTCTCCGGGAGATCGGCGCCTTCTGCGTGCTCTACATCGCCGTGGTCGAGTCCCTGATCAAGCGGGAACTCTCGTTCCGCGGACTCTTCGGCGTCCTGCGCCGTGCCTTACCGGTGATCGGAGGCACCCTCGTGGTGATAGCCGCCGCGCGGGGGCTCTCCTTCTACATAATTGACGCCAACGTTCCCGCGGCCTTCACCGGATGGATTCAGTCTCGGGTGACCAGTCCCGTCGTGTTTCTGGCGGCGCTCAACCTCTTCCTCCTCCTCGTCGGCTGCCTCATGGACATATTCTCAGCCATCCTTGTCGTCTCGCCCTTCGTCATCCCCCTGGGCGCGGCCTTCGGCATCGATCCCGTGCACTTCGGCGTCATCTTCATCATGAACCTCTGCATCGGCTTCCTGACGCCGACGATCGGCATGAACATCTTCCTGGCGAGCTACGCGTTCCGGAAACCGATAGCGGAGGTCGTCAAGGAAGTCTGGCCCTATCTCCTGGTCCAGATCGCCGTGCTTCTCGTCATCACCTATGTCCCGGGCCTGACCGCCCTCGCGCATTGACGATCGCGCCGGGTCCGGGCATACTGCGCCAGCCATGAAAGAGATCACCATCTACACCGACGGCGGCTGCTCGGGCAATCCCGGTCCCGGAGGTTGGGCCTACGTCTACGAGGAAGAGGGCCAGGAGTTCCTGGGCTCGGGCGGAGAGGCGGCGACCACCAACAACCGCATGGAGCTGCGCGCTGTCATCGAAGCGCTCTCGTTTGCCGAATCGAGGGGCCATGCCGTCGGCGCCGCCAGAGGCGACGCCAGCGGCGCCGCCAGCGGCGACGCCACCATCCTCGTGCTCACCGATTCCCAGTACGTCAAGAACGGCATCACGACCTGGATAGCCAACTGGAAGCGCAACGGTTGGCGTACCTCGGACAAGAAGGCGGTCAAGAACCGCGAACTCTGGGAGGAGCTCGACCTCCTCGTCTCGCGCACGCGACCCCGGTTCCAGTGGGTCGAGGGGCATGCCGGGGTCGAGAACAACGAACGTTGCGATGCCATGGTGCAGGCGGAGATCAGAAAGCTGCGCTAGGACCGGTGCCGGCGCGCGTAGGACCGTGACTTCAGAAAGAAGCCCCCCACGATGAGGAAGGTGGTCAGCGGGGAGATCCATTCCGGCAGGTGGAGGCCCGCGCCTTCGGCGAGCATGACCGAGCCGAGCACGAGTATCGAGTACATGGCGCCGTTCTTGAGGTAGGGGTAGGACTTGATGCGCTCGATATTGCCCACGGTGATCGCCCGTACGACAAGGGCCCCGGCCCCGTTGCCGAGCAGGATGAGGGGAACCGACAGCGTGAAGGCGAAGGCGCCGAGGACGCCGTCAATCGAGAAGGTCGTGTCTATCGCCTCGAGGTAGAGGAGCTTGGCGATGTCGGAATAGGCCGACCCGACAAGCTTCGACTCATGGGCCTCGGCATTCTGCTTGAAACCATGGGTAATGAAGAAGGCGGTGCTTCCCACGACTGCGGCCAGCGCGGCATAGGGGTTCTGCCGTATGGCCAGGCTCACCGTCACAAGCAGGAAGATGGACGCCACCGCGTAGAACCAGACACCTTTCGTGCTCAGGAACCGTTCTCCCGGAAGTCCGTAGTTCTTGTGCTCGAGAAAGAGCCAATGGAGAAAGAGGAGCACCAGGAAGACCCCACCGCCGGTCAGGAGGTAGGGTGCGGAGCGGGCCACGGTTTCGGCGACGCTCGGGTCGTTGGAGAAGGCCAGGGTCAGCGAGCGAAGCGGGCCGAGAGCGGGAGCCGCTGCCCAGACGATCAACCAGGGGAGGAGGCCCCGAACGACGAAGACCGCGATGAGTATGCCCCAGCGGAGAAACCAGCGCCGCGCCCGCGCGCCCATGGTGGATAGCACTTCCGCGTTGATCACGGCATTGTCGATGCTCGAGACGAGCTCGAAGAGACTGAGGCCTACGACGATGATCAGGGCCGACAGTATGCTCATGCGTTTTCTCCCCTCTCCAGTATATACTGGCATCCAGGGTCCGAAGGAAAGACGGTAGAAAGGTTGGTCAGCCCATGCAGCTCGACATCGGAGTACTCGTTGGCGCCATCAACATCACGCTGATCGATATCGCACTCTCCGGAGACAACGCCCTGGTGATCGGGATGGCCGCGGCTGCCCTCCCCCGGGAGAAGCGTCCAATGGTCATCGCCGCGGGAGGCGGCCTGGCGATCCTGCTCCGCCTGTTGCTCAGCGCCGGAGCCACCTTTCTCATGACCCTGCCCCTGGTGTCGGCCGTGGGCGGACTGGTCCTCGTCTGGATAGCCTACCGGCTTCTGGTCGGGGACGCAGTCGGGGATGCAGTCGGCGACGCCGCCGGCGACGCAGGCAGTGCGGATGGCGCAGCCACAGTCCAGGAAAGCTCGGGGAAGGAGGGCGCCCGGTCGGCGAGTCCGGCCCGCGCGATGCTCTACATTGTGGCAGCCGACTTCACGATGAGCCTGGACAACGTGATAGCCGTCGCGGGGGCGGCTCAGGGGCACATCTACCTCCTCGTCGCAGGGCTTCTCTTGAGCATGCCCCTGCTCATGACCGCGGGAGGATTCATCTCCCTCCTCATCGACAAGGCGCGGTGGATCATCTATGCAGGGGCCGCGGCCATCTGCTACACGGCAGTGCGCATGGTGCTCGCCGACAAGATACTGCGGGGACGGCTCGAACTGGGAGCCGTGCCGGGCACCGCGCTCTGCATCGCCTTCACCGCCCTCGCTATCTTCGCCTTTCACCTCATGCGGCGACGCCGGCTCGCACCGCCCCCCTCAAGCGGCCCCGGACAGGGAGGGGACGAGTCGGCCCGACACGATGCCGAGGCGACCGGTCAGCCGCCGTCCCGCTAGAAGTTGAAGATCAGGCCGGCATTCAAATGAAGGACTTTGATATTCTCCGATCCGTCGAAGATGAAGGCATATTTGACCTGGGCGAAACCGTCCAGATTGCTCACCAGTTTCATGCCGACCCCCGCCAGGAGACCCACGTGCGGATCTATGACCGTGCTCGCGGCTGTGAGGCCCGGCGCGAAACCGGCGTAGATCGACAGGCTGTCGAGGGGGACGATGAACTTGAAGCCGATGTCGAAGTCCGTCGCATTCTGCGAGCCCAGCTTGTACAGCTCCGATGAGGGGGTGAGGGTGAAGGTGTGGATCAGCGGAATGTTCACGTAGAAACCCCAGTTGAAGCTCAAGACGCCGTCAGCGTTCGGAAGCGAAGCGGTGTTTCCCTGGGGAAGTCCCGCCCCCACGAAGACACCGAGGCTCACCGGGGTCTCGAAGGACTGCGCGGCCAGGCGCAGGCCCACGCAGAACGACAGAGCCACCATGATCAGGGACAGCACGCGTGCTCGCATTGTATATCCTCCCATCCCGTTCTTTTCGGGAACAGATCTGTCCTACTTTACCACACTGTGAGCGAACATCGTCGCGTGTATCGGATTCCGCCTTGGCGCAGGGACGCCGAGACACTAGAGTTTTCGGTATCGGCAGGACAGAGGCTTCCCGTCAGCCTCAGGGGCGGCCTTGGGTGTTTCATTGCAGCCGACCGTAGGCGCGGGGGCCGTGATCGGAGGACTCGACTGGTACCGCGAATATGCCACCTGGGCTTAATACCAGACCACCTATGCGCCCGTGCCCTCGGACAGCACATTTCTCTGGACGAGCCCCGTCTTCCAGGGCCGAGCCGATCTCGTATTCCTCGAGAAGAATCCCGCCCCGTTTTGACTCGGCACCGGCTGCTTCATCTACGCGCGCGAGCTTGCCGAAACGAACCACGCCCTCTCCACGAGTGCCTTAGAAGCGGGATCAAGCTGGAGGGGGCGCTGATGCTCTACTTCTGACCGTAGTACGCCCCCGACCCATGCTTCCGCTCCCAGTGCTTTCGCACAACGTGCTCAGGCAGCAGAGCCGCGCCGGGGTCGACGGACAGCGTGAGGATGGCCATCCGGGCCACCTCCTCGAGGGCCGCCGCGTAGCGGACCGCATCCAGAGCGCTCTTCCCCCAGGTGAAGGGGCCGTGCCCGGCCACCAGTACCATCGGCGTATGCAGCGGATCCCGACCCGCAAACGTGCGCACGATCAGCTCGCCCGTGGAAAGTTCGTAATCCCGCTCGAGCTCGGCGGCGCTGATCATCTCCGTACAGGGCACCGGACCCGCCGTCTGATCGGCGTGGGTCGTCCCGAAGCAGGGTATGGCGCGGCCTGCCTGGGCCCAGGCCACAGCGTGGGTCGAATGGCTGTGGCAGACCCCCCGGATTCCGGCAAAGGCCCGGTAGAGCACGAGGTGAGTTTTCGTGTCCGACGAGGGACGCAGGTTTCCCTCGACCACCTGACCTTCGAGATCGACCAGCACCATGTTCCCGGGCTTGAGTTCCTCGTATTCCAGCCCCGAGGGCTTGATGGCAAAGACGCCCGCATCCCGATCGAGGGCCGAGGCGTTGCCCCAGGTGAGGATTGCCAGGCCGAGCCGCGGAATCTCGCGGTTGGCCAGCCAGGCCTCCTCGCGGAGACTGTCGAAGCGCCCGCTCATCGTCCCATCCTGTATGCCGCTTCGTTCCAGCGGATCTCCTTGCGGAGCTCTTCGGGATCGCAGCGGGCGTCGATAAGGAGGAACTCGATGCCTGCCATCTCGGCCCAGTCGCGGAGCCACTCGGTCTTGACCACGCGGGAGTAGCCGGTGTGATGGGCTCCTCCGGCGAGAATCCAGGCTTCGGCGGCCCGCGCGAGATCGGGCCGGGGTCTCCAGAGCACGCGGGCCACCGGCAGCTTCGGCATGGGCTTGTAGGGGGCCACCGCGTCCACCTCGTTGACAATCATGCGGAAGCGGTCGCCGAGGTCGACGAGGGTGGCGTTCAGTGCAGGACCCGCATCCGCATCGAAGACCAGTCGCGCAGGATCGGCCTTGCCGCCGATGCCCAAGGCATGGACTTCCAGCCGGGGCTTGGCGGCGGCCACGCTCGGGCAGACCTCGAGCATATGGGCGCCGAGCACCGCTTCGCGGCCGCTCTCGAAGTGGTAGGTGTAGTCCTCCATGAACGAGGTACCGCCGGGAAGGCCCGCGGCCATCACCTTCATCGCGCGGACGAGGGCGGCGGTCTTCCAGTCGCCTTCGGCACCGAATCCGTAGCCCCGGGCCATGAGGCTCTGCACGGCCAGGCCGGGAAGCTGGGGCAGACCATGGAGATCCTCGAAGGTCGTCGTGAAGGCACCGGCCCCGCGCGCTTCCAGGAAGGCTTCGAGGCCGAGCTCGATGCGCGCCTGCTCGCGCACGCGGGCCGCACCCTCACCCGAACGGGCCTCGGGCGCAAGCGCATAGCTCGAGGCATACAGATCGACGCGCCGCGCGACAGCGGCGTCATCCACCGCGGCGACGGCAGCGACCAGTTCTCCGACGCCCCAGCCGTTCACCGACCAGCCGAAGGCGATCTGGGCCGCCACTTTGTCGCCCTCGGTGACCGCAACCTCGCGCATGTTGTCGCCGAAGCGCACCACCTTCAGCGAGCGGCCGTCGGCGAAGGCGGCGGCTGCCCGCATCCAGCCTCCGAGACGTTCGCGGAGAGCCCGGTCCTCCCAATGCCCCACGATCACCTTGCGCGGCAGCCGGAGCCGAGCCCCGATGAAGCCGTGCTCGCGGTCGCCGTGGGCGGACTGGTTGAGGTTCATGAAGTCCATGTCGATGGACTCCCAGGGAATGTCGCGGTTGAACTGCGTGTGGACATGACAGAGGGGACGGCGGAGCTCCAGGAGTCCGGCGATCCACATCTTGGAGGGGCTGAAGGTATGCATCCACGTGACGACTCCCGCGCAGGCGGGGTCGGCATTGGCGGCCCGCATGACCGACAGTATCTCCTCGGGTCCCGTGAGGACGGGCTTCCAGACGAGGCGACAGGGCATGGCCTCGTCCAGGGCGGCGACCATACGCTTCGAATGCTCGTCGACGCTGCGCAGCGTCTCGCTGCCGTACAGGTGCTGACTCCCCGTGAGAAACCAGAACTCGAACTTCTTGAGATCTTTCACGATCACTCCTTCCGTAGGGCTTCCGTCTCGGATTGGACGAAGGCGCCGAGGCGCGTGTAGCGCTCGTAGAGACGGTCGTAGATTTCCCTTCGTGCCGGATCGGGCTTGTAGATACGATCCGTCCCGGCGCCCATCGCCGACTGCGCCGCAAGGAGATCCCCATGCAGACCTGCGGTCACCGCGGCGAACATCGCGGCGCCGAGGGCGCAGGACTGGTCGCCCGCGGACACAGCTATCTCCATGCCGAGCACGTCGGCGCTGATCTGCATGACAAGGGGACTCTTCTTGGCGACACCGCCGACCGCCGCCACACGCTCTATCGCGACTCCCTCCGACCGAAGGCGCTCGACAATAGCACGCGAGCCGAAGGCGGCGGCCTCCACCAGAGCACGGTACATGGTCGGCGCGTCCGTCCCGAGACTCAGCCCGACGAAGGCGCCGGTCAGCGACTGATCGGCATCCGGCGTGCGGCGGCCGTTCAGCCAGTCCAGAGCCACGAGTCCGGTCCGCTCGGGATCGAGCCTGGCCGCCTCCGCCTCGAGGGCGGGGAGGAGGAGCTCCTCGATCTCCTCGGGCTCGGCGGGAGCCTCATCGCCCCCCCGCGTGAAGCGGAGCCCGGGAAGGGCGCGGAAAGGCCAGGAGAGGAGGCGCCTGAACCAGGCGAAGACGTCGCCGAAGGCCGACTGCCCGGCTTCGTAGCCGATCCAGCCCGGAATGACGGAGCCATCCACCTGGCCGCAGATGCCGCGGACGAGTCTTTCGGAGCCGGTATATGAACCGGCGCTCCCTCCCCCGCCTGAGGGCTTCCCCTTCGGCGCGCCAAGCGCGTTAGCGCTTGGCGAAGGCCCGACCATAATATCGCAGGTACTCGTGCCCATGATCTTCAGGAGCGTGCCCGGGGCTACGTTGCCGCCCACCGCCCCGATATGGGCATCGAAGGCGCCGACGGAGACGGCGATCCCCTCCGGGAGGCCGAGGCGGGCCGCCCACTCGGGGCAGAGCTCTCCGGCCTTCGTGTCCGCGGTCCAGGTATCCGGCCCGAGCGAGGCCGCGATGGTCGCGAGTGCGGGATCGAGACGTCCCAGGAAATCCGCGGGCGGGTAGCCGCCCCAGGAGGCATGCCACATGGCCTTGTGTCCGGCGGCGCAGCGGCTCCGCTTCAGGCCGCGATAGTCCGTGAACCCCGAAAGCAGGGCGGGCATCCAGTCGCAGTGCTCGACCACGGTGGCTGCGGCGCGGGCGATCTTCGGGTTGGTCCTCACGATATGGAGGACCTTGGCCCAGAACCACTCGGAAGAGTAGATCCCGCCCTCGAACTTCGTAAAGTCCTCGCCGCCCCAACCGCGGGCCAGCTCGTTGATGCGCTGCGCCTCGGCCACGGCACTGTGGTCCTTCCACAGGATGAACATCGCATCGGGGACCTCGGCGAACTGGGGCAGGAGGGAGAGCGGCCTGCCCGCGGAATCGGCGAAGCAGGGCGTCGAGCCCGTGGTGTCGAGGGCGATGCCGCGCACCCCGACTCGGGCCGCGCCTCCCGCCCGTTCCAGAGCCTCCCGTACCGCGGCTTCCATGGACTCGACATAGTCGAGCGGATGCTGGCGGAACTGGTTGTCACGGGGAGAGCAGTATTTCCCCTCGGCCCAGCGGGGATAGTTTCGGACCGCTTGACCGGCGATCCGGCCGTCCACCGCCTCGACCACGACAGCCCGAACCGAGTCCGTGCCGAAGTCGATGCCCAGCACGAAA
>DATJQN010000152.1:0-6219 GCA_035505775.1 Rectinemataceae bacterium | reverse complement strand
TTTAGCCTTCAGGCCAACCATTCGAATACTGAGATAATCGTTCCATCGATTGACTTCATGAGGAACGAGCATTCGGAACTGCCTCCGAGGGAATCGAGTGGCGGCGTCTGCTTCTTTGGAAGATCTGGAAGCGTACGTTCGTGATCCGGATTCGGACGAAGAGCAACTGTACCCACACGACCCATGAAGCTTCCTTCCAAGCAAGCCGGTCAGGTACCAAGTCCATGTATATCGATCTCAAGCTGATTCAACTTGCGCTCGAACCCTTCTACAGTGTTCAGAGTATGAAGCCAGCTACCGTCTCCACGAGCATAGGAAATAACCCCGCCGTCCTCGAGGCGAGCTATCCAGACGGTATCCACTGCCTTCGGAGAATGTGCCTCGTTCACAGGAACCTCAGATGAGAGCACATCGCTGATGCTGAATCTCGGTGGTACGTCCTTCAATGTGTATCGGCCGGGACAATCCCTCATGGCTGCCCATCTGCCCATCTTCAGGACATCGTCGAACCTCACTGCGTGAATCCTCCCGGAAGCGTTGCGTATACGATCGGACTATCTTACTTCAGAGTTGCGATCCGGTCTCGGATATCCCCGAATCTGAGGGCGCCCTGCCCTTTCAGGAACTGGTAAAAGGTAAAGATCCTGATTCCATGAACGCTCCGTTCCCAGTGCGCTGTGGTGAAGCGTAGATGGAGAACTCCTCAAGTAGCTGCTTGGTAGCGCGAGGCGCAGCCATTCTCTGTGGACCCGCGGGAGCGAGATCTAGGCCTCCGCCCCATCGGTCTCCCGGGACAGTCGTCCCAGCCTCAGCTGAACGTCCTCCATCGTCCGGAGCAGATCCTCAAGCTTGTGCCCTGCTTCGGCGTCGGATGCCAGTTCGGAGTCTTCCGGGATCAGATGCCGAGCCACGCTGGATCGCAGCTCCCGAAGCTGGACGGCGGCAGCGAGGTCCATCTTCCGCTCTGGCATGCCAATCAGCAACTTCCGGTAAAGCCGTTGATACTGGTCCAGCTTTTCAAGGTAGTCAGGCTTGAGGTCTTTATGGCTGCGTTTTCGGAACAATGCGACAGCCATGAGGACGACCAGCACGATTCCCAGAAAGCCGATGAAATTCTCCACGGCTGCCACTCCTTAGGTTCTTGAGTCATCAAAACAGTCGGAGCCGGGGCGACCAGGGTACCTGCTCAAAGGCGATGCCCATGGTAGCAACTCCATGAGCCCGGCCTACCGGAGCCCGTGGGCATGGAAATAGGAGACATATCGCTTGTCGGTTCCCTTGATATGGTTGGTCAGCCACGAGGACAGATAGTTGAGCATTTCCACCGTCAGCGTGTCGCTTCCCTGTGCGAGGGATTTCCTGAATTCCGCGATCCTGGCTTTGAAGTCGGCATGCTCTTTCTTGTGACCTTCGGAATCGTAGTAGTGAAACTCGTCGAAGTAATACTCCTCGGTCTTGAAGTGGATCCTGGTGTACGAAGCGAGCCCTTCGAGACTGGACTCGATGATCTCTCCGGCCTTGCCGGCCTTCATCGCTTCGAACAGGCCGGCCACAAGATCCACGAGGCCCTTGTGCTGCCTGTCTATGACCTCTATATCAAGCTTGAAACTGTCATCCCAGACGAAGGGCATAGGTCCTCCACAAGCCCGCTCTTCGAGCATCATACGTGCCGACGATACGAAGGACAAGCACGACATACCGGCAGGGTCCCGGATGACCTCGGCCACTCAAGCCTGCCTTCAGGTGGCCTCACGATCCGAGGTGATATCCCTGAACACCGAGGAGGATCCGACATGATGCCCCTGGAAATCGGTCAGCGGCGTTGAACTCACGGCCAGCAATCGTTGCTGGCCGTCCGGGCGCACAATGGGGGCCTCGTAGCTCGAGGTCTCGCCGGATCGGCGCTTTTCATTCTGGACCGACAGCACTTCCCTGCTTGTCTCATTCAGGAAATCAAGAATGGATCTGCCGATGAGCCCGTCCCGGCCGACTCCGAAGATCCCCTCGGCCGCCCGGTTCGCATACGTTATTCTGTCTTCGCCATCAAACTGGCAGAAGCCCTCCTGCATCGACTCGATCAGCATCCTGAATCGGCTTTCGCTTTTCGAGAGGCGCTCGGCCTGGTAGATCCGCTCGGTGAGGTCCCTGATCACGAGGAGGACGCTCGCCGCGCCCTCCGTCGGGCTACGGTAGAGCTCGGCGTTTATTTCCGCGACCACCTCCGTTCCGTCCCGCCTCAGCAGCGTAAAGACCTCGCTTTTTCCCCCCTCGCCCTTGAGGATTCCCGCTATCGCGTACTGGGCCCTGTCCCGGTCCGAAGCTCTGAGAAAATCCTCAAAGCCCCTACCGAGTGCCTCGGAAGCGGCGGAGTATCCCATGAAGCGGACGCATTTGGGCGAGGCGAACTCCACGGTGTGATTGCCGGAGATGACCGCGATGCTGTCGGGTATCGCCTCGACCATCGTTCTCCATCGGGCCTCGCTCTCCATGAGATCGGCTTCCAGCTTCTTCTGCCTGGTCACGTCGCGCACCAGGGCAAGCAGGCACTCCTGTCCATCAAGCTCGAGCGTCTTGCCGTCTACAAGACCCTCAAAAGTGGTCCCATCCTTCCGCCGAAAGAGCACGTCGAAGTTCATCACTTCGCCCGAGTTCTCCAGCTCCCTGAGCAGCTGCCGGCGCTGCTCGGGGAATACCCACAGATCGACGGCGCTCGACAGGGCCGAGCGGCCGATCACCTCCTCCCGGCGATACCCGGTCATGGTGCTGAAGCCTTCGTTGACATCAAGGAATCTGCCGTCTGCGAGCGTGCTGATGCTTATATATTCGGGATTGAGCTGAAAGATCTTCGAGAACTTGTTCTCCGAAGTCTTGAGCTCCTGGTGCGCCGCCCGCAGGTCCTGGATCGTCCTCGTAAGCTGCTCGTTCGCGGTTTCGATTTCGAGACTGTTGAGATCCAATTGTTTCTTGGCGGCAAAGAGCTTGAAAGCCATCTTGATCGAGGCATGGAGGACCGTGAAGACCGAGGACTTCACCACATAGCCGTAGTTCGTGATGGACTCGGTGCGGGCCACGATATCCTCTTCCTGGTGTCCCGACAGGAACAGCAGTGGGATGTCGAACCTGTTGAGGATCTCCCTGGCAGCCTCGGTCCCGTCCATCCCCCTGCCCAGATCGATGTCCATGAGGATGAGGTCGATGGCGTCGGGACGTGCGGAAACCGTCGAGATCGCGGCCTCGCCATCGAGGGCGTGGATCACCGAGTAGCCCGCTCGCTCCAGCTGGCGTTTCTCCTGGAGAGCAATCAGGGCTTCGTCCTCTACCAACAAGATGGAGTTCGCAGTGCCGCTCATCGTCGTCTCCCGTACGGACCCTGGCAGTCTATGAACGTTCAGTCAGCGGAAAGGTGACCTCGGCGCGGGTCCCCGTACGCGATTCCAGAATCAGCGTGCCGCCGATCTGCTTCGTGAGTTCCTCGATGAGCATGATGCCCATGGAGCTGATCCCCCGTTCCCGGTTGAGTCCATCAAAGCCAATGCCCGTGTCGGAGACCGACAGGCGTACGCTGTCGGCATTTTTCTCCAGGCGTACGGCGATGCTGCCCTCGCCGGTATCGGGGAATGCATGTTTGACGGCATTGGTCAGAAGCTCGTTCACAATGAGGCCGAGCGATATGGTCCGCTTCGAGTCCAGCTCGACCTGGTCGGCCGCCACGTCGAGCGTGATGTTCTTTCCGGGGCGCGCATAGGATTCCAGGATCGAGGTTGCGAGGCTCCTCACGTAGGCACCAAGCTCCGTGGACTGGACGGCGCCGGTCTGGTAGAGGTGCTCGTACACGGTCGCGATGCTTCGGATCCGGGAGGCCGTATCCTGGAGGACGTTCAGCGCCGTGGCGTCGGTGACCTCGTCCCGGGCAAGACTGATGAGACTGGAGGTGATGGAAAGGCTGTTCTTGACCCGGTGTTCGAGTTCCTTGAGCAGGTACTCCTTGAGCGACAGCGCTTCCCGAAGCGATTCGAGCGCGCACTTCTCGGCCGAGATGTCCAGCGCTATTCCCAGATATGCGGATCCGTCGGGCGTCTCGATCCTGGAGTAAGAAATATGCATCGGGAATTCGGTACCGTCGGCCCGCAGGCCGACCGCTTCGTATTCGGTCGGCACGGCCACACCGGACTCCCGAAGGGTCCGCCGCTCAAAGTAGTGGGGTCGGCTCGTGGGAGAGAAGTAGTCGCTGAGGGGGCGGCCCATCGTCTCCTCCACGCTGGAATAGCGGAACAGCTCGAGGAACTTGTTGTTCGCATATATCGTCTTGGCCTGGTGGACGACCAGCATGGCCTTGGGGGCGTTCATGATGAGGTTCCTGAACCGGGAATCGCTCTCGCGCAACGCTTCCGCAGCCTGCAGTTCCTCGGTCATGTCCCTGACCACGGAAAGGATGTACCGCCGCGTCGTAGGCTCGAGCACGCAGTTCACTTCTATCGGGAAAACGGTCCCATCCTTTCTGCGCTGCCGGGTGCGGAATCGCGCCGATCCCCGCGCGATCACGTCCGCCAGTATGGGCTTCGAACGCGCCCGATTCTCGGGAGTGTCGAGGATCGTTATGGGTTGGCCCAGAAGTTCAAGGCGCGAGTAGCCGGTGTGGGCGCAGACCGCCTCGTTCACGTAGACGATGGTTCCCTCGAGGTCGAGGGCCTGGATCTCGTCGGCTGCGTTGTCCAGGAGAATGGACTTGAGCTGGAGCTCGTCTCGGGCGGCTTTGGCCGCCGTTATGTCGGCGACATGCGTTATGAAAAACACGGGGTCGCCGGATCCGTCCCTGACCAACGCCACTCTGACGTCCGCCCACAGCGTATGCCCATCCTTGTGGAGGTATCGCTTCTCGATGCGGATCGACTCCTGCTCGCCATCCAGAAGCCTCTGAACTTCCCGGATGCTCTTGTCCTTGTCATCGGGATGGGTGAGATCGACGTAGGTCGATCCGTTGATCTCCTCCATCCGATAGCCGAGGAAATCGCAGTAGGCCTGATTGACCATGAGCAGCCGTCCGTCAACCTCCGTGAGAGAGACACCGATGGGGGAGTTCTCGAATGCCGTTCTGAACTTGCCCTGAGCCTCGCTCAGCTCGGCCTGCAATCTCTTCCAGGCCGTTATTTCCCTCGTGATGGAGATGATATGCGGCTCCCCTGCAATTTCGATGACGCGGGCCGACATCAGTCCGACCCCCGTGCTGCCGTCCTTCTTCCGGAACTCGGCTTCGAAATTGGCGACTTCTCCTTTGTCCCGAAGTCCATTGACCAGGAGCTGGCGGTCCTCGGCGCGGACCCAGATGCCCAGATCACCCGGCGTCGACCGACGCCCAAGCACGTCCTCCCTGCTGTATCCCATGAGCTGGGAGAAGCCCTCGTTGATGTCCACATACAGACCATCCGAGAGCCGGTTGATGTTTATGGCGTCCGGGTTGAGGTGAAAGGCCTTGGAGAACTTGTCCTCCGAGAGGGAGAGCGCCTCGGTACTCCGCTGCAGGCTCTCGAGGCTGACCCGGAGCTCTTCGTTGGTCGCTTCGAATTCCATGTTGATCGTGTTGATTCGCTTCTGCGCCTCGAAGAGCTTGAATGCCATCTTGATGGAGGCATCGAGCACGGTGAAGACCGAGGACTTCACGACATACCCGTAGTTGGTAATCTGTTCAGTCTTGCTGACGATCTCGGGCTCCATATGGGCGGAGAGGAAAAGAACGGGTATGTCGTGCACTCGCAGTATCCGCCTCGCCGCCTCCGTTCCATCCATCCCGCTGCCGAGATCTATGTCCATGAGAATGAGGGAGATGCTGTCCGGATCGGCGGTGACGATCTCCACGGCTTCCTCTCCGGATGCCGCCTGGATGACCCGGTACCCCGCCCGGGACAGTTGGGAGGCTTCCCGCAGTGCGATGATGGCTTCATCTTCAACCAGCAGAATGCCGCGTGCAGGATCGGACATACGCCCTCCAGCCCTGATGCTTGCTGAAAGTATAGTGCAGGTTGGAGGTATTTGACATAAAAACAGTTTGACATATCCCGGGCCTTCGCGTTTTTTCTGCCAGGTCCGGCGCGCTTCGAACGTGCTCGCTCAGGTCTTCTCGGCAGCACCGAACCTACGAAGATAACGATGAATCAGGAGGGTGACTCTTCGGCATTCTCAAGGCTAGATGGCGAGTCAATCATATTCTCTGAGCGGACGAGG
>DATJQN010000151.1:0-13723 GCA_035505775.1 Rectinemataceae bacterium | reverse complement strand
CCATCCCCTCCCCCGCCTGGCCAAGGGTCTCGAGGATCGAGTCGACCGTCCAGAGGGGCTTGCGAATCCGCTCGCCGGCACCCGGGGGGACCGGCAGTTCGCCCTCTGCGATGACGAGCCGTTCGATCCCCGGCAGCCCCGAGGCAAAGGCGAGAGCACGGTCGTAGGCCGAGGCAGAGCCGGCGAGCGGCATGAGGGCGCGCGGAGACAGCGACCCCGCGTAGACAAGTGCGGATAGCTTCATGGTCTTCCTCGATTATCGGTCGCCTCGTGGGACCGCCTTAGCCGACCGATCGAGCCGAGATCCTGCCTCCGGCAGGTAGCTGACACAGTTCCAGAATACACGCCCCACCCATTCAGTCAAGCGTGGCAGAATCGCCGCAATTTCTATCTATTGGGGATTGATTCCCTGCCGACCACTATATATAGTAGTCCTAATGCGCTCTTGACCCCAGCATGGGGCCCGGGCGCCCCGCGGCCGGAATGGAGGGGCCGACGGGGATTCAAAACAAGGGGAGAGCATAGCATGAAGTTCGATCGTCTGTTCACCACGGAGCAGTCCGGACCCTACGAGGGGATAGTCTGGGAACGGCGGCTCAGTGAGATACGCAATCCCGACGGGAAAGCGGTGTTTCATATGGAGGGGGCTGTCGTCCCCTCGACCTGGAGTCAGATCGCCACCGACATCATCGCCCAGAAGTACTTTCGCAAGGCGGGGGTGCCGGCAGATCGGGCGCGGAACTGGGAGTCATATGTTCCGGAGCGGCAGCGCGCGCTCGCCGGCGATTCTCCCATGCCGGAGGCGGAGCACGACGCGCGGCAGGTTTTCCATCGCCTGGCCTACACCTGGATGACCTGGGGGTCGGAAGCCGGCTATTTTGACGGGGAGCGCGACGCGAAGGCTTTTTACGACGAGATCCTCTACATGCTGTCCCGGCAGATGGCTGCCCCGAACAGCCCACAGTGGTTCAATACGGGTCTCCACGCAGTCTATGGGATCGAAGGGCCGGCACAGGGTCACTACTATGTCGACCCCGCGACCGGGGAGGTCACCAAGAGCGAGTCGGCCTACGCCAGACCCCAGCCCCACGCCTGCTTCATCCTCGACATCCAGGACGATCTCGTGAATCCCGGCGGCATCATGGATCTGGTCACGCGGGAGGCCCGACTCTTCAAGTACGGATCAGGAACCGGCTCCAATTTTTCCAAGATCAGGGCCCTCAACGAACCGCTCTCCGGCGGCGGGGTTTCAAGCGGCCTCCTGTCCTTCCTCAAGATCGCGGACCGTTCGGCGAGCGCCATCAAGTCCGGCGGCACGACGAGACGAGCGGCGAAAATGGTCATCCTCGACGCCGACCACCCGGACATCGAGACCTTCGCCAACTGGAAGGCCGAGGAGGAGTACAAGGTGGCCTGCCTTGCCGCGGGATCAGCCCTGCTCCGGAAGCATGCGCGCAGCCTGGCCGATGCCGTGAGGGACAGCGGCCTCCCGCCCGAGGAGCAGTTCTCCTTCGATTCCAACTCCCTCCTGCGGCGGGAAGCAGCCACCGCGCTGAGGGCCGGCGTACCCGCACCTTTCCTCCATCAGCTGCTTTCCATGTACCGCCAGGGCGACTACTCGGCCGTGGGCGGGGCCGAATCCGCCGCGGTCTCCAGCCTGCCCCTCTACGACACCGCCTGGGAGGGAGAGGCCTACAACACCGTGGCGGGTCAGTCGTCCAATAATTCCGTCAGGGTGGACAACCGCTTCATGGCCGCGGTGCAGGACGACGGCGACTGGGAGCTGCGCGGACGGACGGGCGGTGAAGTCATGCGCAAGACCAAGGCCCGCGCCGTCTGGGATGCGACCGCCAAGGCTGCCTGGAAGTGCGCCGACCCCGGCATCCAGTTCCACGGCACGGTGAACGAGTGGCACACCTGTCCCGCGGACGGCGAGATCCGGGGCTCCAATCCCTGCTCCGAGTACATGTTCCTGGACGATACGGCCTGCAATCTCGCATCCCTCAACCTGCTCACCTTCTACGATCCCGCGAAGAGAAGCTTCGACGATGCAGCCTACCGACACGCGGTGAGGCTCTGGACCACCGTCCTCGAGATCTCGGTCGTGATGGCCCAGTTCCCCTCGCGGGAGATCGCCCGCAAGAGCTACGACTATCGCACGCTCGGACTGGGCTACGCGAACCTGGGCACGCTCCTCATGGTAATGGGCCTGGCCTACGACTCTCCGGAGGGCAGAGCCGTCGCGGCGGCGCTCTCGGCGATACTCACGGGCGAGGGTTATGCGCAGTCGGCCCGGATGGCCCAGGCCTGGGGTCCCTTTGCCCGCTACGAGGCCAATAGGCAGCACATGCTGCGCGTCATCCGCAACCATCGGCGCGCCGCCCGCAACGCCGCCGCCACGGAGTACGAGGGCCTCACCGTTCTCCCGGTGGGACTCGACGCGAAGCTCTGTCCGTCCAACCTGGCTGCCGCCGCCCGCGACGCCTGGGACCAGGCTCTCGCGATCGGCGATAAGCATGGATACCGCAACGCCCAGGTCAGCGCCATAGCTCCGACCGGCACGATCGGGCTCCTCATGGATTGCGACACCACGGGTGTCGAGCCCGATTTCGCGCTCGTCAAATTTAAGAAGCTGGCAGGAGGCGGCTACTTCAAGATAATCAACCAGAGCGTGCCCCCGGCGCTGGAAGCCCTGGGTTACCCCGAAGCGGCAATCAAGGAGATCGAAGACTACGCGCTCGGCCACGGCAGCCTCAAGGAGGTGCCCGACGGCGGACCCTCCTATGACAGGCTCCAAGAACGGGGTCTGACCGAGGCCGCCCTGGCCAAGGTCGAGGCCGCCCTCAAGAATGCCATTTCGCTCGAGTCCTGTTTCTCGGCCTCGGTCCTGAGTCCCGAGGACTTCGCCGCAGTCGGCGTCCCCGAAGCGACCTACCGGCTGCCCGGCTTCAGCCTTCTCGCCCACCTCGGGTACTCGGAATCCGAGATCGAGGCGGCCGAGCTCTGGGCCTGCGGCACGATGGGCGTGGAAGGGGCGCCGGGCCTCAGGGATTCGGACCTGCCGGTATTCGATACGGCGACTCCATCGGGCAAGCGCGGCACACGATCGATAGCGTGGAATGCGCACATCGCGATGATGGCCGCGGTCCAGCCCTTCGTGTCCGGCGCGATCTCCAAGACCATCAACATGCCCAACTCCGCGAGTTACGAGGATGTGAAGGGCGCGTACATGCTGGCCTGGCGCTCGATGCTCAAGGCCATAGCCCTGTATCGCGACGGCTCCAAGCTTTCGCAGCCGCTCTCCGCCCTGGCCCCGGGAGCAGACATCATCGCGGATTCGATCGTTGCGCTGCAGACGGGCGGTCTCTCGATGGAAGAGGAGGCTGGGCCGTCCCCTGCCGCGGCAACCCCGGTCTCCAGCCCCGGCCCCGACCTTCCGGGCATGCCTGCAGCGCCCCGCGGCGTGCGGCGCGTCCTTCCCAACCGGCGCTCCGGTTATACTCAGAAGGCGAAGATCGGAGGCCATTCGGTCTTCCTCCGTACCGGAGAATACGACGACGGAGGGCTCGGGGAGATCTTCCTCGACATGCACAAGGAAGGCGCGGCTTTCCGGTCGATCCTGAATTCCTTCGCCATCGCCGTGTCCCTCGGACTGCAGTACGGTGTGCCGCTGGAAGAGTATGTCGACGCCTTCACCTTCACCCGCTTCGAACCCAACGGCATGGTGCAGGGCCATGATTTTGTGAAAATGTCGACCTCCGTACTGGACTACATCTTCCGCGACCTGGCCATCGCCTACCTCAAGCGCCACGATCTGGGGCAGGTCAAGCCGGAGGACCTCGAGTCGACCTCGACGCAGAGTGCAAAAGGCCGCAACGGCGAGGCCGGGCGCCGGACCGCCGCGACCGATGAGGGTTCAGCCCTCCCCCGCCGCAGCGCCGAATCGGCCGCCGCCGCCGGGCAGCGCAGCGAGGCCGTTCTCAAGATCAAGGCCGAACGGGACAACGCCCGCACCGCCCGCCTCAAGGGCTACGAGGGCGATCCCTGCCCCGTCTGCGGCCACCTCACCCTCGTCCGCAACGGGACATGCCTCAAGTGCGAAACCTGCGGAAGCACAACAGGTTGCAGTTGAGCGTAGGACGCAGGTTTCGCACTTGAGGTTTCGATGATCCGCGGAAGCGCCTTCAGGCGCCTTCCGCGCCACCGGAGCGAGCCCAGCGAGCGACGGTGCGAGACCTGTGGAGGTACTACGGGTTGCAGCTAAGCGCGGAGGCACGCCTTCCGCGCCCCCCTGGCGGGCGGGCGCGGAAGGCTGCGGTTCCTCCCCTTTCCTGGACAGGCAGCTAGCCGAGAATGAAGCCCGCGAAGACTCCAACCTGGAATCGACCGAGGCCATAGGGCGGTATCGTCGTGACGGGAACCGGGTTGGCATAGGGAATCAGGTCGAGGTGAGCACCGAGGCTCAGGATGCCGAAGCGGAGTGAGGCGCCGGCGGTCAGCACGGGGAACAGGCTGATCTCGAGCGTGGACGAGGCTCCTGCATCACCCCGCAGGAAGACGCGCCCGGCGCAGCCCAGTCCCGCACGGACAAAGGGATCGATGGCCGCCCCGGCGCCGAGGAGATGGGCGCTCAGGTAGATCCCGTCACCGTACCAGTCCATCCACCAGGACCCGGAATCTCTCTGGAAAAACCTCGCGAAGTAGCTGCCTCCGAGGCCCACGTGATCGAAAGCCACTTCCCAGCCGAGCCCGCCGAAGGGGCTGACCTGCTGGAATGCGCCGACGGCCCCGGAGAATGACGGCGTAGCGGTGAAGTCCTCCATGGCCTCGGCCGTGATCGCCACCGTAGTGTCGGCGAAGGCGCGGAAGCCCGCCAGAGTCACCAGGAAGAGCAGCAGACGAATCTTCATGTTCGACCTCTCGATATCATGCTGTGACGCGCCACGATCGCAGGTCGCGGCCGCCGCGTCATGCATGTTCAACACCGGGGAGCGCGACTCCTGTCACCGCGCCCGAGCGAATTTCGTGATACTATTCGGGCCGGTGACAGATTTCCCCCTCGGGCGTGTTGAATATGAGGGGTCGGGAGACATGCAGTGCTCGATGTCGAGGCGCTCTACAGGAAGTACGGCCCCATGGTGCTCAGACGCTGCCGGCGTCTCCTCGGCGACGAGGAGAAGGCACTCGACGCGATGCAGGAGTGCTTCGTGCGCGTATTGCGGAGCAAAGAGCGTCTCCATGGAGATGGCGTCTCGAGCCTGCTGTACTGCGTGGCGACGAATGTCTGCCTCAACCTGCTCCGTTCGGAACGGGGTGATCCCGCGCTCCGGGACGAACGGCTTCTCATGGCCATCGCAGCGCGGGAGGACGAGGAAAAACTCGGTTTGGCGCGGGGCCTGCTGGAGCGCATCTTCAGCAGGGAGCAGGCCTCGACCCGCAGCATTGCGGTGCTGCATTACGTGGACGGAATGACCCTGGAGGAGACGGCGGCGGCAGTCGGCCTGTCGGTGTCCGGGGTCAGAAAGCGGCTTGCGGCCCTGCGCAGCCGCGCCGAGGCATCCGGGGAGGAGTGGCCATGAAGACAAGCGGAACCTCGCCCAACGACCTGGAACTGGAGGCCTATGCGCTCGGCGAGCTCGGCGAAGGGCGCAGGGCGGAAGTTGAGAAGGCGCTCCAGGAGGACGAATCCGCGGCCCGCCGCTTCGCCGACATCGAGCGCAGCACCGAGGAGATTCTCGCACGCCACCCCCCGGAGGAGATGGCTCGGCTGATAGAAGCCCGCCTGGCCCGCGAGGCACTGAGGGGCAGCCCGGAGCGGCCGGCAAGCACTCCCGTCGCCCTTCCGCGAAGAGGGCTCGCAGGCCCAACGGGACGCATCGCCCTGGCTCTCGCAGGCCTGGCTGCCGTGCTCCTCACGGCCGTGTTGGGCTTCGCCCTGGGCGGCGGACTCTCCTCCCGATCGCAGGGGGTCGAGCTTACCCGGGCGAAGGGAGCCTCGTCCCAGCTCCTCCTGTTCAGAAAGACGGCCGCCGGGTCGGAGCGCCTGCAGAACGGGGCCCAGGCGGCCGAGCACGACCTGATCCAGATCGCCTATCGCGCTGCACAAGCAGGTTATGGAGCCATCGTCTCGATAGACGGTCGCGGAGGGGTCACCTTCCAGGCGCCCGACGGGTACGTCGGCGGCACGGCGGAAGCGGTAGCCTTGAGACCGGGAGAGGATGTCCCCCTGCCGCACTCTTACGAACTCGATGACGCCCCACGATTCGAGCGTTTCTTCTTTATCGTATCCTCGGAGAGCTTCGCGCTCGCCCCCGTCGCCCAGGAAGTCCGCAGGCTTGCCGCCGAGGGAGCCGCTGCGGAGACGGACCGCCTGCGCCTTCCCGCGCAGCTGAGCTGGTCGTCGTTCACGCTGGAAAAGAAGCCCTAGCATGGACAGACAGTGTCGGGCCCTCGGCCTCGTTCTCGCCGCAGTGCTCGCATGGGGGGCTTCCGGGGCCGCGGGGCAGGTGCCCGGAAGTCAGCCGGCCCCGGTGCGACGCTTCGCGCTCGTCGCGGGGTCCAACGGTGGTGCGGCAGGTCAGACGCGACTCCGCTATGCCGCTTCCGACGCCCGCAGCTTCGCGGCAGTGCTCACCGAACTCGGCGGAGTCTCGCAGAACGACCTCATACTTCTCGTGGATCCAAGCCTTACCCAGCTCAGGGAATCCTTTTCGCGCATGAGACGGGCCGTGGCCGGCTCCGCAGGGACCGGGCAGAAGAGCCTGTTCATTCTGTACTACTCCGGACATTCGGACGAGTCCGGCCTGGAGTTGGGATCGGAGAGCCTCGGCTACGATCGGCTCCGGAGCGATATCGAAGGCGTGGGGGCGGACATCCAGCTCGCAATCGTCGATTCCTGCTCCTCGGGCTCGTTCACGCGGGCCAAGGGTGGAACGGCGAGACCGGCCTTTCTCTTTGACGCGTCGACCGAGACGACCGGGCACGCCTACCTCACCTCGAGTTCCGCGGACGAGTCGGCCCAGGAATCGGACCGGCTCGGGGGGTCGTTTTTCACGCACTACCTCGTCTCCGGGCTGCGCGGAGCCGCCGATCTCGACGGGAAGGGCGTGGTCACACTCAATGAGGCCTATGCCTTCGCATTCAAGGAGACGCTCGCCTCCACCGAGAACACCCGCTTCGGGCCGCAACACCCCGCCTACGACATCCACCTGACCGGATCCGGGGACCTCGTGCTGACTGATCTGCGATTGCAGACTGCCGGGCTGACACTGGCCCGGGATCTGGGGGGCCGTCTTTACATCCGGGATGCGCGGGGCACACTCGCGCTCGAGCTGGGGAAGGAGCCCGGGGGTGACATGGAACTCGCCCTCGAGCCCGGCAGTTACGGCGTCGTGCTCGAGCGGGGTGGCGCGCACTTCGGCGCCACCGTGACCATCGCCTCCGGAAAATGGACGGCGCTGTCCGCCTCCGATTTCCACCCCCTCTCCTCCGAGACCACGCTGCCGCGGGGCGGCGCCGCAGCCACGCCGGGCGGGAGGATCGTCGCTCTTGCGCTCGGTATCATTCCCGACCTCAGGGCCGGGCTCTTCTCGTCGAGCGAGGATCGCCGGTTCTCGCTGAACGCTCTCGCGGGCAGCTCGGGCAGCGTCTCGGGCTTCGAGCTCTCCGGACTCTGGAATTCGGACTCTCGAACTCTGAGCGGCTTTCAGGCCGCGGGAATCGGCAATGCGGTGGCCGGACAGGCCTCCGCCTTTCAGGTGGCCGGTCTTGTCAATTACGTGGGCAGGGACCTGCGCTACACGCAGTTCGCGGGCTTCGGCAACATGGCCGGGGGCGACCTGGGCGGCGCCCAGATCGCCGGCTTCGGCAACCTGATCCTCGGGGACGGCAACGGCGCCCAGATTGCAGGTGCCGTCAACTACGCGGGCGGACGCGTTCGCGGCGCCCAGGTCTCAGGGGCTGCGAACATCGCCGGCTCCGTGAACGGCGCCCAGGTTTCCGCACTCAACATCTCGTCGCAACTCGAGGGCGCCCAGATCGGCGTGGTCAACGTCGGCGGTATCGTACGAGGAACTCAGATCGGCCTCGTCAACGTGGCCGAGGAATTTCATGGTCTCCCCCTGGGGCTGGTGAGCGTGGAGAAGGGCGGGATCCGAGCCTTCGAACTGAGTTGGGAGGGCGCGGGCTCGCCTGCGAGCTTCGGAATCAAGCTCGGCACGCGTCACAGCTACACACTCGTGAGCCTCGGCTCCTCGGTGGATGTCGAGGGAGAGCCCTGGTCCTTTGGTTTGGGCTTTGGCGGCAGAGTCGGACTCGGCGGGCCTTTTATTGACATGGATCTGGCCACGCGAGTCCGCCTGGCCCGGGCTTCGACCTTCGCGGACTTCCGAACCTTCGACCCCGAGTCGGAGCTCAGGGTCCAGCTCGGACTGCCCGTCGGGGGCCTGGCCGCGATGATCGGCGTCGCGCTGGACTATGCCTGGCCTGACAGCAGCGCCGCGCTTCGCGAATCGCTGAGCTCCGGCTCGGGTCTGGTGCCCCGGTTCAGCGTCGGTCTGCAGTTCTAGCGCGGCGCCGCAGGGATGCGGGCATGTGTCGGGGCCGCGTCGAAGGCGCGCCCACGGCGGCGTTCGAAGGCCAGGCTCAACGCGCCGTCAGAGATCCTCGCGCTCGACCGGCATGGTCATGCAGCGCGCGCCTCCGCCTCCTCGGGCCAGCTCGATCCCGTCGAAGCCCACGACGAGGCGTGAAAAATCCCCGGCCTTTTCCCCTCCGGCGAGGAGGCTCTCGGCCGACCGTATCTCGAAGCCCGCCTCCGACAGGGCGTCGAGCGTGCGCACGTTGCAGGAGTACATCACGAGCTTGCCCGGACCGAAGGCGAAGGAATTGGCGCCCGACCACCATTGTTCGCGCTCTTCGAAGAGGCTGTCCCCGCCGGCGCAGAGCACCGGTTCGAGATCGATTCCCGCGCTCCAGAGTCCCTGCAGGAGCCCCTCTTCCTCGGTGAAGCCGAGCCCGCCGTCGCGCCGCGCCTCGATTCGCACAACGCGCGCACGACGCGGCCCCGTGATCAGCGGACCGTAGACGAGGGCCGCGTCCCGGTCGATGGCCGTGAAGACCATGTCGAGGTGGATACAGGCCCGCTCCTTGGGAAGGATGACGGCGAAGATCGTCATGGGCTCGCCGAAGGACTTGGCGGCGGCGAGGGCAAGCCGCTCGACGGCCTCGGGCGTGGAGCGCTCCGAGACACCGACCGCGAGGACCTTCGGCGAGAGGACGAGGATATCGCCGCCCTCGATGGTGACCGCCCTGCTCCGCTCCTCGGGTCCGTCGAAGAGAATGCCGCGGGCCAGAAAGTCCCGGTGATGCCGGAATATGAAGCGGGTGATGATCGACTCTATGAGCCGGACATCGAAGGCGGTCGCGCTCGATATGGCGTAGTCACGGACGACCGCCGCCGTGTCGCGCATGAAGTAGGCGTTGGGCTGGGGCCGGAGCGAGAAGCTCCGCGGGGAGACGAGTCGGGGAAGGCTGTCCGGCAGGGCAGGCAGTCCCTCGATGACCGCTCGCGCCAGCTCCGCCGCCGGCATGGACATGAGCTCCTCGACTCTGCGCCGGATCGGGCAGAGCCGGGACAGCGCCGTGAGAAACTCGAACTTGCTGCCCGTATCGGAGAGGGCCTCGGCCAGGAGATCCTTGAGTTCGTAGACCTCCGCCACCGATGAGAGAAAGGCCTTGAGGACGTCGTATTCCGCCCGGACGGCCGAAAGCGGAATGATGTCGTTGTAGAGATCGGCCTCCGCCTCCTTGGGCGTCATGGCTTCGATCTCCGGGCCCGGACTATGGAGGATGACACGCCTGAGCGTGCCGATCTCACTGGTGATGTTCAGAGCAGCCATGTCGCCCTCCGGGCTCGACTGTAGCCGAAAGCCCGGAGGGCGACAATGGGCGGGCTGCCCCGGAAAGGCGATCGGCCCGCCCGGGAAATGGCGGAATTCCAGGACAGGCTTCTAGCCGACCTCTATCCGTCGCGGTTTGGCGGCCTCCTTCAGATGGAGCTTGAGCGTCAGCACACCGTCGCTCATGACGGCCTCGACCTTTTCCCGATCGATGCTGTCATCCAGTGTGAACAGCTTCCGGTAGCTTTCGTGCCGGCGCTCGTGCAGCAGGTAGCGTCCGCGGACGTCCACGCCCCGGCACGGACCGCCCACCGCAAGTTCATTGCCTTCGATCTTCACCTGGAGGGCATCCTTGGCTACGCCCGGCATCTCGAGCCTGACCGTGACCACGCCCTCATCCTCCATGATCGAGCAGGCGGGAACCACCGTCCTGCGCGCCTCGATCTCGCTCTTTGCGTCCATCCCGTTCCTCCTTCAATCCGCCTGCACCGTGATGAGCCTGGTCTTTGCCTCTTCCCGCTTGGCCAGATACACGGTCAGCACTCCGTCCCTCAATTCGGCGCGGATGGTGCCGGTATCCACCTGCTGGGGAAGGTCGATCGTGCGCTTGAAGGAACCTATCCAGGTCTCCTTGCGGAAGATCTTCCGCTTCTCGGATTCGCGCTCGCCTCGCTTGTCTCCCTTAATGGCCAGCAGCGAGCCTGTGACCGTGACCTCGAGGTCGCGCTTGTCGACGCCGGGAAGGTCGGCGACCACGAGATACTCGTCGTCAGTTTCGATGACATCCACTGCAGGTGCAGTGCTGCGATCGAGCAGTCCGGCTGCATCGGGCGTGCGGAAAACGTCCAGTGCCCGATCCATCTCCCCGCGCAGGCTGTCGAAGGCATCCCAGAGATCCTTCGGCGCGGGATTGGTCCACGGAGTGAGATCCATGATGACCCCCTTGTGCTTAAGGATGTGAACCGAATGGTTCCGACAACTGGAATGCAAGTAGCGTGCCAAAAAATGAGGCTCCGGCGAGGCTCTAAAATACTGTTTTATATACAATTAGATGATCAGCCCCGCCGGGGACCGATTCCGGCATCTGGCACGGGCCATGCTGGAGCTGTCTCGCTTTGAACTCATCCGGGAAGCGCTCGCGCCTCGACCTGTTTCACTTCGTTACACTTGATCGAAGGCCCGAGAGGCGGGTGTAACCCCAGGATACGGCGCACAACGTTCCCGGCGTGCTTCGGCGATGCCCCGGCGCGGCATCCGGCCGGCGACGCCCTCCGGGCGCGACGCGGGGCGGGCGTGGCACTGGCGAGCCGGGGAAGGCGTCTGCCGTCGCGACCGATTTCGCCGGAATTCGTATCAGGGCCGTTTTGCATATCTATGTAAGTCCGGGCTCCCCTATGCAGGAATCCGGGAAGCCCGGGCAGAGCCGGCTGCATAAGCATCCAAACGCAGCGGACCCAATAAAAACGGCCCTAATTATCGATCTTGACAGTCTCTTTGAAGCATTCCTATAGTGACGCCGCCGTCGATACGTTCGCAGCCCGGTCCCGCCTTCGTCGCTCAGGCGGACGCAGACCGACCGCCAGCGGACAGCAGTTCGATTGCAGCGCTGCGGCATCGAAGCGCGATGCCCAGGCGCCGCGCCGGAGAACTCGGCGTTCCCGGACGACTCCTACACATCCTTACGGAGGGCTCTATGGCCAAGAGAAAGATCATCATCATCGGCGCGGCGGGCCGCGACTTCCACAACTTCAACACCCGCTACCGCGACAACGAGCAGTACGAGGTCGTGGCCTTCACCGCGGCGCAGATTCCCGACATCGCCGGTCGCAAGTACCCCGCCGAACTCGCGGGCAAGCTCTATCCCCAGGGGATTCCCATCCATCTCGAGGCGGATCTGCCCAAGCTCATCAAGGAGCACAACATAGACGAGTGCGTGTTCTCCTACTCCGACGTGCCCTACCAGCACGTGATGAGCATGAGCGCACTTGTGAACGCGGCCGGCGCCTCCTTCACCCTCCTCGGACCGAAGGACACGCAGATCACGTCCACGAAGCCCGTGATCGCCGTCGGCGCCGTCAGAACGGGCGCCGGCAAGAGCCAGACCTCCCGCGCCATCGTCCAGTGGCTCATGAAGAAGGGCCTCAAGGTCGTGGCCATCCGCCACCCGATGCCCTACGGCGATCTCGTCGCGCAGAAAGTGCAGCGTTTCGCCACTGTCGAGGATCTCAAGAAGCACAAGTGCACGATCGAGGAGATGGAGGAGTACGAGCCCCACGTCGTCCGCGGCAACGTGATCTACGCCGGCGTCGACTACGAGGCCATCCTCCGCGAGGCCGAGAAGGAGGCCGACATCATCCTCTGGGACGGCGGCAACAACGACTTCCCCTTCTACAAGCAGGACCTCATGATCACCGTCGCCGATCCGCACCGCCCCGGCAACGAGACCTCCTTCTATCCCGGAGAGGCCACCCTCCGCATGGCCGACGTCATCATCATCAACAAGATCGACTCGGCCAGCCCCGAGAACATCCAGACCGTCCGCGACTCCATCGAGCGCGTCAATCCCAAGGCCATCGTCATAGACGGCGCCAGCCCCATCAGCGTGGACAAGCCCGAGCTCATCAAGGGCAAGCGCTGCCTCGTCGTCGAGGATGGCCCCACCCTCACCCACGGTCACATGAAGATCGGCGCCGGCGTCGTCGCCGCGCGCAAGTTCGGCGCCAAGGAGCTCGTCGATCCTCGGCCCTATGTGGTCGGCAAGCTCGCGGGCACCTTCAAGACCTACCCGAACATCGGCACCCTCCTGCCCGCCATGGGCTACGGCGACGAGCAGGTGCGCGACCTCGAGGCCACGATCAACAAAACCGACTGCGACACCGTGGTCATCGCGACGCCGATCGACCTCAACCGCATCGTCAAGATCCAGAAGCCCACGGTCAAGGTCGGCTACGATCTCCAGGAGATCGGCAGCCCCAACCTCACCGAGGTGCTCACGGAGTTCCTCAAGAAGATCGGAAAGTGATGATCTGAGACCTTCGGCCAGCCGCCGATCGTCCACTGGGCCGTCCCGATCCCGGGACGGCCCTTTTTGGCTCCACCATTGACTCCAGCGCGGACGCGCCAGCGCCGAGAATCAAGTAACCATGAAAGTCCCCATTGCCGTGGTGCTCGCGATCCTCGGCTGCTTCTCGCCGGAAATCCAGGCTCAGGGGGGACTCGCCGAGCCGAGAGCCGACGTGGCACCCGTCCTCTTCGACGAGACCTGGGCCTACCTCCTGGCGGGCGACGGCAAGCCCATCGACCTGCGCCAGCCCATCAGCGATCTCGCGCTCTTCTCCGCGAGTCTCAACTCGAAGGGCGAGCTTGCGGGCATACCGGCGAGTTCGCCCTACGCCGCCCTGCCGGTACGCAGGCATCTCGTGATCGCCGAACTCTCCAACTCCGCCCTCATCCACTTCGTCCTCTCGCCCGAGTATCCCATGAGGGAGCGGCTCCTTGCCCAGATCGCGGAGGCGGCGCGGGGCTACGACGGCGTTCAGATCGATTTCGAGGCCGTGCCCGGCTATGACGCCGCCAATTTCGTATCCTTTCTGAGCTGCCTGCGCTCCCTCATCCAGCCCCGCATCCTTTCCGCGGCGCTTCCGGCACGGTGGAAGCGCGTCGACGACGCCTACGACTATGCGTCCATCTCGGCTGTCGTCGATCGCGTGGTGGTGATGGCCTACGACGAGCACTGGAGCGGAAGCGGCCCCGGCTCGATAGCCTCGATGGACTGGTGCAGGCGCGTCGCGCAGTACTCCCTTGGCACGATCGGCGCGTCGAAG
>DATJQN010000150.1:0-2521 GCA_035505775.1 Rectinemataceae bacterium | reverse complement strand
AGGAGCCCGCGCACCCCGATTCCCTGCGCATCGTTTACTCGGGTTTCACCATCTCCATATCCGGCAGCTCCCCCGCCAGGCTCATCGCCGCCGATGGATCCGGCACGGCGCTTACGATCACGGGGCTGCAGCGTACCAAATCCGGAGTAAGCATCCAGCTCGATGCCGGAGTCCGGCTTCTGTGCTCTGCCGGTCAGCAGGATGACAGCTTCTCCCTGTCGAGCTCGGGACTGGCCCAGGGCAATACGTTGGAGCTCGGTTACCAGCTGTCCGGGGCTGCCACCCTTCAGGTGTCTGAAGCCGGGCAGACGACCCTTGCAACGGGGACGGGCTCCTATGCCCTGTCACTGTCCGGCGTGTCCTTCAAGCCGGATCAGCAGCTTATGGATATCAGCGCCCAGGCCGGGAACCCTTCGAGTCTCACCTTCGCGCGCATCGTTCCGGTTTCGGTGGCGGCCCATCCGCAAGGCGGAACTGCGGGACAGTCCTCGGCACCGACCCCCAAAGATCCTGCCGCCTTTGCGGCGGAGATCGCGGCCTGGAGAGACAAGGCCTGGAACGGGCTCTCCGATGCCCGTCTCACTCCCGACTCTGTCACCTGGAAGTCAGCCGACGGCACTCCGGGCTTCAGCGAGCGCGCGCTCGACGCTTATCTCGCCGAGTCGCTGGCACGCGGGAGCTTCGCGAGTGCCTTTGTGAGAGTCAAGTCCGCGCGCGAGCTCTACGCGGACAAGCTCAGCTACGCGAGTGCCCCCTATCTGGGTGGCTTGGCGCTGCGGATGCCCGCCCTCGAGACGGCGGATCTGGCCGAGGTCAAGCGACTCGCGCAGCAGGTGTCCGACAGGTCCCCGGACCTCTTTACCAAGGAAGGACTCATCCACTTCCTCATCGACCGGGCCCCCGTTTCGCTCACGCAGGATGCGCTGCGATACGCGGCCACCGTGGACGCGACGAAGCTGAGCGTCCGGGATTCTGTGGGTCTGCTCGGTTGCGTGCTCGAATCCCGCGCCCTGCTGAAGGATGACGAAAACCCCTTTCTCGGACTCGGAGGGGCGTCCGAGCGCATAACGGCCGCGGTGCAGAAGTCGGCGGACGGACTCTTCCTTGCCACCGAAGACGACGGCTCCACCGACCTGCGGCTTTCCCTCTTGGCCGGCAGCTATCTCGTCGCCTACGGCACGGCGCAGGGCAAAGATGCGCTCACCGGCACCGGTCAGGGCCTTGTAGAGGGCGTTCTGGGACTTTCCGACGCGCAGGGTTTTCTCCCTGCCCGCATCCTCGTGAAGGGCGGACGGGCCGACCAAAAGACGGGAGCGCTGGCTCCCGAGGACCTCTATCCACTGATCGCGGCGAACCCCTATTATCCCCACGAGGTTTCCTTGTACCGCGACATCGCGCCGGGAGCCTGGGCCTGGACCTGTTCGCCCGATCTCACCGTGACGCAGAGTCCGGGGCACGAAGTCTTCAACGTGCGCTTCCCGGTCGGAGCTTCACACTACCTCGTCCTGTATGGAATAAAACCCTTCACCAACATCCAGCTCTATGACATAGACTACAGCCCCGACAGCGCCTTCGAAACCTACGATGCATCCGGCTACCTGTATCATCGCCCGAGCATGGCGCTCTACCTCAAGATGAAGCACAAGAAAGAGGTGGAGGATGTCAGGCTGGCCTACTGACCCGTGCTGACCGGGGCCGCGGAGGACGGGCTGTCGGCCTGTGCCCGTTGACCACCACGAGGCCTTTCAGTAGAGTGCCCCATGCGTATCGAGACCTGTTTCGTCCGCCGCGATCTTGACGGTCCCGCGCGCGCGGCCACGGAGCGTATCGGTCTGCACCGCGGCGCCCTGCTCGACAGCGTGGACGTGATCCTCTCAAGCCGCCCCATCCCCCCAGGGATTGCCGCCGAGATCTTTGCCGATCCGGTCATCCAGCACATCGCAGCATCCCCGGCCCCCACGCTCCCCGTCTTCGCTGGCTGGGACTGGCTCGTGGAAATCTCCTTCAGGCCCGGGGTCACCGATACCCTCGCATTGACGTCCCGGGAAGCACTCTCCATGTGTGGAGTGGAGCTTGCTCCGGGCGACCTCCTTCAGACTGCGCGGCTCTATATAGTTCGCGCGAGCGGACTGTCGCGCGGCTCGGTCACGGACGCATTCTCTGTCCTGTGGAATCCGCTCATTCAGTCGGCGGTATTCATTTCCAGGGCCGAATGGGCCGAGGGCAAAAGTTTGCCCGAGCTCTATCCCGAAGTCTCCCTGCATGAGAGCCACGAACCCGAACTCTTTGACCTGGCATCCTTCTCCGATCGGGAGCTCGAAGAACTTTCTCGGCGGCGGCTTCTGGCGCTGAGCCTTGAAGAGCTGCAGGCGCTCCGCGAGCACTATCGCGATCCCCGGACCCTTGAGTTCAGGGCGGCGGCCGCCCTCCCCCGCGAGGCCACCGACGTGGAGATCGAGATGGTCGCCCAGACCTGGAGCGAACACTGCAAGCACAAGATCTTCAACGCCGCGATCGACTA
>DATJQN010000149.1:0-2305 GCA_035505775.1 Rectinemataceae bacterium | reverse complement strand
TGCAAGAAAAAACCCCTACAGGAGGGGGTGAGTAGAACCGGAGAGCACAAGATCAGGGGGCTGGTGTCACGCCCCTTTGAGGAGGCAGCATTTCTTGTACTTCTTTCCGGATCCGCAGGGGCACGGGTCATTGCGTCCGACCTTGGCTCCGGCGACCATTCGCGGCTCGCCTGGTGATGTTTGTCCGTTGGTGCCGTGGACTTCGCGCCAGCGCGGCTGAGGCAGGGGAGCCGGGGCCGCGCTGCGCTCCGGCGCCAGGTCGGCGCCGCCGATCCGCACTTTGAAGAGCTGTTCCAGGACCACCTCTTTCAGGTGATCCATCATCTCCTGGAACATGTCGAAGGCTTCCTTCTTGTACTCGGTCAGCGGATCACGCTGCCCGTAGCCGCGGAGACCGATGCCCTCCTTCAGGTGGTCCATGTTCAGGAGATGGTCTTTCCACAGCTGATCGATGCCGCGGAACTCGCCATCCTCCCACCGCAGCCCGAGCAGGATCCAGCGCTCCAGCCGGTGGAAGAGCTCGGATCCTACCTGTCGCTCCCGCTCGGCGTACAGCCGCTCGACCGACTCCTGGACGACCGAATCGAGCGCCTCGCTGGAGCCCGCCTCGACGGCTCCGTTGGCTTCGGGCGGGAGACGGAGATCGAATTGCCGGTACAGCGCCTCGTTCAAGCCTCCAAGGTCCCAGTCCTCGACGTGGGTGTCGCGGGAAGCGAAGCGCATGACGGTGCCTTCCGCGACCTCCCCGGCCCATTCGAGAATGCGCTCCTGCTGACTCTCACCCTCGAGAATGTCGCGCCGGAGGCCGTAGACGATTTCCCGCTGCTTGTTCATGACGTCGTCGTACTCGAGCAGATGCTTGCGGATCTCGAAGTTGCGGGTTTCCACGCGCTTCTGGGCGGTGCCGATGGCGCGCGTGACGAGCTTGTGCTCGATCGGCTCGCCCTCCTCCATGCCGAGCCGCTCCATGATGCGCTGGATGCGCTCGGAGCCGAAGATGCGGAGGAGATCGTCCTCGAGGGAGAGATAGAAGCGGGAGGAGCCCGGATCGCCCTGACGGCCCGACCGACCGCGAAGCTGATTGTCGATACGCCGCGACTCGTGACGCTCCGTCCCAATGATGTGAAGGCCGCCGAGCTTGACGACGCGCTCGTGCTCGGGCTCGGTCAGCCTCCGGGCCTCTTCCCAGGCAGCCTGCCGATCGTCGGCCCGCGCCAGCGCGGGATCGAGCCCCTTTTTCCTCAGAAGCTCTTTGGCGAGGAAGTCCGGATTGCCGCCGAGCAAAATGTCGGTGCCGCGGCCGGCCATATTCGTGGCAATGGTGACGGCCTTTTCGCGGCCGGCCTGCGCGATGATCTCGGCCTCGCGCTCGTGGTACTTGGCGTTCAGCACCTGATGCGGGATGCCGCGCTTCTTCAATAGACGGGCGAGATGCTCGGACTTCTCGATGGAGACCGTGCCCACCAGGACAGGTTGGCCCTTCTCGTGGCAGGCGACAATCTCCGTGCTCACGGCCTCGAACTTCTCCCGCTCGGTTTTGTAGACCACGTCGGGGAAATTGACCCGGGACATGGGGCGATTCGTGGGAATGACTGTCACGTCCAGCTCGTAGATCTTGGCGAACTCGTCCGCCTCGGTGGCCGCCGTCCCGGTCATGCCGGCGAGCTTGTCGTACATCCTGAAGTAGTTCTGAAGAGTAATCGTGGCAAGTGTCTGATTCTCTGACTCGATCTTGACGCCTTCTTTGGCCTCAACGGCCTGGTGGAGCCCGTCAGACCAGCGCCGTCCGGGCATGAGCCGCCCGGTGAACTCGTCCACGATGATGACCTGACCGTCCTTCACTACGTAGTCCACGTCCTTCTTGAACAGGGCGTGGGCCTTCAGGGCCTGGCTGATGTGGTGGAGCACCTCCATCTGGGAGGGGTCGTAGAGGTTCTCCACGTTGAGCAACCGCTCGCAGTGCGAGATCCCCTGCTCGGTCAGAGAAACCGCCCGAGATTTCTCGTCCACGATGTAGTCGCCGGGCGCCTGCGCCTCAATCTCCGAGAGCTTGCCCTCGACGATGGTGGCCGCGCGCTTCAGCTTCGGAATGATCCGGTCGATCTTGTAGTACCGATCGGTCGAGCCTTCCGCCGGCCCGGAGATGATCAGCGGTGTCCGGGCCTCGTCGATCAGGATCGAATCGACCTCGTCCACGATCGCGTAGTGATGCTCGCGCTGGACCATTTCCTCCAGGCTGAATCGCATATTGTCCCGGAGGTAGTCGAAGCCGAACTCGTTGTTCGTGCCGTAGGTCAGGTCGGCG
>DATJQN010000148.1:0-12575 GCA_035505775.1 Rectinemataceae bacterium | reverse complement strand
TCCTCACCGCATCGGGCGGCGGCAGGCTGCCCGAGCCGATGAAGCGGCGCACATTTGCGTAGGACGCCGTATCGACGTCGATCGAGAAGGTGGAGAGCGGCTCCTGGGCCACCGAGGCGAAGGAGTTCTCCCGGATGTGGTCGTAGCCTTCGGTGGAGAAGCTCTGGTTGTAGCGGTCAGTCAGGGTCTCGTCGAGGCTCGGAGTCAGCTCCTTCTTGTCCTTGGTGACGGGGTAGGCGGGGGCCTCTTCCGCCGCCGACAGCTTCGTGGCCGCCGGCGCTCCCGCTATGGCTCGCGACGTCGGGGGCGGCGCTGCCGCGCCGGACGGAGAAGCCGGCGTGAGCTGCGCCGCCTGAAAGGCCTCCTGCAGCGAGTCGGCGCTCCGCGACTCGGACTCGGCCAGTGCGGGCCTTGCCCCCGTGCTCGCCTGATCAGTGCTCGGGCCGGGTGACGGGGCCGCCGCGCCTGCGGCGGCGCCGGAGGCGATGCCGGAGGCGATGTCCGACGCGATGTCCGACGCGGGTTTCGGCACAGCGCCCGGGGCGGCATTTCTGGCGACGCCCGGCGAGGCGGGCCCGCGGGGGGGCGGCGACGTGGCAACGCGAAGGTCGCGCTGAACGACGCCAAAGGAAGGCCCTCCCACCGGAGACTGCGGCGCCCATGGCCTGAATTGGACAAGCGCGGTCGCCGCGACACAGAGTGCGGCGGCGATGCCGATCCCCATTCGGAAGGCGGGGCGGACCGCGATGTGGCGCAGCCTGGAGCCCCATCCGCGACGCCTTGAAAAGTCGGCGAGCAGCTTCTCTTTCAGCGCCCGCTCGAACTCGGGGTCGATCTCGGCCTCCGGTCTCCCTTCGAGGAGACTTCTGATGGCCTTCTTCACCGCTTCCTCCCGATCCCTGAGCGAGGGATCGATGATCATCAGCTCTTCCAGCAGGGCTTCGACTCTGTCTTCCATTGTGGCTGCTCCTCTCAGGCGATTGGCGGTTTGAGCGCCAGGAAGGCGAGAAGGAGCGAGAGCGGCATGGCCTCTCGCAGGAGTGCCAGGGCGCGGGAGAAGGCCATCTTGCAGGAACCTTCCGTTCGTCCCAGGATGGCGGCGATATCCCGATAGGGGAGATCGTCCCATACCCGCAGCATGACCACTTCGCGCTGCTCCGGGGCCAGGAGTCGAAGATGCGGCTCCGTGCGCTCCCAGAGATCATGTCTTTCCACGTCGAGGGTGAAGTCCACGCTGTCGGCCAGGTCCCAGATGCCCGATCGGACATCGTCCAGCGAGCTGCTGCGGAATGCCGTCCTGAAATGATCGGCAAGGGCGTTGCGCGCTATGCCGTAGATCCAGGGGGCGAACCCGCCCAATCCCGGCTTGTAGAGATCGAGCCCCTCGAGGGCCTTCAGAAAGACCGTGGCCGTGAGATCCTCCGCCGTCTCCCGATTGAAGCATCGATAGTAGAGATAGGCGTAGATGCGTTTTGCATGGAGGTCGTAGAGCTCGCCGAAAGCCTCGCGATCGCCTCTGCGGCTCGACCTGACCAACTCGTCGGTATCCGTCGGCATCATGTCTCCTCTGCCTTCCGACTGTATCTACGGGCGAGCCGCCCGAGGGTAACGTGAAATCGGAGCGAACCCACTCTGGCGGCCGGAACGGCGATGCGGGCTCAGACCGCGGCGGAGCGGGGGGCCTCGAGCGCGTGCAGGAGCCAGTCCTCACCGCCATGCCTGAAGTGGTATGGGTCCCGGAAGGGCACCGAGCCCCGCCGGGACTGGCCGGCCTCCTCGTAGTGGAAGCCCTTCGGCGCCACGGGCAGCGGGTCCTCGTTCTGTTTTCTCCACCGCATCAGGTCGCACGAGTGCGCCCGCCAGTTCAGGACGTCTTCGGAGACGGCATGGGCATATAGTCGTGGTTGGGGAGGACGAGGCAGAAGAGATAGCAGAGATCCCCCCGGCGGATGATGTCGATGGCGCCGGTTTCCCATTCCCGGAATCCGCGCGAACTGCGCATGCTCAGCTCATTCCCGGTCCAAGGGCTCCGGGTACGGAAGCGCGGACTCCGGTCATGTGCGCTGCTTGCCGCAGAGCTCCTTCACGCGGAGACGCAGAACGGCCGGGGCGGCAAGGGTGGCAGGGTTGTATCGGGGATTTCCCTCGAAGCCGTGCTGGAACATGATGCGGTCGAGAGCCCGTGCCTTGAAGGCGGGATCGTCGAGCTCCTCGAGCGTCCCCGTACCCACTATGCTGCGATAGCGCATCCCCCAGTCGCAGGCCTCGGGGCCGACGATCGGTTCACAGGGTCCCTCGATCTGAAAGCCCACCCGGGGATCGCGACGCAGCAGATCGAGCTTCCGTCCTTCCCGTGCGCAGTGGAAGAAAAGCTCCAGTTCTTCCTCCCAGGCGTAGCCATAGCTCAGGGCGACGATGTAGGGTGCCTCGCCCGTCGCCATGGCCAGCCTGCACACCTTCGCCTCCGACAGGAGGAGCTCGAGTTCGGCCCTCTCCGTGATCTGCCTGTCCTTTCGCCGCACGGTTCACCTCCTCCGGATCTCGGGATAGACCAGGTCCGGGCCGCCAGCTCTGGCTCTCATCGATCAGGAATCCTTCATGATCGAGTCGATCTCGGCCAATGCGTACCGGCGATCCTCGTCCTTTTCGATCGTGGCGGCGAAGGATCGGGCCGCGGCCAGAGCCTCGTCTCGCTGCCCTCTTGCTCCGAGGACATGACTCGCGCGGGCCAGGGCCTCGTGCGCGATGGCTATGTCGAAGGGCGAGAGCGAACCGCGCTCGCAGTAGCTGAGGCCGGCACGCGCATGAAAAAGGGAGCTTTCTCCCATGCCGAGGAGCGCGTAGACTCGGGAGATCTGCCATTCACCGGTCGCCATCTCGTGCAATCCACCGACCTCACCCCAGTGATATCGCGATGCATGAGCCTTGTGGATCATCGCCAGGTTTTCCTCGGGACTGCGCACGGCCCGATCGATCAGGTCCCAGGTCTGGTTGAAGTTGTCCACGGCCTGCTTGCGATGCCATTCGTTCAACGTCAGACGGCTGTCCATATTCGCTCCGTTCAGCCAGCGAGGACCCGCGCCCTGACCGCTTCCAGCCAGGTCACGATCTCGTCCGCCCCTTCGCCCGACCGGCCGTTCAGGGGGAGAAGGGCCGCCTCCGGAGCCGTCCCGGCCAGGCCGCGGCGGAAGTATTCTTCGTCGAAGCCGACCGCCGCCTTGAGATCCACCTTCGTGAGGATACAGGCGGCCGACTTGGCGAAGGCCGCGGGGTACTTGTAGGGTTTGTCGCTGCCCTCGGCCACGCTCGCCACGACGAGCTTGATGTCTTCGCCCACGACGTATTCCGCAGGGCAGACGAGATTGCCGATGTTCTCTATGAAAAGCCAGGAACCGTCGGCGACGGACATGCGGCCCAGGATGCCCTCGATCATCGGCGCGTTGAGGTGGCAGTCCCCGCCCGTTTCGATCTGGTAGGCTTCGACGCCCAGGGAACGGAGAAAGCGCGTATCGATGTCGCTTGCCACATCGCCCTCGATGACGGCAAGCCGCTCTCCCTTGGCGCCGAGCCGTTCGGCCACTCGGGAGATGAAGCTCGTCTTTCCGGCTCCGGGTCCGCCGAGTATGTTGACGGTGAAGATTCCTCTGGCGCGAAGCCGATCGTTGATCGCCCGCGCGCGCGCATCATTTTCCTCGTATACGGCACGCTTAAGCTCTATGGATATGCTCATTGATCTCTCCTCGTGCACCCCGCGGTCTCGGCACCGCAGCCCGCCGACCGACAGTGTATCCTCAACCCGTTACAGGTTCGACCCCGTCGGGCATGGAGGGAGCGAAAATCCGCCAGCCGGGCATCTGTCGAGATCGCCTGCGTGCCCCATGGGCTCCGTTCCCCAGCGCCTCACCGGCTTCGGGGCCCGAACCCTGCCAGGGGGCGATCTATTCCGCCGCTGCTTCCTCGATTTCGATACTGTCGATATAGAATTCTGAGCCGATCTTGGTCAGCACTCCCTGGCCACCGCAGTGGGGACATTCGAAGGAGAAACGTTTCCGCTCGAAGAGCCGGTCGCAGGAGGAACAGCGGAGCTGGGGCTTGACGTACCGGACATCGAGGACTGCGCCTTCGGCCGGGCCCCCCGTACTGAGGCTCCGGAAATAAAAGAGGAGGGACTCCTCCATATGGCCGGTCGCCTCGCCCACGACGAGGTGGACCGCCAGGACGCGGCGAGGGGCGCCGGGCGCCCCTCGCTTGACGGCTTCTTCTGCAACGATCTTTACGACGGCCTCGATCGCGCTCGCCTCATGCACCGGCGCCGGACTCCCCGCCCTCCGGGGGCTTGGATCCGGGCAGGGCTGCTCCCGGGGCCGCGGTGCCGGCGGCCGGGGAGGCCGCAGCGCTCGGCTCCCGCCGATGCTCGTGACTGCGCCCGGCGGTATCGGCGAAGTCGACGGCGCGCGGCCGCTCGTTGCCCATGGACAGGCATTTCACCGGGCAGGCCCTGACACAGGCGCCGCAGATGACACAGGCGAACCGGTCTATCCGCCAGAGGCCCTGGGCCTTGTCCACGACAATCGCATCGGCGGGGCAGTGCTTGGCGCAGAGCGAGCACAGGATGCACTTGGGGAAATCGTTGAGAATGCGGCCGCGGCTTGTGGGAAATGCCGGGCGCACCACAAAGGGATAGCGCCGCGTGGCCGGCTTGGTGAACAGGTTGCGGAAGGCGGTCTGCGCCATTGGTATGAAGGCCACGGTTTACCTCTCAGTGCAGGAAATGCAGGGGTCGATGGTGAGGATGATGGTGGGTACGTCCGCCAGCGCGGCGCCCTTGATGGCCTCGACCATCGCCGGGATGTTGGCGAAGGTGGGGGTCCTGACGCGGAAGCGCTCGAGCTGCCGCGTGCCGTTGGACCTCACGAAATAGAGAACCTCGCCGCGGGGCTGCTCGAGCCGCACCCAGGCGTCACCGACGGGGGGCATGCCTTTGATGGGCACCGAGACCGGTCCGGCGGGTATCTTCTCCACGACCGCATCCATGATGCGGAACGACTGCTCGATCTCCCGGAGACGCACGAGGGCGCGCGCCATGCAGTCCCCCGCGCTTTCCACGACCGTGTCGAACTCCACCTCGCCGTAGGCGGCGTAGCCGCGGCGTCTCAGGTCGTAGTCCACACCCGAGGCGCGGAGCATGGGGCCGACCGCGCCGAGCGCATAGGCCTGCTCCTTCGAGAGCCTGCCGACTCCGTCCAGACGGTGCCTGACGGTGGGCTCGTTGATCCACACGTCGGCCAGGCGGAGCGTCTCGGCCCGCACCGGCGCGATGGCCTTCTGGCAGCGGCGCAGCGTCTCGTCGTCCGGGTCGCGGCTGACTCCGCCCACGATCGCCGAGCCGAAGATGACCCGCCCGCCCGCGGTTTCCTCCGCGACGTCGACTATGGTCTCCCTGGCGCGCCAGGCGGCCATGAAGAGGTTCTCGAAGCCGAAGGCGTCGGCGGCGAGGCCGAGCCAGAGCAGGTGGCTGTGCACGCGCTCGAGCTCGCACCAGTAGGTCCTGAGCCAGCGTGCGCGATCGGGAACCTGCGTGCCGAGCACGGTCTCCACGGCCTCGCAGTAGCCCATGCCGTGCATGAAGGAACAGATGCCGCAGATACGCTCCGCAACGTGCACATAGTCGAGATAGTCGCGCTTCTCGACGAGGAGCTCGAGACCGCGATGGATGTAGCCAATCTGGGGAATCGCCCCGACGACCTTCTCGTCGTCAAGAACGAGATCGAAATGCAGGGGCTCGGGCAATACGGGGTGCTGCGGCCCGAAGGGAATCACCGTGGGGCCGGGTGCGGCCTTCTCGCTGCTGCTCACCGGGGGCCTCCTTCACTGCTCGTCGCGGTCACCGTGAGCTTGCTGAACTTCTTGTCCTCGACGACATCGTACACCTTGCCGAGCCAGTCCACGGCGATGCGCTCGATCTTGATGCCGAAAAGGTCGCGGATCTCGTTCTCGTACAGGTAGGCGGCCACGAAGACGCTCGTGATGCTCGGCACCTCGACGCCCGGGTCGACCCTGAGCCTGATGATCTTGTACTGCATGCCGAGGCCGAAGGAATAGTTGAGCTCGGTGTGGTCGGCCTGGGAGACCGCCATGATCTGCACCAGACGCCAGCCCGCCGCGCGGAGCACGTCCACCGCGGGCACGATCGTGCAGGGATCCCGCTCCTCGATCGTCTGCGTTTCGCGTTCGATCATTTTCTGGCCTCCTCGATCGCCGGCTTGGCGGAAGCGCCGGCGCGGCGCGCCTTTTTCATGGCCTTTCTCTTTTCCGCGAGGATCTGGGCGGCCCGCACGACACCGTCCAGGATCGATTCGGGCTTGGCCGCGCATCCGGGCACGTAGACGTCCACGGGGATGACGTTGGCCACCCCGCCCTGCACGTTGTAGCACTCCGCGAAGACACCGCCCGAATAGGCGCAGGCACCTATGGCGACCACGGCCTTGGGCTCCGGCATCTGCTCGTAGATGTTCTTGACGACGGGGATGTTCAGATTGTTGACGCTGCCCGTGATCAGGAAGATGTCGGCCTGCTTGGGGTCGCCCGTCACGATGCAGCCGAATCGCTCGGCATCGTACATCGGCGTCAGGCAGGCCAGTACCTCTATGTCGCATCCGTTGCAGGACGAGGCGTCGTAGTGGATGAGCCAGGGAGACTTTTCGATGGCGCTCAATGGAGCCCCCTCGTGATGAGATAGAAGGGGATGAGATTGCCCACCCCCGCGACGAGCGCCACGATCCACGCCGAAGTGAGGGCGAGCTCCCACTTCACGCGCGCCGTGACATTGTCGATCAGGATGATTGCCAGAAAGGTGACGGTCGGACCGATCACCGCGGCGATCGGGTTCCAGGCGAAGAAGAGGAACACGAGGCCGTAGAGATAGACGCACTCGTACCAGTGGGCGAGCTCGACCATGCCGAGGGCGGGGCCGCCGAGGTCGGCGGTCAGGCCCTTGACCAGCTCCTGGTGCGCGTGGTGCGACGTGGAGATGTCGAAGGGCGACTTGCGCAGCTTCATGGGGAGGATGTAGGCGAGGCCGAGGAAGATGCCGGGCAGGAAGAGCACGGTCGGCTTTCCCACGGCTGCGATGTCGCCGAAGTGGAAGGAGCCGGCCACCTTGTACAGACCCACGAGCGTCAGGATGACCATGGGCTCGTAGGCGGTCATCATGATGAGCTCTCGATCCGCGCCGATCGTCCCGTAGGGCGATCCGGTGGAATAGGCGGCCAGGACCAGGAAGATTCCGGCGAGGGTCAGGACGAAGATGATGAGAAGGATGTCCGAGCCTTCGAAGATCAGGAAGCCGGTCATGATGGCGAAAATGAGGTGGCTCAGGACCAGCGGCATCTGGATCCGGTTGACCGGATCGAGCTTGCGCGAAAACAGCTTCCTGAGGTCATAGAAGGGCTGGATGATGGGCGGACCGACGCGGCCCTGGAGCCTCGCCGTGATCTTCCGGCCTATGCCGTCGAGCAGACCGCCGATGAATGGCCCGAGAATCAGATAGGCGATCGCGGTATACAGTTCGTAGCCTTTCATAGGAGGACCGTCCCGAACATGGTGATGGTGAGGAGGATCGAAACGAGGATCCCTCCCCGGAGAAGCCAGCGCTCATCGAAATACTTTGCGAGGTAGTACGACCTCAGGTCCACGGACTTGTCCACGCCCGCCGTGCCCTTGAAGACGAGGCCCGTCGCGGTCGGGCGACCGGACATATAGGCCCCCGAGAGGACCTTGGTGCTCCGTCTGGTGATCGTTATGAGGAGCCAGGGCACGATGACCGTCATGATCACCATGAGCACCGTCACGACGGCGTTGCCCGCGTCGAGCGAGAAGGGCTTCCCGTATTCGGCCAGGAGGAAGGGTTCCACCACGTAATGGGAGATGATGGGGAAAGCCACACAGGCAAGGATCGCAAGGCCTGCGAGGAAGCCTTCGGACAGGAGTTCCGCGCCCGAGGTGTGCTCCTCGAGGAGGCCGCGCCGGGCCCCCGGATCGGGCAGCCGGATGACCAGGCCCATCCACTTGGTCCAGAAGAGCACGGTGGTGGCGCTCCCGAAGGCGAGCATGACGATCATCAGCGGAGCGACGAGGTTGTTCATGTTGATGAAGGCCTCCATCGCCGTCCATTTGGAGATCAGCATCCCGAAGGGGGCGACGAACATGACCGCGATGCCCACCAGCAGCAGCATGGCGACGCGCGGCATGGAAGTGATCAGGCCACCCATGTCCTCGATGTCCAGGCTTCCCGTCCCCACGCTCGTGGTGCCCACCGCGAGGAAGAGCAGTGCCTTGGCGATGGCGTGGAACACAATAAGGAAGAAGGCGGCCCAGATGAGCTGCGGCGTGCCTATCCCTGCGCAGGTCACGATGAGACCCAGATTGGACACGGTGGACAGGGCCAGGATGCGCTTGGCGTTTCGCCGCGACACCGCGATGAACGCCCCGACTATGAACGTCAGTATGCCGACGAAGGCGACGAGAATGCCGACTGTCGTGCCGCTCATGACGGGGGCCAGTCTGATCAGCAGGAACACCCCCGCCTTGACCATCGTGCTGGAATGGAGGAGGGCGGAGACCGGCGTCGGGGCGACCATGGCGCCCAGGAGCCAGGGCGTGAAGGGCAGCTGCGCGGACTTGACGAGGCCGGCGAGCGCGATGCATGCGACGGGGATCGCCACTACCAGCGGGCCGGCGGCTCCCAGCCGGTCCATTTCCACGGTGCCGGCGGTGGCCGCCAGGACGATGACGCCGAGCGCGAAGGCGATTCCGCCAACCAGGTTCATGTTCAGGGCGAGGAAAGCGCTCTTCTTGGACTGCTCATCCTCGTTGTAGCCGATCAGCACGAACGAGGCCCACGTCGTGAGCTCCCAGAAGAAGAGCATGATCCGCAGATCGTTCGCGAGGACGAGCCCGTACATGGCGCCGAGGAACACCAGGAAGACGAAGGAGAAGGTCTGACGCCTGTCCCGGACCTCGGGGTGCTCCCGCTGGAAGGTGCTCATGTAGCCGGTTGCGTAGATGACGATGAGGCCGCCCACGATTCCGATGACCAGCACCATGAGAATGCTCATCTGGTCGATGAGGATCGTGGTCTGCGCCTCTATGCCGCCCGTCCAGTGCCCGCCCGCGATCGCCACGGCAACCTGAACGAAGGTCAGGAGCAGGGGCAGGAGGCGCCTCGAGCGAACAGCCCGGACTGCAAAGTAGGCTGCCAGCACCAGCTCACCGCCGAGGATGAACTGATCGAGATAGGGTATCTCGATGCTTATCCTGAGCGGCAGGGAAGCCCAGACCTGGACGGCGAGCAGCACGGCAAGTCCGGCCTGGATGAGGGCAGCGATGGTGACCACCGACCTACGGAGGCGGTAGTCCTTAAGCACCAGGGCCAGCAGGCCGAATGCGCACGGCGTTGCCGTAAGTATGATTGGTAGTGTCATTTGGGTTGAACCACGACCGTTGTAAACAGTTTTCCGGAGTTCTGTCAATATGAATTAGCTTTAAACAGAGCTTTTGTTATCGATCAAACTATATATAGAAAACAGTATATGGCCATCTATTTCGAGATGGGGCGAAGGTATGGCCGACTTTGATGTCGATATCTATATGAAAGGAACGATACATGCGGTGCGGGCCCACGGAGAGAGCCCACGGAGAGGGCCCACGGAGAGGGCCCACGGAGAGGGCGGTGCGGATCTCCTAAGGCCTGGACAGCGCCGCCTCGATGGCGGGGGCGATGTTCCGGGGTTCGAAGGTCGGAGGAAAACGACGGATGGGGACCCCGTCCCTGCCGATGAGGAACTTGGTGAAATTCCATCGGATATCCCGGGCTCCGAGAAAGCCGCGCAGCCGGTCCTTGAGGAAGATGAAGAGGGGATGGGCCCCCTTCCCGTTGACCTCGATCTTGGAGAAGAGCGGGAAGGTGACGCCGTAATTGAGCGAGCAGAAGGACGCTATCTCCACCTCGCCCCCGGGCTCCTGGGTGGCGAACTGGTTGCAGGGAAAGCCGAGGACGGTGAATCCGCGTTCCCCGTAGGTCTCGTACAGCTTCTGCAGTCCGGCATATTGGGGCGTAAAACCGCAGCGACTCGCCGTGTTGACGATAAGCAGTACCTTGCCCCTGTACTCCGACAGGGATCTGGTCGCGCCCGTGATATCGAGGGCCGCGAAGTCATGGACAGTGGCTGGCATGATTCAACTCCTGTATGGAAAGCGCCCGGCCATGGCCTCGGGACCTAGGCCTGGATCGTCGGCTTTATCTCCGGGGCCGTCGGCTTTGTCTCCGAGGCCGTCGGCTTTGTCTCCGCGGCGCTCGACGCCGGCAGCGTCCCTTTCCCGTTTTCTGCGTCGATCAGGGCCATGAACTCGGTATCCTCGATGACTTCCTTTTCGAGGAGGAGGGCCGCCACCTGATCCAGGAGCTCGCGGTGGCTGGAGAGCAGGGCGAGCACCAGGTCATAGCGCGTGGCCACCATGCGGGCGATCTCGTCGTCCACGTACTTCTGCGTGTCCTCGCTGTATTCCCGAGCCATGAAGGGCTCCGCCTGCGGGCCGAGGTAGGCGCCGCCGCGTCTCGTGAGGGCCACATGGCGGAAGCGGTCGGACATGCCGTAGTCCGTGATCATGCGCCGGGCGATGTCCGTGGCGCGCGTCAGATCGTTGGCCGCCCCCGTCGAGATCCGGCTGAAGGCAATCTGTTCGGCGGCCCTCCCGCCGAGCAGGACGTCGATCTGCCCGAGGAGTTCGTCCTGGGAGACCACATAGCGATCTTCCACGGGCAGCTGGAGCGTGTACCCGAGTGCGCCCAGGCCGCGGGGTACAATGGAGATCTTCCGAACCGGGTCGGCGCCGGCGGTGAAGGCAGCGGTGAGGGCATGCCCCGTCTCGTGGACAGCCACGGTCTTCCGCTCGAGCGGGTTCATGACGCGGCTTTTCTTCTCGAGGCCGGCCACGATCTTCTCTACAGCGGCGTTGAAGTCGTCCTGTATCACCCTCTTGCGCCCTGCCCGGACGGCGAGGAGGGCGGCCTCGTTGACGAGGTTCGCGAGATCGGCACCGACGAAGCCCGGCGTTCCCCGCGCGACCTTCGAGAGATCGACAGTGTCGTCGAGCTTGACCGCCGTCACGTGGATCCGGAGGATCGCCTCGCGCCCGATGAGATCGGGCCGGTCCACGAGCACCTGCCGGTCGAAGCGCCCGGGTCGGAGCAGCGCCGGATCGAGGACGTCCGGCCGGTTCGTGGCGGCGAGGATGATCAGTCCGCTCGTCGCGTCAAAGCCGTCCATCTCCACGAGGAGCTGGTTGAGGGTCTGCTCGCGCTCGTCGTTTCCGCCCATCGGACCCTGCAGTCTGGATTTGCCGATCGCGTCGAGCTCGTCTATGAAGACGATGCAGGGAGCCTTCTCCCGCGCCTGCTTGAACAGATCGCGCACCCGTGCGGCCCCGACCCCGACGAACATTTCGACGAACTCGGCCCCGCTCATCCGGAAGAAGGGGACGCCGGCCTCTCCCGCCACGGCCCGGGCGAGGAGGGTCTTGCCGGTGCCCGGCGGTCCCACCAGAAGCACGCCCTTCGGAATCTTGCCGCCGATTTCCGTGTATTTTCGCGGGTTCTTCAGGAAGTCCACGACTTCGACAAGCTCCTCCCTGGCCTCGTCCACGCCTGCCACGTCGTGGAAGCGTGTCTTGACATCACCCTCGGCGACTATGGTCGCCTTGTTCTGCCCGAAGGCCAGGACGTTGCTGTTCGCGCTGCCTATGCGCCTGAAGACGACCCGCCAGATGAAGAGCATGAAGGCGAGGGGCAGAATCCAGTTGAGGAGGAAGGAGATGAGGGCGTTGCTGCCCTCGCGGGGCGCCGCGGAGTAGACGACTCCTTTCTGATCGAGGAGGGCCGTGAAGCCGGGGTCATTGACCGGGACCGTGCGATACACCGTCTGTGGATGTTGGGCAGGGCTGAGCAGCGTCGGAGCGACGCTCCTCTCGGGGGTCGCATATCCGGAGAAGTAATTCTGGTCCATCTCCACCCGTTTGATTTCCCCGCCCGCGATCTTTTCCTTGAACTGGCTGTAGGGGATGACCGTGTTGTCGGACTGGCTCAGGAAGTAGTTGAACAGGATCACCGCGAGCACCATCACGAGTATGTAGCCGAGGGAGAAACGGAACTGGAAGCCTCCGAAGCTCGGTGGGAGCAGTGGTGACTTCCCCCCACCCTGGCCGCGCGGTGCGGGCTTCTTCCGGTTCCATCCGTTCTTCTTCCCAGCCATGTACTCTCCGTTCGCGAGACCCTTGGGCCGACCTGGCGGCGCTCGCCGCACTAAATGTACTCAATCCTTCCGGAGCTGGCTACGCTGCTATCGGAGCCCAGCGCCTCCGTCGGCGGAGTTGAGCCGCCGAGCCTTGACCCCCGACGGGGGATTTCCGTATATTTCGTCTGCCATATCCACCAAACCCCCGTATTTCCAGGAGGAATACCGTATGAAAGTCAAACCCCTCGTCGATCGTGTCCTCGTGAAGGTTCAGGAAAGCGAGAG
>DATJQN010000147.1:0-30496 GCA_035505775.1 Rectinemataceae bacterium | reverse complement strand
ATCTCCTCGCAGGGGGTGGTGACGATTTTCCATTCCAGGGCTTCCACCGTGGATTCGAAGTTCCAGGCGCCCGCGGCGACCGGGTTGTACTTGCCGAGCCGGGCATCCTCTTCGATGTCCCGCTTGTAGTCCGATACCATGTTGAGAGCCAGAAGGCTCATGCCCTTTTCGATTATCTGCCGGTTTCCGCCCTTGAATTCGCCGATCAGCCTGAGCCTTTCCATCGGGCCCGCGTTGTCGCCGGGCTGCGCGACGAAGTAGGGCTTGGTCTCGCGGACGGAGAGCAGGTAGGTGCCGAGGTGGGCGACCGCGGTGCGTTCGGCCTCTTCGCAGCCGGCCAGGAAGGGGATGGCCGCGATGAGACGGGCGATCCGGCCCTCGCGGAGCCGGAGCTCCTCCTCGGGGGACATCCTGAACGCCGCTGCGACGTTCCCGGATATCTCCTTCCACTTTTCCTCGGTGAAGAGCCGCGTCCTGACCCGGGAGACTTCCATTTTGGTTGCCGTCATGCCGATCCTCCTTCTTGCTATGCGGTGGGGCGGATCAGCCACAGGCGAGCGCGCATAACGTGCATCCGGCTCGGGTCTGTCCGGCCCCAGCATCGTTGTCAAGTTTAGGGATACGATGCCCGGACGGTGCTGTCAAGGTCCCCGGCGGCGCACCCGGGCGTCGCCGGGCGGCCGCGTGCGCCGCCGGGCAGCCGGGACAGAGAAAGGCCCCGACCCTGGAGGCCGGGGCCCTGATCCTTCGGACCTGGGGAGGTGAGAGCGGACTCCGGATCAGCCGCCGATGGGGATGATCTGGTCCAGATGTATCTCTTTGAACTGCTTCGTGAGCTGCGGCGAGAGCGCGGTGATCTTCATGCCGCCGCCCGCCTGGTCGAAATGCTTGTAGAAAGCCAGGAGTTTGCCGATCCCGGCGCTGGTGATGGACGGGACCTCCGAGAGGTCGAACTCGGCGTTACGCAGGCTGCTGTCCTTGGCCAGCTCCGCGAACTTCGTGCTCAATTCGGCCCCGCCGGCCGTGTCGATGGCCCCGGTGATCGTGATTTTGACTCGATCCTGTTCGATTGAGATGTCAAGGTCCATGTTGTTTCCTCCTCGCGCCGCTTACGGGGCGCGGTATTCGAACTTGGTCTCGTCGAACCAAGCCACCATCGCCTTGACCGCCTGATCCCCCCGTTTTCCGCCGAAGGGGTCGTGCCGCTCGCGGGGGAAGGAGACGAACTTGAGATTCTTCAGGGGCAGGGCCTCGACCGTCTCCTTGAGCTGCTCGAAGGGCACGAGGGGATCGGACTCGCCGACAAAGAACGCCGCCTTCCTCCCCTCGAGGAAGGAAGGGTCGGCCAACAGGGATTTGGCGGTCGCGTCGAGATCCGAGGCGAGCGCATTGGGGATGGACGGGGCGAAACGCTCGTCCGATTGGAGTCGGTGCTGCGCCCCCTCATCCTCCAGAAGAGTCTCCGGGCTGGCATCGACGGGGACGCCGAACAGCAGGGGCGCCACCGCGGCAATGCGGGTGCGCCGGGCAGGGTAACGCTTGAGGAAGAGGAGGGCCGCCACGGCGCCCATGGAATGCGCGATTATGTCGATCTCCCGCGCGCCCTCGACCGACTCGATCCGGCGACAGAGCGATTCCACGGCATCGGCCATGGCCAGCACGCCGCCGGCGCCCCGCTGTCCCGGGCTTCCGCCGAAACCGGCGAAATCGAGGGCATAGACCTTGAAACGCTCGGCGACGAGGGCTGGGACCAGTGAGGGATAGGCCCCGGAGTGATAGCCGAGGCCGTGAAGAATCAGGGCCACCTTGTCGTATCCCTTGGAGGTGGACTCCCAGTATTGGTAATGGAGGCGCGTCCCCTTGGGATCGGGGAAAAACGAACTCAGGTGATTCACTGGATACTGCCCCTTTCGTCCGGACGCGGCGGCTCGGGCGGTTGGCCTGTCTTCCAGGCCGGCTCCGCCGGAGCGCCGCGGCCCCCGACGCTACTTGCTGATCGGGAAGATCCGATCGAGGTGAATCTCCATGAACTGCTTGTAGAGCTGATCGGAAATGCCCTTGACCGACATCGACCCTTTCTTGCCGTCGATGAACTTGAAAAAGTTCATGACCTTGCCGATACCCGACGACGTGATGGTCCTCACCGTGGCGAGGTTGAAGACGACGGACTTGACGCCCTCCATCTCCATGGCCTCCTGCAGTGCCACCGCGAGCTTGTGACCGCCGTCGGTATCGATGTTGCCATCGATCACGATAGTGAGGGCGTCGCCCTTCCTGTTCATCTCGATATCCATAGGTCCTCCGCTTTACTCGAGGATGATGTACTTCCGGACACCGCCGAGAATCCGCTCGACCGCGGCCAGTATCTCGGCCTGAACATTGAATAGAATCTGCTTCTGCAGACGCTGCCTTCCCGACTCGATCTTCTTGGCGTTGAAATACGAGGGGTATTCCTCCGCCTCCGGCCGGATCGTCAGCGAAGCCGTCACCTGATCGCCATCGACCGATTCCCTGAACAGCTCGGCCGCCGCTGGCCCGAGGGCCGTCACGGCCTTGGGCGGAAGGGCGCCCAGCAAGTTGGGCTTGCGGTCCGCGGGCGATTGGCCCTTGAGCGTCGCTTTCAGATAGGCATAGTACTTTCCCAGCGCTGCGTCGAGATCGGCGGGATACTCGCCGTCGGTCATCACGTCGATCGTGTAGTAGCGCTCCGGCCCCTCCTCGGTCAGAGCCGCCCAGATCTGCTGGTAGGGCTCGACCGACTTCACTCCGGCTGCGTCAAGGCAGTAGGCGTCGCCGCAGATGCCGACGCATTCGGTGCCGCCCTCCTGGACCCGCACGGTCGTCCACGCGTAGGCATCGAGCAGCCGCTCCTGCTCCCCGCGAATGCTCGCGAGGACGGCCTTGGGCAGCTCCTCGAGCGCCATCTTCTCCGCGTAGGCCATCCGGGCCTTGGAATAGTAGGCGGGGTAGTCGTCGAACTCGGGGCGCAGGGTCAGCGACTCGGTGACCTGCCGGCCCACCACCCGGGCGGGAATGTGCTTGAGTACGGCGTCCTTGCCGTGCTTCTCGACGAGATCGCCGAGCGCCGAGGCGAGAAGGCTTTCCCGCTCCTCCGGCGTCACTCCCTTGAGCTCGAAGGCCAAGTAGGCGTAATAGCGCCCCGAGGCGTTGATGTCCTCGTCGAAAACACCATCGTGCGCGATGACCCTGTCGTACAGTGCGAAGAGGTCCCGGGAGCTGAGTCCCTCGGCGATGCTCTCGAGCTCGCCGAGGCGGGCGACGGCCTCGGGAGGGCCCACGAATGTGCGCCCCTCCACGACCACGCCCGCACCGAGATCGAGCGAGCGCAGAGCGTTCGCGATGCGCTCAATCCGGTCCACTTACTTCCCCTTCTCCTTCTCTTTCTTCTCGATCTCCTTGAGGGGGACGCGCTTGCGCGGGGCCACTTCCTTCTCGTGATAGCTCGCCTTCACGAGGAGCACCGGCGGAATCACGTCTTCCATGCGCTTGCGATCGTCGAAGAAGGCGTTGCGGATCGCCGAGGCGTGGATGGCAGTCTCCTCCATGTCCGCATCGGTACCCACTCCCTCGAGTTGCCCCACGCGGTCGAGGATGTTCAGGATCGTCCTGTTGAGGGGATCTTCCTGGCCCTTCTCCTTGTCGAGGTGCTTCGCGAGACCGTTGAGATCCGCGATGGAGAGCGGGTAGATCCGGTAGCCGTCGCGGGGCGAGGAGTAGTTGGACTGCAGGACGCCGAGGATGACGGAGAGATTCTTCGGGTAGATGCCGCCCTTGTGCCACTTGGTCATCATCGCGAAGATCTTCCCGATGATGTACTTGTTGGGCTGGACCGGCGAGAGGAGGAGGAAGGGATCGGTGTCTCCGATGAGGGAGTCTATGACCCAGTGATTCTCGATCTCGAGCATCCTGAGGAATACGGGATAGTTCTCCGGCGTCAGGCCCACGGTGTTGAGGAAGGAAGCGTAGGTGATCGCGGCCTCGACCGCCTCGTAGGTTCTGCAGCCGATGATGCCCTGAAGCAGGCGGTTCTCGATTCCGTTGATCTGGTCTTCTGACCAGCTGTCGTTGACAATTGCTTCGTCCATGGTTTCTCCTTCGATCTCTCAGTCGTGGCGCAGGGCCATATCGATGTCCTCGACGAAGAGCGTCCTCGGCGAGATCTCGTCCTTGAGATAGTCGCCGCGTACGAGGAGGACCTGGGGGATGCAGTCTTCGAGCTTCTTCGCGCTGTCGAAGAAGAAGCTCCGGATGCGGATGGCCTGGCGGGAGACTTCCTCCATGGACTCATCCCATCCGAGACCCTGCAGGGAGCCGATTCGATCGAGGATGTCGAGGATGCAGCGGTTGAGCGGGAAGTTCTGCCCCTTCTCCTTCTCGAGGTGCTTGCCCAGATTGTCCACGTCCGCGATGGTCAGCGGGTAGATCTTGTAGCCGTCCTTGGGCGAGCTGAAGGCGTTCTGGAGCACGCCGAGGGCGATGGACAGGGTGTTCGGGTAGATTCCGCCCGGGTGCCAGCGCGTGAGCAGCGTGAAGCACTTCGAAATGACGTAGCGGTTGGGCTGGATGGTCGAGAGGAAGAGGAAGGGATCCTCGTCCCCGATCAGGGCGTCGAGCACCCAGTGGTTCTCGATCTCCAGCATCTTGAGAAAGAGCGGATAGTTGTCGGATGTGAGGCCCGAGAGCCTCAGGAATCTCGTGTAGGCGATCGCAGACTCGACCGCTTCGGGAGTGCGCGACGACATGATCTGCTGGAGAATGCGGTTCTCCACAGACATGATGTTTTCGCGAGTCCAGAGCCGTGCCTGCTCCTCAGCTTTCGTGGTTGCCATTGTCCCTCCTTGTATCCCTTACTTGGCCTTGTTCTTGGCGGCGCCGACTTTAGCCGGACCGGCGGTTTTCTTGGCTGCGGGCGCCGCGCTCTTCCGCGGAGCTGCTTTCGCTGGCGGTTTGGCTGCGGGGCCCTTTTTAACCTTAGGCGAGGCGGCTTTCTTGTCAAGCGCGGGAGCGGCCTTGTTCGCCGCTTTCGCGCCGCCCGATCCCGGCCCCGCGGCGGCCGCCGCCTTGGCGGCTCCGGCGCGTCCCGTCTTGAGCACGGCGAGACTCTCCTCCATCTCCCGATCGAAGCGCGTCCTCTCCGCCGTGACCGGTCCGACCTTGCCCTCGATCTTTCCGATCACGCCTTCGACCAGGCTGAGCTTGTTCTGCTCGCTCTGGCTGAAGCCCGAGACCTCCCCGCGGAAGCGGTAGAGCGCCTGCAGCACGACTTTGAGTTCCTTGTCGTTGAAATCCATAACACCTCCATGTATGCCGCGCTCAGGGCTGCGGCCTGTGTTTCGTCAGCGTGAGCCTGTTCCCGCTCGCATTGTACCGGGCATCGTCGAAGGGCCGCTTGATGAGCCAGAAACCCTTGCCGGAGACATCCGAGGTCGAGGGCCGGTCGTCCACCGCACTCGTGTCGAAGCCCGGGCCCTGGTCCTCGATTGTCAGGGCCGCCTGGTCGGCCTCCACGGAGAGCTCGACCGAGATGAGGCGATCCCCGAAGGCCGGGTCCGCGAGCCGCTTTTCCCGCTCGAGCTCGTACAGATCCTCCTTCAGGGGGTCATCCGGACGGAGCGAGGAATCCAGCTCGAGGTTGCCGTGCTCGACGGCGTTGACGAGGGCCTCTTCCAGCGCGAGGGTGCACTCGTCCTCCGCACCGGGCCCGGAATAGTAGCCGCATTCGGCGAGGAGATGGGCGAGGCTCCTGCAGATGCGGCTGACGTCCAATCCCCTGGTTTTCCATGCGAAGGAGGCCTTCATGGAGCGCAGCCCGGCGAAGGCCGCGCCTCCGGCGGAGCGCTCCCTGGCGTCTTCCGCAAGGGCGCCCAGGACACGCTTGAGCTCGCGAAGCTCCACCGGCAGGAGAAGGACCCTTCCCTCCCGGGCCGCGGCGGCGGCGGCGACCACATGCCGATCTCCCGCCGGCACCACGAAGCACCAGGGCCGCACATCCTCGAGGGCGGCGGCACGCATGGAGCGCAGCGCCGTCTCGTCGTACGCGGCCGCAACCACGAACGCGGTCTTGGGGTCGTTGATGGGATCGCCGGAGAGGACCGTCCTGCCGAGTCCGCCCAGCGCGGCCGCGAGTTCGTCCCGATCCGCGTCGGCGAAGCCGGTGAGGAGAATATCCGAGATCGAGTCAGCGGCCATAGACTCCCCACCTCCCTGCGAAAGACCGGCGGCGGCCCGGGATCACGCTTCGTCCAGCCAAAGTCGGAACTCGCGGATGCCGCGCGCAATCACTTCGGCGACCTTGCGCGAATCGTTCACCGGAACGCTCATTCTGTCTCTGAGCATCATTATAAGAAAGTCCTGGATATTGCTGTAAACGTCCGCAATGTCGTAGAAGAGGATGGCCAGATCGTCGGCCTCGGGTTTGACCACCGAGAAGCTCGTCGGCATGAAGACGGGCTTTCTTCCCACGTAGATGTTCTGGAAGCGTTTTGTTGTCACGTGAAGCAGCTCCGAGAAGCGGTAGGGCACCATCTGGTCCGACGGCCTGTTGACCGGTTCCACGCTCTTAAGGAGATACGAAGGCGGCTCCACAATCGCGAACAGCTTGCACCCGACGCTCTTGAAGACCAGGCTCTCGCCCTCGGGGTAGATGTCCTGCAGGTTTTCGTAGCCGATGATCTCGATCACCGTATAGCCATTCTCTTCGGAGAAACGGACGCAGACGATGAAACCGCCATACTTCGGGAGCTTGTTCTGGGTGTATGCGTCGAACAGATGCTGGGCGGCGAAGCGCTTCTTCTGCTCGCCGGCGCTGGCGTCGCGGTCGGTTCTCCCCGCATCGAGCCGTTTCTGGGCTCGTTCCACCGCAGCCTTGGCCGCGCCCTTGTGCGCGCTCCGCAGATCGGCCGCAAGTGTGCTGTCCTTATGTGCCGCCACCCGGCGTTCCGGCTGCGGGGAGGAGGTTTTTTTGCCGCGAACCGCAGTGGGGGCCGCCGCCTTCGAGTTCGCCCGGCCGCTTCCCGCTGCTTTGCCGGGCTTGGCCGCGGAGGCGCCCCCAGCCTTGGTCCTGGGAACCGGGCCAGCCGACGCAGAAGCAGCCGTGGGCTTCGCGGACGCGGCACGGGCTGCGCCTTTCGCGGTGGTCTTGGAGGGCGCGACGGGCGCTTCCTCGGTCGGCCGGGATGAACCGTGCCCGGCCGCCAGACCGGCGAGTTCCGTCGCCCGCGTGCTGACGGGTCTGACGGGTTTTTCCTCCCGCCGGGTTTTCTTGGCGTCCACCAGCGAGGGCAGGGGCGATTCAGCGCCGCGACGGCCTCGCGGAGCGGACTTCAAGGCCGATTCGAGGGTGTTTACCAGGGATTCGCATTCCTCGCGAACAGCGGCATCCCCGGTGCTGATGCCGCCGCCATAGATGACCTCATACTGTCGGATTATCTTGACAAGTTTCTTGAGGTCGGCCGCGTCAATGCTCATAATGGAGATTATAGACTGCCTCAGGGGCTTGTCAAATTCGAAGGCGATAAACGATTCCGGCTTTGACGGAGCCCGATGAAACCTCTAGAATTCGGCCCAATGGACTACCTGCAAAGCCTTGAAATCCAGATGGCCGCCCTTCAGCGCAAGATCAGGCTGCTTCAGGACCTTCGTTTTTTCGTCGAAACGGCCAGCGCCGAGGAGTTGGCGGGTTTCGGCGAGGAGCTCCGTTCCATCCTCACCCCGACCGGACAGTCGCTGGGGCATGTCCTCGCGGGCCTTCTCGGCGCAGCCGGAGGCGGGCCGAGCGCCCATGCCGGGTTCTCTGCGCCGCACAACGCAGCCCCGACGGCGCCCGGCCCGGCGACGGGGGCCTCCGCAGGGGGGGGAACCGTGGCGGGGCTGCCGCCGGCCCCGGTGCCGCCGGCCCCGGTGCAGCCCCACGAGGCGGCACCCGGCGGAGCGGCCGCCGCCGGGCTCCTTGAAAGCGCCCTCTCCTCGGTCAACGAAGCCATGCGTCCGATTGCGGGGTCGACCTTCGTCATGGGCTCCGATTCGGGAAGCGACGACGAAAAGCCTCCCCACAAGGTCAGCCTCTCGGCCTTTCGCCTCTGCGATCACCTGACCACCAACCGCGAATACGCGCTTTTCGTCCGGGCGCGGCCGGAATGGTCCAAGGACCGGGCCGACGCCGATCTCCGCGACGACAACTACCTTTCGGACTGGAACGGAGACGACTATCCCGAAGGCAAGGACGAGCATCCGGTGGCCTACGTTTCATTTTACGCCGCCCAGGCCTACGCCTCCTGGCTGGGCAAGCGGCTCGCCCGGGAGGCCGAGTGGGAATGCGCCGCCCGGGGAGGGCTGGTCGGCAAGAAATACCCCAACGGCGATCAGATGAACGACAGCCTGGCCAATCTGGCCAAGCAATACCGCGGCACGACCCCGGTCAGGCAGTTTGCGGCGAACGGCTTTGGACTGTTCGACATGTCGGGGAACCTCTTCGAATGGACGCTGGACTGGTTCGGGCCCTATCCCAAAACCGAGGAAACCAATCCGACGGGTCCGGAGGCGGGGGAGTTCAAGGTCGTGCGCGGCGGCTCGTGGATGTCGGGGGCCGGGGCGCTCCGCGTCAGCGCCCGCGTGGACATGGATCCGGTGAGCTGCGGACAGGTGGGCATTCGGGTCGCGGACGAACTCTGATCAGAGCGATTCCAGCACCTGGGCGAGCAGTATTGTTATGTCGTCGGTCGCCTCGGTGCCCTCCGTCCATTCGAGCAGATCCGAGAAGAGGCCGTTGGAGAGTTCCACCGGTCCGGAGCCGAGGCGCTTGCCCACTGAGCGCGCGATGCCTTCGCGGCCGAACATCTCGCCGCTGCGGTCGGGCGATTCGAATACTCCGTCCGTGAACAGCACGAGCGTGTCTCCCCCCCCGAGCACGAGACTCTTTTCCTCGTAGTCCATGCCGCTGATCATGCCCAGCAGGAAGCCCATCGTGGCGAGTTCCACGATGGAGCCGTCGGACCTGACCAGAATCTGGTTGGGATGGCCGGCGCTGCAGTAGCGCATTTCGAGGGTTTCGAGGTCTATGAAAGCCGTGAAGGCCGTGACGTAATGCCCGGTCGTGAGGACGTTGTTCATCTCCGCGTTGAGCGCCGCCATGAGCTGGGCCGGGGAGTGCTGGATCCGGCTGACCAGGCCGTAGGCGCTCTTGAACATGGCCGTCACGAGGGCCGGACCGACCCCGTGGCCGGAGACGTCCGCAATGACCAGGGCGAGGGTCCGGTCGTCGAGCCGGACCACGTCGAAGAAGTCCCCCCCGATCTTGTCCAGGGGAATGAACTTGTGCGCGAACTCGAGGGGGGCATCGGTGGGGTAGGCCCGGGGCAGCAGGCTCTTCTGGAGTTCGCTGGCGAGATTGAGCTCGTCTATGAGCTGGTGGTTGGCACTGTCCAGGAGTTCGAGCGCCTCTCCCAGTTCCCGCGCGCGCCGCTCGAGCAGCTCGTTGGCCCCGGCCAGTTCCTCGTTGCGCTGCTCCACCATTTTGATCCTGATGTCCTCAAGGCGGTGCACCCGGGCGTCGGCTCTCGCCGCGTCCATGAAAAAGTCGTCCGCCCTGGCCAGCCCCCAGGCTGCAGCCTCCGCAGCCTCTCCAGCCCCCTCCGTGCCCAGGCGGAGCATCGGCAGCTCCATTTCCTGAGCGCCGGCCGCCAGCGCCTCGCCTTCCGGAGGGGAGCCGACGATGATGAGACAGTCCGCCTCGGCGGGTATGCTCGAGCCGACCTCGATGCAGGCATGCCCCCGCGCCTCGAAGCGTTCGGTGACGAGGGTGGCGAGATCCTTTTCAGCTGCCAGGGCAATGACCATCGGCCCGTATCTCCATTCTCTGCACTATAGTCCGGGGTGGGACGACGCGCAACCTCCGGCGGGAGGCGCTTTCTCCATTGCAGCCGGGGAGGGCTCGCTCTAGGATTGTACCGGAGGATTCCCCATGAACCACATTGCGAGCAGTTTTGTCGCGCCCGACGGCCGGTCCTATCGAGCCCACGCATGGGAATTGCGCGACGGGGGCTATCGGAGACTCGCCCTGGTCCTCGGTTTCCCGTTCTGGACACCGGGCAAAGACAAGCGTCTCGTCTCCTTCCTTCTGGATCGAGGTTTCCTGGTTCATTCCCTCGAGCTCGGATTCGCATCGAGCGAAAAGCCGAGGGCGAGTCTCTCCGCCCTGCGCGCGGCGGCTACGGCCTATGCGAACTCGCTCCATGCCGCCCGGGATCTTCCGTTATACCTGATTGCAGAGTCCTTCAGCGCCGCGCTGGTCCCGGCCTTTCACCGGCAGCCCTGGCTGGCCGCGGCGGCGCTCGTGGCGCCGGTCCTGGATTACCCGCCGCCGGGACTGCGCATGCCCAGATGCTTCCTGAGCAGTGTCGCCGAGCTCAAAATCGCGCGCGACTCGCTGAGCGGCAAGCCCGAACTCCTGGACGGGCTCCTGGATGGCTCTCCGCCTCCCCTCAAGTTTCTGAAGCATGACCTGCGGCAGCTCCACGCCGAGAGTCCCGCGACCATTCCGCCCGAGCTGGGGGCGCCGGTCGGCGTCTTTGCCGGGGAGGACGATCCTTTCCTGGCTGCACCGATCCGGGAGTCCCTGATGTCCGGCGGAGCCAAGCTCTACGGCTATCCGCGGGTGCGACACCTCCCTCCCTTCGATCGATATGCGGACAATTTCTACGCCGACTTCGGATCCTTCCTGGATGAGGTGGAGGCAGCGACCAAACGCGGGAGGCAGTAGATCGAGCTGGAGAGCCGGCCGGGCCCGGTCCGGCTCAGCGAGGACGGCGCTTTGACTCCGCCCGCCCGCACTTTTCGATGACCGAATCGATGATCCGGACCTCGCGCTGGACCGCGAGGAGATAGATCGGCAGGTGGTTTCGGTAATCCGAGCAGCAGCGGATGATGGTCTCCCGCTCCGCGCTGCTGAAGTCGGTGGGACCTAACCGCTGCAGTCGGGGTTGTTCTTCAGCTTCCTGGGCCGGGGCGCCCTGCGCCTGCACCGGGCTCTCCGTGGGCCCCGGGGAGGTCGCGGGAGGGGCCCGCCGGGCGGTCGTGGCCGTCGATCGGGACGGGGCAGGCTTGGGCCGCGAGGCTCGACCCGCAGCGGTCCGGGGCTTGTCCGGGGCGGGCTGTGCGGCGCGGCTCTTGCCGGTCGTGGGTTTCGGTGACGCCGCTTTCAGGGGTGAAGTCAGGGGGGCCGGGGATCCGGCCTTCGGTTTCCGCGCCGGCTTTGCGCGCGGAGCCCGGGGCTTCCGTCGATCGGCGCCCCCGGATTCCGGCTGGGATTCACGCGGCTTGGCCGCAATCGGTTGCGGTTCCGAGGATGTCTCCATGGCCTTCAGGGCACGGAATATGGAGGTCGGCTCGCCGATATCCTCGGGGACGCGGCCGATGCGTTCCTCCACCCGCGTGGCGTTGGTGCCCTTGATCAGGCGTTTGCGAGCCATGCGGCGACTTCCTTGGCAAGAGCCCGATAATCCTCGGCGCCCGGCGACTTGGGCGCGTACTCGAAGATCGTCTTCTGGGCGTACTGGCTTTCTTCGACGGCGATGTTCTTCCGGATGGTCGCGGCAAGCAGGGCCTTGCCGAGGCGCTCACGGAGCAGTTCGGCCAGCTCCTGGCTTATGACGGTCCGCTTGTCGAAGAGGGTCATGAAGTACCGGACGGAGGCCAGGTTGCTGTTGTTCTCCCGGGCTTCGACGATGGTCTGGTTGAGGTCGCCGAGCCCCTCCTGGCAGAAGAAGGTGGGCTGCACGGGCACGAGCACGTGGGTGGCGGCGAGGAGCGCGGAGACCGTGAAGAGCCCCAGCGAAGGCGGCGTGTCTATGACGACATAGTCGTAGGATCTGCCGAGCTTGGGCACTTCCCGTCTCAGGGTCGTGTACGTGGAGAGGCTGCGTTCGAGGTTCTCGACGCGGTTGAGGGCCGTTCGTGCCGGGACGATGAAGAGCCCCGCCGTGGTCGTGGGAGCGATGGCGTCCTTGAGACGGAGCTTGCCGGCATAGATCTGGGAGATGTCGGCCTCGAGGCGCTCGTAGTCGAGGATGTTCCGGGTCAGGTTGGCCTGGGGATCGACATCAACCATGAGAACGCGGGCGCCTTCGAGTGCCCAGGCCGCGGAGAGCGAGAGGGCCGTCGTGGTCTTGCAGACTCCACCCTTCTGCTGGGCGATGCACAGAACTTTCATGGATCTCCCTACCTAGCAGTATCGGCCGGGAATCCTCTCCGCTTGACCTGCCTCGAGTGCGGCGGAATCCCTCAGAAGGGCTGCCAGTTGTTGGCGTCCCAGAAATAGCGCTCGGACTCCTCCTGAATCCGCACGAGGTCCTGGTAGTGCCGCTCCTCCCATTTTGCGAGCTTCTCGTAGAAGTAGCGGAGCGCCGGGCTCAGGCTCTCGGCGGCGCACTTCTGGTAGTGGCGGATGGATGTCGCCTCGAGGAGGACACCCGTGGCGATGGCAGCAGTGAGATGTTTGCTCGTGCCCACGCGTTTCAGGAATTCGGCCGTGATGATCGGGCTCGTGGCCGGAGCGGCATCTTGCACGAGGTCCCGGTCCGGCGTCTTGCCCGCGGACACTTCATTGTAATAGGTGAGGAGCCAGTTGTAGTGGCGCTTTTCCTCCTCCGCGCGGTCCTGGAAGAACTCGCGGACCTCCCCCTCGGATGAGCCGGCCGCGCTTTCATAGGTAGTAACGCTGTCATACTCGCCCTTCATGCCGGTCTTGATCGCGGACAGGATGCTTTCGTTGGACACGTCCGACCTCCCTTGTGCAGTGGGTTCCGCGCAGTGCGCGCCCCTGTAAATACTATAGCCGCGGCCCCCCGAAGGCAAAGACCGACACCGCTCGCCTTGTTCATGGACAGGACTCGATTTCCGGTTTACACTCCCTCCGCTATGCGCCCAGACGAGCTCGCTGCCGGGATTGAGCGGATACTCCGCGTCTCTCCTGCTCTGCCCGGAAGGCTCGCTGGCGCCCTGCTCATTGCGAATCCCAAGGCGGGGGGCTTCACGCGGCCGACCTACGCCCACCGCCGGAACCACGAACTCGATGAGGTTCTCGCCCATGCCGGAGGGCTCGAGCCCCGCCCGGACCCGCCTCCATTCGTCGTGGCCATAACGGAGCGCCCCGGGCACGCGGCCTCCATAACGCGGAGCTATCTGGCTTCGGCCCTCCGCGATTCCGGCGATCGGGAAGGGTACCACCTCATGATGACCGCCGGCGGCGACGGCACCTCCCTCGAGCTGGCAACCGAGATCATGGCTCTCGAACCCTCGGAGCGCGCCCGTTTCCTGGTGCTTCGGCTGCCCTTGGGCACGGGCAACGACGGCTCCGACGGACGGGAGTTGGTGACAAGTCTGGGCCGCCTCCTGGGCGACTGCCGCCCGGTGCCCCGGCCGGCGATCCGCTGCAGTCCCGCCCCCGGCGGCGGCAAGCAGCCGCTGTGGTCCTTCAACATCGCGAGCCTCGGTCTGGACGCCTTCGTCGCCGAGATGACCAATCGGCTGAAGGTCACCTTCCCCGGCGATTCCTACAAGTTCTGGGTGGATCTGTCCACCGTGATGTACGACTTCTTCTATCCGGTCTCCCCGATGCGTATCCGGACCTGGGACGGAGCGGGGCATCAGCTGCGCGATTTCGAGCGGAAGTGCCTCCTGGTGGCCGTGGGCGCAAGCGGAAACCGGCAGTACGGCTCGGACAAGCGCATTCTTCCGGACGCGAACAACGTCTGTGCCGTATCGCAGACGGGACTGTTCTCCCGTCTCGCCTTCAAGGGCCGGATCGAGCGGGGCCTCCATAGCGGCCTGCCCATCGTCGACCTCTTTTCCGCAGCCCGGATCACCATCGATTCCCCGGCGCCTCTCCTGTTTCAGGCTGACGGCGAAGTCCTTCGTCTCGAGCCGGGTGATTTCCCCTTCACCTTCGATGTCGAGCCCGATTCCTACCAGGTGCTCGAAGGGAGCAGTGCGTGGAGGTGATCCTCGCCTGTCCGGAGCGCGTCAAGGTTGGCTGCATCCCCGCGGCCGAGCGGCGCCGTTTCGGCGGAGCGGCCTCGCGGGACAAAGCTGCGGGAAATCGCGAACGCAAGCCGATCGATCGCGCGGGGCCCACGCTGCTCGTGCTGCTTCTCTGTTCGAGTTTCGTGCCCGCGCTCCTGTCCGAGTTCGACGCCGCCAAGCTGCTCCAGATGATCCAGGCGGCGCTCATCGCGCTGGCCCAGCAGACGCACTGCTTCGTATCGGGTGAGCAGCGCCGCCCGGGCACCTTCCAGGACATTGCCTGCAGCTCCGGCGGCCGTCATGTGGCGGATTCGGCCGCCCTCGTGTTCGACGGACGGGCCATGGCGATCTTCGGGCTGCCCGGCCGCCTGAGTCGCGCCTCCCGGGCCCGCCGGCGCCGTCGCATCCGAGGGCCCAGCTCTCCCCGGGCCCCTCCCGGCTCTCCCCTCCTCCCACCCGTTCCCGAGCGGGACCAGGAGCCGCGGTAGCGCGCCCCGCAGGGGCGCTCGCGCGTCGGGACGCGCGACGGCAGGCGCGGGAAGCACCCGCTTCCTGCCGGCGATTCGTTCAAGGAGAGTCCATCCATGCAATTCGATGCTGCTAGCACGGGCTTCATGCTCATTGCAGCCACCCTCGTCATGTTCATGACGCCGGGCCTGGCTTTCTTCTACGGCGGTCTTGTCGGCCGCAAGAACGTTCTCACCATCATGTTCCAGAGTTTCGCCTCGCTCTGCGTGACGACGGTGATCTGGTACCTGTACGGATTCTCGATGTGTTTTTCCGGCACGTATGGCAACGGTGACATCCTCGGGATCATCGGCAACTTCAAGGAATCCTTTCTCACGGGGGTGAACCTCATGGCCCCGAGCACGATGAACCCCAGTGTGCCCATGTTCGTGCAGGTGGCCTATCAGATGATGTTCGCCATCATCACGCCCGCCCTGATCACGGGAGCCTTCACGAACCGCGTCCGCTTCCCCGCCTTCCTCCTCTTCCTCGTGGCCTGGCTGACCCTCGTGTACTTCCCCCTCGTGCACCTCATCTGGGGCGGCGGCCTTCTCGCCGTGTGGGGCGTCAAGGACTTTGCGGGCGGCCTCGTTGTCCACGTATCCGCCGGCTTCGCGGCCTTCGCCTCGGTGCTCTTCGTGGGCAAGCGCAAGGTCGAGGACTCGGGCATGCACAACCTGCCCTTCGTCGCCCTCGGTACCGCCATCCTCTGGTTCGGCTGGTACGGCTTCAACGCGGGTTCCGAGTTCGCCGTCAACCAGGTCACCGTCGCGGCCTTCGTCAACACGGATTTTGCGGCTTCGTTCGCCGGCCCGACCTGGCTTCTCCTCGACTGGGTCTTCAAGCGCAAGCCCAAGTTCTCCGGTTTCCTCACCGGCATGGTCGCGGGCCTCGCCTGTGTGACCCCCGCGGCCGGCTACATTACTCCCTCCTCCGCGGTCATCATCGGTATCCTCGCGTCGGTGGCGAGCTACATCGCGGTTACCATCAAGAACAATGCAGGGCTCGACGATGCCCTCGACGTGTTCGGCGTCCACGGCGTGGGCGGTTTCCTCGGCGTCATCATGCTCGGCGTGCTCGGCACCGCCGCGGTCACCTTCCCCGGCCACGATCCCTCGGCCCTCGCGTCCGGCCTCGTGGACGGCCATCCGGACTTCTTCTGGAAGCAGTTCGTTTCCGACGTCGGCGTCGCCGCCTACGGCTTCCTCTTCACCCTGGGCATGCTCTGGGTCATCAACAAGATCACGCCGGTCAGGGTTACGGAGAAGGAAGAGCTGGAAGGTCTCGACCTCATGGAGCACGGCGAGGTCGCCTACCTCTAGCGCGTCCGCGTACCGTTCCACTCCGAGCGTTCCATCTTCGAAGAAGGGGCCGCCCATTGTGGGCGGCCCCTTCTTGCTTGCCCCGTCGTGACGGGGCCCGCGCAGGCTGTCGGCCGGAACCTATTTGCGTTATCATTGAATTCTCACGGCAGGAGGGATCCCGTCCGGCGGCCGTGATGCAGGCTGCGCAGAGACGTGCCGGTCAATTTCGGACACAGACGCGGGAGAGCCGGTGAACATCGCCATCATCCATTATCACTTGCGCTCGGGGGGCGTGAGTTCGGTGCTGCGCTCCCAGGCGGATGCCCTTCGAAGACATGCCCCCTGGCATCGGGTTGTGGTTCTCTCCGGGAGCGAGGCGGCGGAGGCCTTCCCCGCGCCGATCAAGCTGGTACGCAACCTGGACTACGCGCTTGTGGCCACGGGGTCTGCGGCCCCCTCGGCCGAGGGCCTCGCCGCCGCCATGGAACACGCGCTTGACGAAGCCTTTCCCGACGGCTGCGATGTCCTCCACGTGCACAATCCGCTGATCAGGAAGAATGCGGTCTTCCTCGGCGCGCTCGGACTGCTCAAGTCAAGGGGCCGGCACCTCCTCGTCCAGGTGCACGATCTCGCCGAAGACTTCAGGCCCGATGTCTTCGATGCAGCCGTCCCGTATCCCGAGAACTGCAGCTATGCGGCGATCAACAGCAGGGATCGATCGCACCTCATAGCATCCGGCCTCGGGGATTCCCACGTCCATCTCCTTCCCAATCCGGTCGGTCTTCCCGAACGCTTCGACGTGCGGGCTGGATGGAGCGAGGAGTCCAGGCGCGGCCGTACCATCGCCCTCTATCCCGTCAGGGCCATCCGGCGCAAGAATCTCGGGGAGGCCCTGCTGCTCTCCCGTTTTCTGCCGGAGGGCGCCGAGCTCGCCGTCACGCTTCCGCCCACGAGCGAGCGCGATCTCCCCGGCTACAGATCCTGGAAAAGCATGGCCTCGCGGCTCGCGCCCCGCCTGCGCTTCGAGGCCGGGCTCCATGCCAGCCTCGGAGAACTCTACGAGAAAGCCTTCTGCGTGGTCACGACTTCGGTGAAGGAGGGCTTTGGCTTTTCCTTCCTCGATCCGATAGCCCGGGGAATCCCCGTCGTCGGTCGGGAGATACCCTATGTGATCGGGGACTTCCGCGCGCACGGCATCAGGCTTCCCAATCTCTATCATGAAATCCGCCTGCCGCGCCTCGCCCTCCCGGAGGCCGAGCTGCGCACCGCGGTTGCGAGACGGATCGACTCGTTCAGGAAGGCCTACGCCACGGCATGGACAGACGGCGGAAGCCCCGCCGGGCCCACGCTGGATGAGGTGCTTGCCCGGCTCGAAGCCCGCTTCGAGGCGGAGTATCTGGACTTCGGCTCGCTGGACGAGAGTCTTCAGCAGGCAGTGCTGCGACGGCTCGACGTCGACGCGGCGCTCGAGGCGGATCTGCGGGCCCTCAACCCCTTTCTGGACGCGCTCTTTATTCCCGGACTCCCTGAATCCGAGGCCGCGGAGGGGCGCGAGGCTCTCGCCCGTTTCTATTCGGCCGAGGCCTATGCCCGCAGCCTGGACGGGGCCTATACGGACGCGATGAGCGATGGAGCGAAGGGAAGGATCGACCGCAGGGCCCTTCTCGAACGCTGTCTGGTGGCCCCGTCGTTCTTCCTCAGCGCCTCATGAGTGCTCAGGACGACGCCGAGCGCGCCGAGCTGCGGGAGCTCGTCAGGTCCCTGTCGCCGCGCGCGCTGGGAGCTCGCGCCGCGCGGATTCCGGAGCTCTATCGCGGGCTGAGCTCCGCTCCTCTCCCGCGAAAGCCGAAGGCGCTTCTCTTCGACGTCTACGGCACGCTTCTGGTCAGCGCGGCCGGGGGCGATCCTCTCGGACAGCTCGGGTCCTCGAAAGCCGCGGCCCCCGCAGCCATGAATGCGCTCGAGGCCGAGCTGGCGCAGCTCGGCTACGCCGGGGGCGCCGGGGCCTTCGCCCGCGCCGTCGGGCTGGCAATCGAGAGGGCGAATGCGGCCAGGCGCCCCGCCGTGCAGCATCCGGAGGTCGACATCGAGGCGCTGCTCGGACCCATGCTGCCCTCGGCTTCGCCGCGGCTGCTGAGGCGCATCGCGCTGATGCTTGAAACCGCCCTCAATCCGAGCGGGCCCATGCCCGGCCTCGCCCGTCTCGTCGCCGGCCTGGCCGCCGACGGCCGCCCCTCCGGAATCGTGTCCAACGCCCAGTTCTACACGACGATCGTTCTCGAAGCCCATGCGGGCGCGACAGACCCGCTGCCCTTCCTGCCCGAGCTGACCCTGCTGTCCTATGAACTCGGCGTGGCAAAGCCCGGTCCGGACGCATTTGCGCGAGCGACCGAGCGGCTCTCCCGGTGGGGCATCGCTCCCCGTGAGACCGTGTATCTGGGCAACAGTCACGCGAACGACGTCGTGCCTCCCCGAAACCTGGGCTGCATGACCGTGCTCTTCGCGGGCGACGAGCGCTCCTTCCGACCCGCCGACGGGGACGCCGCCGGATTGCCGGACAGCGTCGTGGATTCGCTCGACGCCTTCGCCGAGCTCGTGGAACTCGGCTGACTAGGACTTGGGCGGAAGGGCGGGCTTATCCGCCTTCCGCTGGTAGAACTTCCGCATGTATTCCTCGATGGTCAGCATGGGCGGGCGTTCGGTCGTGGGAATGTCGCTGAGCACGAGCTTTTCGTCACCGCTTTCGTCCGCGAGCGCGATGTGCTGCGTGCCGAGCTCACGGAGGAACTTGCCTTCTCCGTAGCGCTCGAGCCGGTCTATGAAGGTGCTCAGGATGCCGAAGGACATGCGGCTGAGCGCCTCGATGGACTGATTGCGGTGGATGCGGAGATCCATGTCCACCTGCGCGATGATATCCGGACCGAACTTGTGGTAGATGTCGATGAGGTGGCCCACCTCCACGCCGTAACCCACCGAGAAGGAGAGCTGCTCCAGGATGCTGCGTCTGCCCGCATATTCGCCGCTCAGCGGCTGGACGAGCTGCGCAAGTTCGGGATAGAGGAGCGAGAAAAGCGGCCGCACGAGTATCTCGGTGACGCGACCGCCTCCCGAGGCCGTAAGGCCCGTCGAAGAGCGGATCGGCCGCTTGTAGAAGGCTTTCACGTAGCCGACCTGGTCATGCTCGAGGAGGGGCCCGAGGAGCCCGTACAGGAATTTGGGATCGATGTTCACGATGTCCGCGTCGATCCACACTATTATGTCGCCTCCAAGCACGTAGAGGCTCTTCCAGAGATTCTCGCCCTTCCCGCGGAAGGTCCCGTAGCGATCGAGCACCTCGGCCGATACGTGGACTTTGGCGCCAAATTGAGTGGCTATCTCCCGCGTGCGATCCTTGGAACCAGAATCGATCACCACGATCTCGTCCAGGAGGGGGAAGCGGTCCATGAGCTCGGTCTTGAGGACCAGAATCTCCTTGGCGATGGTCGCCTCCTCGTTGAGCGTGGGGAAGGCGAGGGAGATCCGCAGTCCCTTTTTCTCCTTGAGGTCGACCAGGGCCTTCTTGTCCCGGAATGCACTGCTGTGGAAGGTATTATGCAGTATGGCCTGGTTTCCGTTCACCGGCTTTCCCCCCTGGTGTCGCGCATCGTGGCGCAGCGCTCGACCACGAGGAGGAGCTGCCGGAGCCCCGCTTCGAGGGGCTTCAGCTCGACATAGTCCTCGTCCGCGGTCCTCTTGCCCCGGGACACGCCGACCGCCACGCCCGGTATGCCGAAATCGTTGAGCATGGCCACTTTCTCGGAGATGATGCCGATCTCCGGCTTGATCTTGAGGGCGGCGAGCGTGGTCCTCAGCGCGTCGGTCACGGGGGCGTTCTTCATGGAGTCCCCGACCGAATGCTCCGACCTGACGGCGATTTCCACGGTGGCTCCCGAACCTGCGGCCGCGTGTGTCGCCGTCCCGGAAACGACGTTCTTTATGGTCTCGAGCATGCGTTCATCCTCGGCGAGCACTTCTATGTCCATGCTGCCCTCGGTGGGCCAGTGGCCGTAGCCGACGCCGGCCTCCATCCGTGCGATGTTCACCGTGGCGGCATCCTTCGCCTCCCAGCTGACCCCGCCCACCTGGAAGGCGATCGAGCCCAGGACGGCGGCGGCGGAGGCGGTCGGCGTGGAGGGTGTGGTGCTCAGCAGCTCGCGCTCGGGCGTGCGAACCCTGACCGAGAGCCGGCACGAGCCCACCTGGCGGGACTCCACGACACCGAAACCCGTTCCCTTGACGATGATCCCGCAGGAGATGCGATCCCCCCAGGACTCCAGGAAGCGGCGGAAGCCCTCCTCCTTCTCGTCCACGGAGGATGAACGGGTGAACACGAGGAGGAGATTCTTGTCCAGATGAAAGCCGGTGGTCTGGGCGAACTCGGCAAGCACGAGGAGGGCGGCCACGCCGAGACTCGTTTCTCCGAGCCCCTGGCCCGAGGCGCGGTCGTCGGTCAGGGCGACCGCGCTGCCAAGGGGGGAGTAGCTGCTGTCGCCGACTTCCGCAGCCACGAGGAGGAAATCCTTTCTGGTCCCGAAGGCCGGGAAGAGGGCGAGAATGTTGCCATGCTCGTCGACCTCGACGTTCGAAATGCCGAAATCGCCGAGCCTCCCCATGACGAAGTCCATCCTGAGCTTCTCGCCGTCGCTCGGAGAGGGTATCTGGTTGAGCAGTACGGCGTCGCTGACGATGCGGTTGACGTAGGCACTGACATCCGCGCGCTTGAGCTCCCTGAGCAGTCTCCGGGCCCTGCCTCGCCTGAACACCCAGCGAATCAGGCCGGCGAGACGACGGAGGAACAGTTTGAACCTACCCATGATCGTGGTCCTCAGGGCCCATGGGTCGCCCCGGGCCGGTCGGGCCGCGCCAATCGAAGCTAGAAGGCATTGGCGAATCCGAGGTAGACGGCCGCGCCGGCGAGATAGCCGAGGAGGGCGATGGGCGTGATGCGCTTGAGATACCATCCGAAGGAGATGCGCTCGATGCCCATGGCGGCGACACCAGCCGCCGAACCGATCACGAGCATGCTGCCTCCCGTGCCGGCGCAATAGGCGAGCAGCTCCCAGAGGCGATGGTCCATGGGGAAGCTGTTCAGGCTGAACATGCCCATGGCGGCGGAGACGAGAGGGACATTGTCGATGATCGAGGACAGGAAGCCGAGTATCATGACCATGACATCCTGGTTTGCGACTCGTCTGCTGAGCCACGACGACACCGAGGCGAGCGTCCCCGCCGTCTGGAGGGCGGCCACTGCGAGCAGGATGCCGATGAAGAACAGCAGGCTCGGGACGTCGATTTCCGATACCGCGCTTGCCGGGGTCAGCCCCGATCTCAGCTGCTCCGGCTTGTTCCGGTGTAAGAGTTCCGTGACGAGCCAGAGTATGCCCAGCGCGAAGAGAATCCCGAGGTAGGGAGGCAGCCCCGTTACCACCTTGAAGAAGGGGACACCCACGAGCAGGATGACACCGATGACGAGGACGGCGGCTCGCTCTGTCGGTGAGGCCGGATTCTCCCTCGCCTCCGAACGAGTCTCCGATATCGCCTCACCTTTCACGAAGAAGGTCGCCACCGAAAGCGGAACGAGGACGTTGACGAGACTGGGCAGGAACAGGCGCACGATTATCTGCTGGGCGGAAATCTGTCCGCCCATCCAGAGCATGGTGGTCGTCACGTCCCCGATGGGAGAGAAAGCGCCACCTGCATTTGCCGCCACGACTATCATACCCGCGAAGAACAGGCGGTTCTGGTTTCTGGTGACGAGTTTCTGGGTGATGGCGACCATGACTATCGTCGTGGTGAGATTGTCCAGGAACGGGGAGAGAAAGAAGGTCAGAAATGAGACGATCCACAGGAGAGCCCTCAGGTTCTTCGTATGCACCCGGGACGTCAGGATCGCAAAGCCGTCATGCTCAGCGATGACCTCCACGATGGTCATGGCGCCGAGCAGGAAGAACACGATTGCCGCAATCTCGGCAAGGTGGGTCTCGAGAGCCGGCAGGAGCTCGTGACCGCCGGCTCCGGTGAGCGCGAGCAGCACCCAGAGCGTGCAGCCCAGCAGGAGCGCCGTGGCGGCCTTTTCCACTCTCAGGCGCCGCTCGAGCGCGATGATGAAATAGCCGACTACAAATGCGATCGGGATAATGGGCATCGCTCCCCCTCCGCGTGCTCTTCCTGACGTTCTCTCCAAGGTCAATAATCGCAGCATACGGGAAATATGTCCAGCGATACTTTGGAAGAGCGACTTCGCTGTCCCATTCCCGGACCGGCGCCAGACTTGACGTTGTGCGAAATAATCATATTCTTCCGGGTTGCGGCACGATTTGTCCGGACCTGCAGGACGCCGGCACTGAGCTCCGGGGACGCCTGCGGAGTCCTCAGCCGACGACACCGAAATTCATGATGACGGTTCGCAATCGATGCTCGAGCAGCTCATAGGAGAAGTACTTCCGTCCCAGGGCGAAATTGCGCTCGACCGATTGCGCTCGGAATTCCGGATCATCCAGGAAGCGGTTGACGTGGTGGATGGTCTCCTCGGTGATGTAGGTGTCCATGAGGGCCGTCTTGAATCCTATGGGCTCGATGTCGCTGGCGAAAATGCTGTAGCGATTCACCATGATCGGCTTCTTGTAGAAGATAGCCTCCAGGAAGGCGTTCCCGAATCCTTCGAAAGCCGAAGGATAGGTAACCAGATCCGCGTTGGCGTAGCAGTCCCAGAGGTCGTAGATCTTGGCGCCGTCCGCCGTCCTCCCCCGCTCCGTTCCCAGCAGCGGAGAGCCCGCGATGAGATCGACCTTGAGATAGCGGGCATAGTCGACGATGCGGCGGTAATAGTCGGATCCCTCGTCCCGCTCCTGGTGGCTGACGAGCAGCTTGATCCGGCGTTCCGGAAGACGGCTCACCAGCTCGATGGCGTGCTCGATGCCTTTCCGCGCGACGACTCTCGTGGGTTGCAGGAACAGATAGCCGCCTTCGTCCAGCCCCATGTCCGCCCGCAAACTTCGGTTGTAGTCGTCGATCCGACGCGGCTGGCCCTCGAAGTCAAAGACGTTGGGGATCACCGTGCTCGATAGTCCGCGCCTGTGGCCAAGCTGGCTGCGGGCCTCGGTGTTTATCACGACATGGTTGACGGAGTGCAGCCTCGGCGGGAAGGCCATGTCGATGTAGTCATCAACGCCGCTCATCAGAAAGCGCTGCCGTTCCCAGAAGAAGTCGTGGTGATGCCCGATGGCCGGCATCCCCGTCTCGGCGATGACTTCGGTTATGGCCAGCCCGAGGGGTATGTTCATCGGAATGGCCAGGGCGTTCTCCACGACGAGCAGGTCGATGTGGAAGTCCACGATGAACGCGTACAGGGACTTCTTCAGCAGCTGCCGGAGATAATGGATCTCTCCGCTGATCTCCTCGTCGCGCTCCGTCGTGCCGAAGCAGAGGGTCTGGAGGGCGGCGACATCGGGGTGGCCGAAGTAGGCCTCCTCCACGACCATGCTTCGTTCCGGAGGACGGTCAGAAAGGCCCGAGTAGTAGAAGCAATCGTAGCCCATGCGGGAGAGGACGGTGGCCCACTTCTCGGTCTCGAGGGAGACACCGTCCGTTCCCTTGAATCTGGTCGAGACGAATCCGATGCGTCGGATCTCCCGGGTCCTGGTCAGGTACACTGCCTCAGCCTCCCTCGAACTGTCCGTCGATCCAGGCCCAGCCCCAGCCCGGCAGATCGACTCTGTCTGCGGAGGCGCGGAACACGGCGCCGGCATCTGTGCCTCCGGCGGCGCCGCTGGCGGCGCCTTTGGCGGCATCGTCGCCCAGGCCGTCATTCGTGAAGACCGTTCTCCGGTCCGCATGAAAGCCCTCAGGCAGGGCGCAGGTCGAGGGCTCCGACGAAAGGTTGACGAGGGCCAGTGTGGCCGCGGCGCCGCCCCCCCTGAGGAGGCCGAAGATGGAGCCGGGCAGCCCGTCCTTCGAGTCGTCGAAGAAGCCGCCGCCACCGTCGGGCGAGAGTACGCGCTGCGCCGCCGAAGGTTCGAATCCGCGCCGCAGGGCCCGCTCGTGCAGGAGCCGCGACAGACCTGAGAATATCCGGCCGCGAAGACTTGCGGAGTCGTCGAGCCCGAGTTCGAGCTCCCCCATGTCCAGCCGTTGGCGGTTTATGGAGCGCGCCGACCCACTTGCTGCGGGACCCTTTTTCCAGTTCTCCGATCCCACCAGGCTGTGGAAGTACAGGGCCGGAAGGCCCGCGAGCGAGAGGAGCGCGGCATGAGCCGCCAGGATGGTCGCCGCGCGCAGGGCGTCGGGCGCCGCCGGATCGCAGACGGCATCCAGGAACGTGGAGTTGAGCTCGTAGGGGACGGGCCCTTCCGGGCTGCTGCGCGACGACACGAGGCCGCCCCGTGAGCGCACGGTGCCGACCAGGCGGTCCAGTTCGGCGGCCGGCAGAAGTCCGCGCGCCGGCGTGACGCCGATTCCGTCGTGGCTTGCGAGGAAATTGACGAAGGCGCGGTCAGCCCCCGGCTCGGGAAGGGATGCCGCCCACGCGGACAGGAAATCGGAGCGTTGGGCGATGCAGGCATGGAGGATGAGGGGGGGGAGAGGGAAATTGTACACGAGCTGGGCCTCGTCGCCCTTTCCGAAATAGGAGACATTCGCCGCGTGCGGAAGGTTGGTCTCCGAAAGGAGGCTCGTCCCGGGCGAGACGAGATCGACGAGGGCGCGCAGGAGCCTGACCAGCTCGTGCACCTCTGGCAGATCGACGCAGCTCGTCCCGTCCTGCTTCCAGATGTAGGCGATGGCGTCCAGCCGGATGATTGCCGCTCCACGGGCGACGTACGAGAGAAAGATGTCCACCATGCGGACGAGCAGCCGGGGACTGGCATAGTTGAGATCGGCCTGGTCTGCGCTGAACGTGGTCCAGACATGGACAGCGCCGCCGTCGGCCCGCACGAAGCGCGTCAGAAGGGGATGGGTTCGCGGCCTGAAGACCGCGCGGCTGTCATAATCGGCGGGGCGCGTGACAAAAAAAGCGTCAAAGGGCGGTCTGCCCTCCAGGAACGATGTGAACCACGCGCTCTGAACGCTCGCATGATTGAGGACCAGATCGAAGGCAAGACCGAAGCGGCCGGCGATCCGCTCCACGTCTCCCCAGTCGCCGTAGGCGCCGTCCACCGATTCAAAATCCATAACCGAGAAACCTTCGTCCGACGAGGAGGGGAAGAAGGGGAGGAGGTGGATGTGCGAGATGAGCCCGGAGAGGCGGCGTTCCGCGAAGTCACCAAGAGCCGCGAGGGACGGCAATCCCGGCTTTTGGATCATGTCGGGATAGGCGATGAGCAGCGCGTCGGCGGCCGAGAAGCGCGCGGATTTAGTCTGGCCCGCGAAGGCGGACATCGCGGCCGGGTCCGGCGGATCAGCCGGGCTGGGCTCGGTCCGAGCCCCGGTTCGGGGCTTCAGATCGGGGAAACGCCGAGCGACCACGGCGCGGACTTCCGCGAGAGTCTGTTCGGCCTCGGCGGGGTAGAGGCGTTGCATGCATGCGCGAATTCGTTCCCAGGGATTCACCGCCGGATCTCCATTACGATCAAGTATAGTGCGAAGGTTTGGGCGAGTCGAACTGAGGCGCCTCGCCTGCCACCCCGGGCCGAGCATCTCGGCGTCGTTCCCGGAATCTCCGAAGGTCAGGACCCGAGCGTGCTGGACTCCGTGTTTGTTTGCGACGTAGCGCGCCGCCCCAGACTGTGGCCGGTGTGGGCGACTGGCACCCCGAGGTATCGGGAGGCGCGTGCGGTGACCAGACCCGCATCCGCATAGTGGGAATGAATCCAGTCGGGGACGATCTCGTCCTCTTTGATGCGGGCTATGGCATTGGAAGCGAACTCCTCCAGTTGCGGCCAGAGCTTCTCCTCGAGCAGATAACGCTTCCCTCCGCACCCTATCCGGTGAATACCCAACTTGGGATTGACGATCTCAATTTCTGCGACATAGGCGCCACCTCGCTGGAAAGCCTCGAGGCGGTCGTCTTTGCCAGCTTCTTCACCTTGGCCGGAGTGGGACTGGAGTTGGGGCATCTGGTGGAAGTGGGAGTCCTGGCGCTGGCCGTCTCGATCGCGCGGATCGGGGGGAAGCTCGTGGCTGCCGAGATCGGCATGCGCTTCGCGGGCGCTCCGCGGAACGTGCGGCGTTACCCGAACCTCGCCATACCCCACGGCATTCTTCCCGAAGGCCAGTCGATGGTCGGCGTTCTCGGGTTGAGCGCCGACGGGCTTGCCTTCGACACGCCGGACGGGAAGCCGGTGCACTGCATCGTCCTCCTCGCCACCCCCGAGTCCCAGCGCGACCGGCACCTGCAGGTCATCGCGGGTCTCGCGCGCCTCGGGGACCGGGACCCGGCGCTGCGGGACGCGCTGTTCGGCGCCGCTTCGCCTGCCCACGCCCACGACGTGCTGCACGCGGAGAGCGCCGAGTCGTTCAATTACTACCTTACGGAGTAACCCGCGATTCCGCTGCCGCGGCGGGATGGCGTTTCAGGAAGAGGCCCACGATCCCGGCTGCGCTGGGCAGGATGACCAGGAGTATGACGGCGTTGGTCAGTCCCCAGAGGTCTCCGAGCTTCCCGATCATGATGACTGCCAATGCTCCGAGTCCGTTCGCGAAGCCCAGGCTCAGGCCGGCGGCCATGGCCTTGTGCTCGGGGATGGCTTCCTGGGCCGCGACCGTGGTGACCGAGAAGCTGGAGAGGAGGGCCGCACCCGCCAGGGCCAGGAAGACGAGGCTGACCGGACCTGTGGTGGCAAGGAAGCCGAGGAACAGCGGTGTGGCCAGCAGCAGCGATCCGACGATGAGGAGTTTCCGTCCCCAGCGATCCGATATGAATCCGCCGGTGATGCCGCCGAAGGCGCCGGTGAAGAGCATGAGCGTCAGCATCCGGCTGCCGGTGATGTTCGATACGCCGCGCGAATGGAAATAGAGCGGCAGGAGGGCCAGGAGGCCCGTGTAGGCGGCCGAGCGGAGCGCGATGACGCCGAGTATGACCGCCATCTCGCGGGACGCCCGGCGGATGGAGCTGAACACCGTGGCGATGCTCGCCGTCTTTCGATCGCTCCTGATCTGACGCGGCAGGGCGAAGAAGAGGATCGCCGCCGCGAGCATGCCGGGTATGAGGAGGAGGGTGGTGGCCCGGAGTCCATAGGCCTGGAAGAGGGGAACCAGGAGGAGGGGGGCAAGGGCGAAGCCGAAGTTGCCGAAGGCCACAAAACCGGATTGGAACAGCGCCTTGTACCGTGCGCTCAGGCCATGGACGAGCGCGGAGGCCGGCGGATGAAAGGCGGAGGTCCCGAGACCGGCGATCGCCGCCAGGAAGACCATGGGCAGAAAGCCGTGAACCACTCCGGTCAGGCTGAGGAAGATCGACATCCAGAGCGTGCCCACGTAGATGAGCCAGGAATGCCCCCGGCCGTCCACGACATAGCCGAAGATGGGCTGAAACAGCGATGAGGCGATGTTGAACGAGGCGACGAGTATGGCCGCCTGGGTGGCGGTGAAGCCCGGCATCAGGACGATCAGGAAGGGAAGCAGCTGCGGCAGGAAATTGCTGTACAGGTCGTTGAGCGTATGCCCGACCGATAGTACCGCCAGGGTTGCGATCGGCCGTGCGGCCCGGTCGGATGGAAGGTGCCGTATCGTATCAGTCATGTTGCCTCCGGTAGCGATCCAGAAAGAAGTTGAAATTCTCCCGCCGCTTCTCGATATCCTTCGCGAACTCGCTCAGCATCGAGTTTCCCTGGTCTGTCAGATGATAGACCTTCCGGGGCGGGCCGGCGGCGGCGATCTCCCAGGTGCCGCTGACCGCCCCCTCGCGCTCAAGGGCCTGCAGGGCGCGGTAGAGGGAGGCGCTGTCCGCACTGCAGTGCGGCATCTCACGCTCAAGCCGCGCGAGAAGACCGGCGCCGTTGGCAGGACCTTCGGAAAGAAAGAGAAGAATGAAAGCGGGTGTATGGCGACCGTATTTTCGCGGCATGGATCATTGCCCCGGGATCGAACATATCCAAAGGTCCCTCCTGCTGTCAAGAGCAGTATGCTGTAATAAACAGTAACACGAATCTTCAGCGGCCGACTCTTGACCATCTGTGAGCTTTGGGCTACTTTTGGGAGCAGAGTTACTTTGGGTTACAAAGTCACTTTGACCACAAAAGTGGTTGTGTGGTTCAGCAAGGAGGGCTGGAGGGCCCGGTTCGGATGGCCGGAGCGGTCACGATGCCACGGGCCGCGAATGGGGGCCGCGGCGATCATGAACCACGCACTGCAAGGAGCGAGACGATGAGCGAGGACAAGGAGCGGGAGTTCGAGAAGCGGGTGGACGACATTCGCGAGATCCGAAAAATGCTCGCGGAGGGCAAGGAGACTCCCCTGATCTATCCCTGGGCGTTCTATACCTGGGGACTTCTCACGCTGGGCGGCAGCATCGTGCATTATTACCTCTATACCAAGACCGGGGTGAATATCCGGGATGCCCTCGTCTGGATCTGGCTGCCCATCCTCATTCTGGGAGCAGTGTCGGAAAGCGTGTCCTTTGCCCTCAAGGCGAAGGCCTCCACCATAGCCCTATTCAACCATCGTCTGGGCGGAGCGCTACTGGCTGCGCTGGCCTCCATCGTCATCCTGACACTGGTGGTCGTGAGGCTTTCTCTCGCGCATGCCATGACCCCGGGAATCATCTTTCTCGTCGGCGCCTTCGCGATGGCCTTCTACGCGCAGATCTCGTATTCGTCCCTGTTCATCGAGGCGTTCGGCGCCATCGCCGTGGGCCTGCTTCTGGAATTTGCGGGAGTGCACAGCCCCCTCTCCTTCCTCCTTACGGGGATATTCACCGGCATTCTGTTCATCGCCTGCGGTATCCATATCCAGGGGATCGAAAGGAAGGGACATGGCTGACCCTTTCTCCCGCTTCAACGGGATCTTCTTCGAGAAATCCCGTCTCGCGATCGTGGCGCTTCTCTACCGCGACGGATACGCGGCGTTCACGACCCTGCGCGAGCGCATCGAAGCCAGCGACGGAGCTGCCTACGCGCATCTCGAGCGCCTGATCGAGGGAGGTTACCTGGAGAAACGCAAGGAGGTCGCCGGCATGAAGGCCCAGACGGTGTACCGCCTGACCAAGCAGGGTCAAGAGGAATTCGAAGCCTATCTGGCGGCAGTGGAGGAGCTCCTGCTGGCGAGCTCCCGCAAGGGGGAAAGTACATGATTGGGGTATTGTCCGAGCGGCATGTCGCCGCCCTGCTCTTCGGGATGGTGGCGGCTGTCGTCATGAGCGCGCAGTCCGGAGGCTCGCTCGCCGGGGCGCCCTCGCCCACGGCGGCCATGAGGGCGGCCGACCAGGCGATGTATCCCGACAGCTTCAGCATGGTGGTCTCCATCAGCACGCTGCGGGCGGGCGGGGAGCGGTCCGAGCTGCAGATCAGCATCGACCACAAGGCCGGCCTCGGCTCCTTCATGGAGATGCTCTCCCCGCCGCGTTCCAAGGGCACGCGCTTCCTGCAGACCGAGGGCGGACTGTATATGTACAGCCCGCGCTCGGGCACGCGCAGTCCCCTGAGACTGTCGCCGCGAGAGTCCTTCCAGGGCCGCGTGTTCTCCAACAACGACGTCGGCGACTCGACCTGGGAGAATGACTACGCGGCCACGGTGACAGGCACCGCCAGCCTCGAGAGTCCGGACTTCGGCAGGGTGGAGGTCTGGGTCGTGACGGGCACCGCCCTCCGAAGGGACGTGCCCTACGGCGCGATCCGCCTCTATCTCCGCAAGGACGATCTTCTGCCCTTGAAGATCGAATACGACGCCAAGAGCGGCCTTCTGCTCAAGACCATGGAAATGTCCGACTTCGCCACCATCGCGGGACGGCTGCGGCCCAGACGCCTGGTCATGAAGGCGGCCGACGGAACGGGCGAGACCAGCACCGTGCTGATAACCGGGCTGCGTTCGCGGGACGATCTGCCGGACGCGATGTTCAACCAGTCCTGGCTCGTGCGATGACCCACCCGAATCATCGGCTGCATCGGGGCCCTGTCCGGGCCCCGGTCCTGACCCTGGCTGCGGCCATCGCATGCGGTCCCGGCCTTTTCGCCCAGGGGGGAAGCGAGATCAGCTTCAGCGCCACGGGCACGGTCTCTAGCTTTGCACAGCTGAGTTCCACCCGCTCGATTGCCGACGGACTGCCTCCCAGTCCCGGCTTCGCGGCCCAAACCCAGGCACTGACCCTGCTCTCCGCGGAAAGCCCGGGCTTTCTGTTTCGACTCCGCCTGGCGACGACTGCGGACGCGTCCAAGGCTTCCGCCCTGAACGCCGGCGACCTCTCCAACGCCCTCTTCGTGGATGTGCGCGAGGCCGAGTCGGCGCTGCTTCTCTCGAACCGCCTCGCCCTGCGCACCGGAAAACTGCTGCGCAACTTCGGGATCGGGGGCTATGGCTCGCCCGCCAATCCTTTCGCGCGGGATCCCGACCAGGGCGGCTTCTGGGGCCTGAACTTCGAGTGGACGCCGTCTCCCGCCTTCTCGGCCCTCGGCATCGTCTCCGCGGATCGCGCCCTGCAGGCCGGGAGCCTCTCCGACCTCTACGGATTCGACTCCGGG
>DATJQN010000146.1:0-3236 GCA_035505775.1 Rectinemataceae bacterium | reverse complement strand
CGACGGTCAACCCCTTCGTGTCCCGGATCCTCTGCGCGAACATCGCGATTGCCGACCCTGCCTCGAGGAGTATGGTGTCCCCCGGGGCGACAAGCTCCGCGGCGCGCCGGGCGATTGCCTGCTTCTCGGGGTAGTGGAGGTGCATCCGGAAGGGAATGTCGTCACCATCGTAGAGCCGGGCCTCGCCGTGGTAGCGCCGCACGAGGCCCTGGCGCTCGAGCTTGTTCAGGCTCTTCCTGACGGAAACCTCGGAGACCCCGAGATCCACGGCCAGGTCCGCGACCCTGCAGGTGCCCGACTTGAAGATCGCCTCGAGGACCGCGTTGCTGATATCCTGGTTGCCGACTTTGCCTCGCCCCCGCGGGCCGCTGTTCCTGCGTGCGCTGTCCATTGTCACGATACCAGGGTAGAAGGTAGCAGCATTTCGTCCCTTGTCAATCAGAGGGGATCCGCCGAGGGCGCAAGGACCGCGCGCAGCCGCGCGCCCGCCCGCAGGGCCTGGGCGAGAATGGTGAGCGAGGGGTTCACCGCCGCGGAAGAGGGCATAAACGAGGCATCGACTGCCCAGAGGTTCTCGATGTCGTGGCTGCGGCACCAGGGGTCGAGGACGGACTGTCGCGGGTCGGAGCCGAAGCGAAGGGTGCCGCACTGGTGCTGGATGGCGTCGACACCCCGTTCGTCGACAAAAACGATCGGGAGACCGGCGCGGCGGAGGTGCGCGCTGAAGCGCCTCACCAGCTCCCGCCGCGCCCCGGTGTTGCTCGGCCTCCGCGCCAGGCTGATGCGGCCCGCGCCGTCCACGGTGACACGGTTCTCCGGCAGGGGGAGGTCCTCCGTCATCAGCCAGAAGTCGACGCTGCGCTCCGCGATCGGGATCGCGAGCCGGCGAAGGAGAGGATCCGCCCGTCCGCGGAGCATCTCGGGCTTGACCTTGCCGCGGCACTGCACCGCGCCGAGGGCCCGGCCGGCCGGGCCCTCGCTCGTGTAGTAGTCGTGGAGGGCCAGCGTCTTCTGGAACAGCGTCGGGTTGCGGCGGAACGGGGAGAGCGCCATGACGACCGTGTTGTTGTGAGCCATGAAGTTGCGCCCGACGAGGCCGCTCGAGTTGGCGAGGCCCTCCGGCCATCGCCCGTTGGCCGAGCGGAGGAGGAGCGCGGCGGAGTTCACGGCGCCGGCCGCGACCACGAAGGTGCCACCCTCCACTCGCAGGAGCTCGCCACCCTGGCGGACCAGGGCCGCGGTGATGCGCCCCCCCGATGCGTCGGTCTCGAGGCGCTCGACCAGGCACCCCGTCCGCAGCTCGAGCCAGGGCTCCTTCTTCAGCAGCAGCGGGCGGAGGATACGGTTCTCCGCGTCTCCCTTGGCCCGCACCTTGCACGGGAATCCGTCACAGGGGCTCCCCTTGACGCAGCGTCCCTTCGGGCCCTGGTCTACCGCCACGGGAAGGTGGAAGGGATGCAGGCCCTGGGCCGCGAGCCGTCCGGCGATGCTCGCGATGACCGGCTCGTGCTCGAGGGGCGGGCGAGGGTAGCTGCCGCGGGGCCCCTCCGTCGGGTCCTCTCCCGCCTGGCCGTGGACGTCGAGCAGTGCTTCCGCCTTCGCGTACCAGGGCGCGAGCTCCGCGTAGTCGCAGGGCCACGCCGCGGTCGCGCCACTCTCGAGCTCGCGCTCCGCGAAGTCCGAGGGTCGGAACCGCAGGGCGCTGCCGCCATAGAACTTGGTGGCCCCGCCGACGTTGTAGTACGCCCGCGGCGCGAAGGGCCGCCCGTGCGCGTCGAGCCAGGTTTCTCCCGCGTCGTAGCGGCGCCGAACGGCCACCTCGCCGACGTCCCAGTTCTGCGCCTCCTGGCGCACGAAGTCGCCGCGCTCGAGGACCAGCACCGAGAGGCCGGTGCCGGCGAGGCTCTTCACGATCGCCGAGCCGCCCAGGCCCGAGCCGACAACGACCACATCCGCGCGGAGAGTCGACGTCATGCGGACAGGAGGAGGGAGGCCGCTCCGACGATACCGGACGCCGAGAGGGTGGCCGGCAGGATGGGCATCTCGTCGTACATCATGCCTCGGGCGAGCTCCTTCACCTTGCGCCGAATGCCGTCGAAGAGGGGAGCGCCCCAGTTGGTGAGGCCTCCTCCCAGGACGACGGCCTCGGGGTTGAAGATCTGGAACATGTTGTAGACCGCAATGCCGATCCAGGATGCCTGGTCCGCGACGACGCGGATGCAGGCCTCGTCCCCCTCCGCCAGGCCGCGGGCAACCAGGGCGCCGTCGATGTTTCCCGGGCCGAGATCCGCTTCGGAGACGAGGCGGGAGACCGCGCCGGCGCGGAAGACCCGCCGAAACGCACCCGCCAGGGCGACTCCCGAGGCTACCGAGATCAGGCACCCGCGGTTCCCGCAGGGGCAGGTCTCGTCGCCTCCGGGATCCACGATCGTGTGTCCGATCTCCCCCGCGGTGCCTGTCATGCCGCGGAAGAGCTTTCCGCCGAGGATGATGCCGGCGCCGATCTGGGTGCTGATCGTCATGAAGACCTGGTCCCGGTAGCCCCTGCCCGCGCCGTGCGTGAACTCCCCGAAAGCCTGCGCGTTGGCGTCGTTGTCCACCTCCACGGGTACGGAGAACCGGGCCTGGAGCCGGTCGCGGAGTGGAAAGCCCGCCCAGCCGGCAAGGTTGGACATCGTGATCATCACCCCGTCCCTGTAGCGGAGATGGCCGGCGGTGCCGACGCCCACGCCTTTCAGCGCCGTCATCGAGAGGCCGACGCGCGCCAGGAGGTCGGGAACCAGGGTGGCGATGTCAGCCACCACCTGGTCGGGACTCTTGCGCACATGGTCATGGATCGTTTCTTCGGCCAGGAGGCGCCCTTCGGTCGAAACGATGCCCAGCCCCAGCTTGGTCCCTCCGATGTCTACACCGCAGAACACAGAGTCCATGGCTCCTCCCCAAGGCGGTCGTGGTCCCACTCTCGCACCGCATAGCAAGGATCATATGAAATTAGTTTTCTTTCAAGTGATAGTTTTTTCTTGACTTCGCTCATTACCAAAGCTATCCTTTCGGCCGAGAAGGAGAAGGCAATGGCTGCAAAGGAAAAGATCGGTCATGTGGCAAGGCAGGCGAAGATCGCCGCCGGGCTGTTCTGGGCCGACTATGGCTACCTCGGTGCCACCGTCGAGGAGTTCGAGGCCGGCGGGGCGGACTGGGTCCACATCGAGATGAGGGACGGCAAGTACATGGACTTC
>DATJQN010000145.1:0-4052 GCA_035505775.1 Rectinemataceae bacterium | reverse complement strand
CCTGCCCCAGCCGAGCCACCTCGTCGCAGACTCTCTGCTTCTGCTCATGGACGACCTTGTCGCTGAAGAGCACATGGATGAGGTAGATGAGGGCGCGGTCGGCATCCTGCTTGAGCATGCCCAAGGCGGTAAGGAAAGGTTCCTGGAAACTGTAGCCTGCACTCATGGCTGGGTCCCTATTCCCGGGGCTGATGAACGGTGAAGCCGCTCTTCAGCATATGGGCGTCGCGCTCGGCCTCGGCGAGGTCGCCGGCCATCATGTCGCGCACGAGCTCCTCGAGGCTGTGCGTGGGCTCCCAGCCGAGCTTTTCGCGGGCCTTGGTCGGGTCGCCGAGGAGGAGGTCGACTTCCGTGGGGCGGAAGTAGCGGGGATCGACCTCCACGAGCACTGTCCCCGTCGCGGCGTCGCGGCCCTTCTCCTCGAGCCCTGTCCCCGACCAGGCTATTTCGATGCCCGCCTCGCGGAAGGCCATGCCCACAAAGTCGCGGATGGTAGTCGTCCGACCGGTGGCCAGGACGTAGTCGTCGGGTTCGGGCTGCTGGAGGATGCGCCACATGCCTTCGACGTAATCCTTGGCGTGACCCCAGTCGCGCTTGGAGTTGAGGTTGCCGAGGAAAAGCTTGTGCTCGAGACCATGCTTGATCCGGGCCGCGGCCCGGGTGATCTTCCTGGTCACGAAGGTCTCGCCCCGCACGGGCGACTCGTGGTTGAAGAGTATGCCGTTGCAGGCGTACATGCCGTAGGCTTCGCGGTAGTTGACGGTGATCCAGTAGGCGTAGAGCTTGGCGACCGCGTAGGGGCTGCGGGGATAGAAGGGTGTCCGCTCGGTCTGGGGCGTCTCCTGCACCTTGCCGTAGAGCTCGGAGGTCGAGGCCTGGTAGATGCGCGTCGACTTTTCGAGGCCCAGGATGCGGATGGCCTCGAGGAGCCGCAAGGTGCCGATCCCGTCCGCGTTGGCCGTGTATTCCGGCGTTTCGAAGGAGACCTGGACGTGGCTCTGGGCCGCCAGATTGTAGATCTCGTCGGGGCGGATCGCCTGGACGAGGCGGATGAGGTTGGAGCTGTCGGTCAGATCGCCGTAGTGAAGCTTGAACCGCACCGCCGAATCGTGGGGGTCGCGGTACAGGTGGTCGATGCGCTGGGTGTTGAAGGAACTCGCCCGCCGCTTGATGCCGTGAACCAGGTAGCCTTTGGACAGGAGGAGCTCGGCGAGATAGGAGCCGTCCTGGCCCGTGATACCGGTGATGAGCGCTGTTTTCATGCTTGTGCTTTTCCTCGCATCAGTCTTTCATCTTCGCGGCCATGAAGCGCATGAAGGATTCCACTCGGCCCGAGAAGGAGGCCTCGAGTCGCCCCCGAAAGAGTCCGAAGAAATCCCAGGCCTTGACGCCGCCGACGCCATAGAACACGAGACTGTCGCCGCTGCGGAACGCGTAGAGCATCCAGAGCAGCTGACCCGTCTGCACCGCCTCGTGGCTGCCGTACATGATGACACTCGTGTTGCTGCTCCGGAACAGGAGCGAGTCCGCCCCGAGCGTATAGGCGTAGCTGGCGCCGAAGTCGTCGAAGGGCAGCATGTGCTGGATCACCTCGATCGTCTGGCCGGCGGCGTCACCGTGCGCGGCGGTAATGTCCATTTTATCGAAGAGGTCGAAGTTCTTCTGCCAGCGCTTGGACCAGTAGGGAATCCCGACAAAACCCTTCACGTTCGCCAGCGAGGCCGCGAGGCGCTCGAGGGTTCCTGGCCTGGCGGGTACCACGGCCATAACCTCGCTCAGGTAATTTGGGGACAGTGCTCGAATTTTTTGCCGCAAATCCTCCGCCTGGCTCCCCCCTGCCACCAGCGCAAGGTGGCGATAGTTCGCGTCCGAGCGGATGACCACCTCTCCCTGGCCGAGGCTTGCCGCTTCCCCGGCGCTCAGTCCAGTAAAAGCAGCCGAGATGGCGGCGCCCACGCTCGAGTCGGCAGCCGCGGGCATGCCCTCGGGGACAGTGCTCAAAAAGAACGCAGCCAGAACGGCGGCCAGCGCCCTCGGCCGCCAGCCAGCGGGGCGTCTGCCAGGTTGGAAGGTTCGCATCAGTAGAATAGGGTGAGACCTATGTAGATTTCGTAGGGGCTCTGTCCCTCCGCCGTTTGGGCGGTGAGCGATCCCGTCCTGGACACGGATTTCAGGTCCCAGCCCGCACTGGCGCGAATGGTGAAACTCCGGAAGCCCTGGGGATAGAAGAGGAATTCGAGACCACCGGTGGACCAGAGCCAATCACTCGAATAGCTGCTGCCCCAGTCGGGGCGCACGACAGCGAGGTCCAGAAACGGCTGGGCCTGCAGTTCGAAATCGAGGGCATGGGTCTTGATGAGCAGATGCATCGGAAAATCGAAGAGCTTGATGGGCACATTGAAGTTCGCGATCGCGGCCTCGACCCCCGACATCCGGGCATCGATGATGCCCCGCATGTATTGCCCGAGCATCGTCAGGGAGTCGTCCTGCATCCCGCCGAAATGGCCGCTGAACCGGTCCATCCCCAGAAGGCGTGCGCCCAGCCCGAAGCGCTCATTCCACTCCGCGAAGGCGGTCGCGTTCAGGATGAGATCGCTGATCAGGTCATCGTAGAGGCTGTTGTATGCCGCCCGGCTCGTGAACGAGAAGGAAAGACCCTCCCGCATGTTCCCCGCCCAGTCGATGCGCCCAAAGGCGATCGCGTTGGAGACGCTCGTCCACACGCCGCCGCGCCCGTAGTAAACCGGGGAGTTCTGCACCGCCTGGGCCGCCGTCGTATCGAAGGCGCTGGGTGCGCTTCCGCTGCCGTAGTAACTGAGCACTGTCCCCGGCTTCCACGCGTAGTCGAGCTCCAGGGAAGGCACGTAGGTCACCGGCCCCAGTTCCACCCCGAATAGTCTCCCCAGGTTGCCCGTGAAGGGGATGCTGGCCGTGGAGGCCAGCGATTCGCCGAGATACCAGAGGTCAGGGTCGGTTTGGGGGGCATTGGCGTCGTAGGAGAAACTCTGGGCGACGCTCACCGAGGTCGGGAAGCCGAGCCCCGGAATGTTGTAGGTCAGCGTCGTGGAGCCGACCGAGCTCTTCGTCCCATCGGTCCAGATCTGCCCGTCTTCCATGAACTCGAGGTCCCACACCGAGCCGAGCGCCTGGAATGGGGCGACAAAATCGAATTGGGCGCCGTATGAGACGACCCCGCTCGGGTCCTTCTGGTAGTTCAGGTTGAGTTCGAGCGGCTGGTTCGACCCGAGAAAATCGTAGTCCCGCCCACGCAGGCTGAGCAGCAGTCCATTGTTGGAGTCGTATTTGCCGTAAGGCAGGCCGATGACGTTCCAGCTGTCCACCGTCGTGAAGTGAAGCGCAACATCGTAGCCGCCCTCCGGTCGGGGCGTCGTGTCGTAGCCCGGTGTCACCGACGCGAGGACCCGCTGGCTGGACAGGAGCCGCGTCCGGTCGGCGATGAATGCCTCGAGAGCGCGCTCATCAGGGAAGCTCGTCCCGACGAGCTTTTCGTAAGGATCGATGAGTCCCCTGAGGACGAAGTCCTTGGTCCTGCCGGTGATGTCGAAATCCACGCTCGTGATCACATAGGGGCCGGTCGCGATCTGCGCCGAGCCGTCGGTCGGGGAAGCGGCTGAACCGCCTGGAACCGCCGGACCTCCGGCGGCGGGCTGGGCCCCAAGGAAGCCCCCGCAGAGCGCGAAGGCCGCCGAGACGAGCGTCAGTCGCGGGAAGGCGGACAGGCATCGGCCCCAGGCATTCCGCCTGCCCTGTCCCCGATACCGCCGCTTCTCCATGTTCACGAAAGCCGTCCTTGGGAGCTTCAGTAGCTCGTCGAGAGCTCGATCTTGAGGAACACCGAATAGCGCTGGTTCCACGAGGTGATCGGCGAGGCCAGATTCGGATTGGTCAGATTCTGCGGATTGAAGGTGGGCGAGTTGAAGTCGCTCGGGGCCTGGGCGGCATAGATGGAACCGTCCGCGCCGTAGCTGACCGGCAATCCGAGGGTCACCGTCAGATGGCTGAAGGGCGAGAACGTGATCGCCGGAAGGATC
>DATJQN010000144.1:0-9329 GCA_035505775.1 Rectinemataceae bacterium | reverse complement strand
GCCGAGAAGTTCGCGCGTGCGCGAACTGCATCGCGAAGCGCCTCCGGGCGCTTCGCGCGTATCCCGGGAAGAAAGCGTTCTACTCCATCAGGAAGTAACACGGGCGGAGCCGGACGGGTCGCTTCAACAGCCTGAAGCAGGATAGCCGCTCCAATCGGAGCGGCCGTCCCTTTTTTGGGGAGGTGGCATGCCGTATATTCGGGTTCGCTCTGTGGACCTTGAGTTCCTGAAAGCGAAGAGCGCCCGGCTCGTCGATCGCCTCGTCGATGCGGTGGGCTGCGAGCGGTCCTGGTTCACCCTCGAGCTGGCTCAGGGGGTCTTCGTGGCCGAGGGTACGGAGATCTCGCCCGAGCCCTACATAGAAGTCCTGGCCTTTGAGCGTCCGCCCGAGCTCAAAAAGTTGATCGCCGCCATTCTCGCCGAGGAACTCGGCGGTGTGGCGGGCACAGTGACGGTTGTATTCCGCGATATCGCGGATGGCGATTACTTCGAGAACGGGGAGCTTTTACAGTAGCCCTTCAATTTCCTCCAGAGATGCAACCTCGTAGGTCGGCCTCGCCTCCCCGGCGAGGGGAAGCTTCGCGGGGTTGTACCAGCAGGTATCGATGCCGAAGTTCTGTCCGCCCCGGATATCCGAGCTGAGCGAGTCACCTATGATGATCATTCGCTTTCGGTCCCGGAATTCGAGCGCCGCGCAGGCATACTCGAAGATGGCGGGGTCGGGCTTGCTGCAGCCGGCTTCTTCGGAAACGATCAGCTTCTCCACGTAGCGGTTGATGGGGGAGCTTTGAATCCGGGCGTACTGAACTTCCTTGATGCCGTTGGTAAGAATAGCCAGACGGTAACGGGCCCCAAGATATGCGCACAGCCGCTCCGCTCCGTCGAGGAGGAAGGAGGCGCGCGCGAGCCACGAGACGTAAGTTTCCCCGAAGCCCCGGGCATCTCTCGTGAAGCCGAGCACTTCGAACAGAAGCCTGAAGCGCTCGCTGCGCAGGCTCTGCTGGTCGATCTCGCCGTGTTCCAGCCGGCGCCAGAGATCGATGTTGATCCGCTCGTACTCCTGCGCCGCCCGATCGGTGAGCGTCAGCCCGGACTCCTCGAAGGAACGGGCGAGCGCGAACTCCTCGGCGCGCCGGAAATCAAACAGCGTTTCGTCGGCATCGAGGAACACGAGGGTGTACGGCTTGGGCATCGGGGCCTCCTCCATCTCCGGCCGGGTCAGACCCTGACGTCAGTCGCGCGGCGCCTGATCGCATGATCGTGCGGGAAGAGCAAGTCGAAGGCGTCGGCGGCGATCTGAAGCTCCTCGTTCGTCGGTATGACGAGAATGGAGGTCGGCGAGTAGGGCTGAGATACGATGCCCTCGGCGCTTCCGTTCGAGGTGTTGCGCAGGTAGTCCATGACGATGCCGACATGCTCGAGCCGGTGGCAAATGCGCTCCCTCATCCTCACCCCGTGCTGTCCGACGCCGCCGGTGAAGACAAGGGCATCGACCTTCACGAGCTCCGCTGCGTAGGCTCCGATGTATTTCCTGGCCCGATGCGCGTAGACATCGAGGGCCTGGATGGCATGACTGATGCCCTTGTCGACGGCGGCCTCGAGGTCGCGCAGATCGTTGGATATTCCGGAGAGCCCAAGCAGGCCGCTCTTTTTGTTGAGCATCGTATTGAGATCCTTGGAGCTGTATCCGCGCTCTTCGAGGAAGGCCAGGATGGCCGGATCGAAATCCCCCGAGCGCGTACCCATCATCAGTCCCTCGAGCGGAGTGAAGCCCATGGACGTGTCGATGGATCTTCCCGCCTCGATCGCCGTTATCGACGCGCCGTTGCCAAGATGGCAGGTAATGAGGTTCGAGTTCTCCGGATGCCGCTTGAGCAGCTCCAGGGCACGCGCGGCCACGTAGCGATGGCTCGTCCCATGGAAGCCGTAGCGGCGGATTCTGTACTTGTCATAGAGTTCGCGCGGCAGACCGTACAGGTAGGCTGACGGCGGCATGGTCTGATGGAAGGCCGTGTCGAAGACGGCCACCTGGGGCACGCTCGGAAGCAGGGCTTGGGATTCCCGGATGCCGAGAAGATTGGCGGGATTGTGCAGGGGGGCAAGCTCGGCATTCTGCTCGATTGCCGCGATCACTTCGTCGTCGATTCGGACGGAGTTGCTGAATTTCTCGCCGCCGTGTACCACGCGGTGGCCCACCGCTTCGACCTCGGAGATGTCGGCCAGGATCCCGGCGGAGGGATCGATCAGGGCCAGCCCGACGCGCTTCATCGCCTGGCCGTGATCCGCGAAGCGCTCCTCGATGCGGAGCTGCCCGCGTTCCGAGCTCTGTGTCAGGACGCCCTTTTCCTCGCCGATGCGTTCCACCGAGCCGCGGCCCAGGCTGCGTCGATGCGGCATCAGGAAAACTTCGTACTTGAGCGAAGAACTTCCGCTGTTGAGAACCAGGACGCGCGTGCCCTCTGTTGGATCACCCATGATCACCCCTTCGCCCGGCCGAAGCGCGAGCATGCCATTCTAGGCGCTCCTCACCGTATGGGCAATCTCGGGCCGCGCATTTCATCCGGGCGCTCCCCTGCCGGCTGCGGTAAGGCCGGCCCGGCGGCGCTTCCGCTTCCGAAGGAACCTACAGCAAGAGATACTCCCGGAGCAGCACGAGGGTGTTGGCCACGGCATCACGATGCGTTCGTTCGTAACCATGGCTGGCATAGACACCCGGCCCGATGAGGCCGTGACGGACGTCGTGTCCGGCGGATAGGGCTACGTCAGCATCCGAGCCATAGTCCGGATAGATATCCACAGCATAGGAGCAGCCCGATCGTTTCGCCGCCTCGATCAGACTGTTGGTGAGATCCCAGTCGTAGGGCCCGCGCGAGTCCTTGGCGCAGATGGACACTTTGTATTCATCGCAGCCAAGGTCGTCTCCTATCGCACCCATGTCGACGCTGAGAAACTCCTCCACGCCGGAGGGTATGACCGCTCCTCCGTGGCCGACCTCCTCGTAGGTGGTGAACAGGAGCCAGGTCCTGCGACCGAGCCTGAAGGCTCCGGAGGCCAATGACTCGGCCAGGGCGAGAAGTATCCCGGCAGAGGCCTTGTCGTCCAGATGACGGCTTTTGAGGAAGCCGCGCTCGGTCAGCAGGGGCCGGGCGTCGATCGAAACGATATCCCCCGGCGAGATTCCGAGGGCGGCCACATCAGATCGCTGAGTCACGCGCTCGTCGAGGAGAACCTCGACGCTCTGATCATCAAAGCGCATCTCCTTGAGACGGCTGTTCACATGCACTGAGGCGTCGACCGGCTGGAAGGTGCCGGTGAAGTGTTTGCCCGCCCGCGTGTGGACAATACAGGTTTCGGTCAGAAGTTCCATGTCGGGATACGAGCCCAGCTTGGAGTATCTGAGACGGCCGTTGGTCTTTATTGAACGCACGATGGCGCCGAGGGTGTCGATATGGGCTGCCAGCACGCGGGCCGGGCCCTCGCCTCCGAGATCGCAGAGCACCGAGCCCTTGACGGATCGCGTGGGAGTGAAGCCCAGCCTGCTCAGCCGATCCTCGACGAATGCGGCAGCTTCCTGGGTGTAGCCCGTCGGACTGGGTATGCGACAGAGTTCGAGGGTGAATGCGAGCGCGCTGTCGATCGTCGGTTCGTCAATGGGCATGACTGGGTTCCTCATCTCCGGTGTGATGGATCCATGAAAGCAGATTCATGGTTCAGGGGACTCGTCGCTTCTTCAAGGGCTTTCAGGTACGCCATCGCCTCCTGCCGGGAATGACCGCACATGAGCGGCTCGGGCCGGAGGGACCGGCAGACTGCCGGTCGCTCGGGGCGGCCGTATAGAAGGCACCGGAATTGGCCGTCGAGGTGAATACAGGACATACCTGCGGGTTTTCCCTGAGGCATTCCGGGAATGGGCGAGGAGATTGAAGGGGCAATACAGCAGGCCGCACAGCCGGGCCGGCAGGATAGATCTTCCATCTCCCATCACTGTAGCAAATTCCCGTGATGGAGAGAACCAAGCCTTCGACCACCGCCGGTTTTCAGGTGGGACGAGGCAGGCTCGCGGCAGATCCTTCCAACTCGAGGAGGCGCTGCTTGCGCCAGACTCCTCCGCCATAACCTCCGAGACCGCCGTCCGCGCCAATGACCCGGTGGCAGGGCACGACTATGGCAATTCGATTGAAGCCGTTGGCCCGGGCCACGGCTCTGACGGCGCTCGGTTCCCCGATAGCTCGTGCAAGGGCCGTGTAGGATCGCGTTTCCCCATAGGGTATCCGGCGCAGAGCGGTCCAGACTCGTTCCTGGAATGCGGTGCCCGGCTCGTGGATCGGAACGGTAAAGTCGCTTCGAGTACCGGCGAAGTATTCCTTCAGTTCCGACTCAAGACGGCTGAGGTGTGGGTGCGCTCCGGGGGCCGCCGGCAGGGAAAGCCGCGAGCTGAGCGTGCGCGCCTGGGCCTCGAGCATTCGGCGATCCGAAAACTCGAGAAGGCAGACTCCCTGCTCCGTGGCGCCGGCGACGAGGGGGCCAAGGGGGCTCTCGATCCAGGCCAGGCGAATGAAATCCACAGTTTCCCGGTCGTCTTTCGCGCTGCGGCCCGGGGGAGTGCCGAACAGGCGGGTGAATGCCTCCCTGAAACCGGAGTGCGAATCGTAGCCATGATCGAAGAGTGTGTCATCGATACTCTCGCCTGTCCGCAGCGCCTCGAAGGCAGCCGCGAGCCGGCGGGCGCGCTGGTAGCTCTGGAAGGTCAATCCGAAACGAGCCTGAAAGCGACGTCGCACCGTGGCAGGATCGAGGCCCATGGACCTCAGGTCGGCATCTCTGATCCGTTCCCGCGGGTTCTCCTCGACGCGATTCACGAGACCGGGCAGCCAATCCGGATCCGCAGTCGAGGAGAGGGGCCTGCAGCGGGCGCAGGGGCGGTAGCCCGCAAAGAGCGCCTCACGGGCAGCCGCGAAGAACTGCACATGTTCGGGAAGGGGTTTGCGTGCCGGGCAGGAGGGTCTGCAGAAGATGCCGGTGCTGGTTACCCCGACATAAAAGAGTCCGTCGTAGGACGCGTCGCGGGAATAGAACGCCGTCGTCATCTCCCCCTGGGATGGAAGAGCTGCCATTCAAGCCTCCTTTAGGAAGGATAGTACGGAGCTCCGCGAAACGCGGCCACCGAAAAATGGACGGCTAATTCGAAATCGGGAAAAATACGCGATATTTCGGTATTTTCCTCAAGGTTTGTTGTAAGGGATCGTACCGTACTCTATCGTTGACTGTGCGGTAATTCCGATTGGCCAAGGAGCATGGAGAATGCGAACAATCAGCATGGGCACGACGTTCCAGAGATCGCCCGCCACTGTCTTCCCGCTATTCATGGACAGCAGTTTCCTGGGAACGATCAGCGGCAGCAGAGCGAGCATTCGTCCCGAGGTTGGATCAAAGTACCGGGTCGGAGGCTGTATTGGCCGAATCCTCCATATCGAGAAGAATCAACTTCTGGTACGGACCATGCACTTTGCGTCGTGGCCCAAGGGCGAGGGCGAGGCTGTCTCCATTTTCCATTTCCAGAAATCCGCGGCCGGAACGGAACTGTCGGTCGTGCTCGTGGGCGTACCCGAGGCAGAAGTGGAGGCAGTCAAGACCATGGTCAGCGCGAGCCTCGGGGCGATGAAAGCGCAGCTGCAGAAGCCCCCGCTGCCCTCGGAGCCCCGAAGACGCGGTCGCCCCCCGAAGAGCGCCGGCAATGGAGCGGCTGCCGGGTCCAGGAGACGGGGGCGGCCACCCAAGAACGAATCCGGGCAGTCCGGCGGTCCTGCGCTTCCCAAGCGGCGGGGCCGGCCCCCGAAGGTCTCCTCCGGCGAAACGGCGGTCACTATTCCCCGGAAACGCGGACGGCCGCCCAAGAATCCAGCCGCAGCGGCCCTACCCGCGGCCCCGAGAAAGCGGGGCAGGCCCCCCAAGGCTTCGGGCACTGCTGCAGGGAAAACAGGCTCGAGACGGAGCGGCAGGCCTCCCAAGACAGCCTGAATCCACCGACGCCGACCCGGCTGTCCGCGCATCGAGTTGCGCGAGTCTGCAATCAAATGCTCCCCGGAATCCGATTCCCGGGGGTGCCTTCACGTGCCGGCAGTGGGACTTGAACCCACAAGCCCTTGCGAGCAGCAGATTTTGAGTCTGCCGTGTATGCCATTTCACCATGCCGGCGATATCGGATGGTTCTACTATGGGGGTGCAGCAGAGTCAAGATAACGCGGCTTCACAAAGTCCGGTTTAGCTATTACCATATTGTGACAGCATTTGTGATTGCTATCTGGAGAAACGGTGAGCTTCGAAGATATGACGCGCCGCCCCGGGGAGTCGCCCGATCCCCGGGGCCGCCACGATGCCTTTGAGAGGATCGGCGAAGAGGCATACCGGGCGACGATCGCGCGCAGACTCCTGTCCATCTCATTGCTGGTTGGAACCATCCTCCTCGTTCCAACCGTGGTTATCTCATATCGGTCAGGGGAAAGGCTGAGTCTCGTCTGCGATGCAGTGGTGTACCTTGCCTTCCTCGCGCTCTTCCTGTTCCGGAGACTTCCTTCGCGTCTCACGTATGCCGCTGTCGCGGGGCTTGGGGCACTGCTCGGCTCCTTGCTCCTGTTCCGTTCCGAAGGGGGTGGGGCCGCGGATGCCTGGCTCATGGCTTCCGCGGTCGTGGCCACGATCTTCTTCGGTGCCCGCGGCGGCCTGGCGCTCGGGGCCGTGACAACCGTGGTCTACGCGCTCGTCCTGTCGGCGAGCCATCTCCGGCTTCTCCCCTGGCAGGCTTCGACCGAGAGTTACGCGCTTCGCGCGCTCAATGTCGTGGGGCTGTCCCTGCTCTGCAGCTTCGCGATTGCAAGGCTGATCGACGGATACCGCGGGGCGATCCGGGTCCAGGGCAAGCTCTCCGTCGAGCTCGGCCGACGACAGATCGAGCTCGAGCGGGAGGTCGCGGGGCGGGCCACGGCAGAAGAGCGCGCGGCCTTTCTGGAAAGTCATGACGGGATGACGGGACTGCCGAACCGCGAGGGCTTTCGTCTGGAGCTCGGGCGAGCCCTTGCGATTGCGGCCGGTCGAGGCAGGATTCTCGCCGTCATGGTGCTCGGGCTCGATCGCTTCAAGCGGATCACGAGCACGAGAGGTCAGCGGGCCGGGGACGAAATACTCAGGGAGGCGGGCAAACGGCTGGCCCTGAGCATCAGGCAGGACGACTGCGTGGGCCGCCTGGGCGGGGATGCATTCGCCGTCATCTTCTCGGACGTGAAGAGCCAGGACGACATCAAGGAGATCATCGACAAGGCGCGACGCGTCTTCGACAGGTCCTTCCCTGCGGCCGGTACGGAGCTTGCCGTTTCGGCCTCCTTCGGCATCGCGCTGTATCCGAATGACGGCCAGCTGGCCGACGACTTGCTCGGCGCAGCCGAGTCCGCGTTGCAGCTGGCCAAGGAGGACGGCCCCGGATCGTACCGGGTCTTCGATGCCGCGCTCCACGCCCGGTTGCTGGAACGGGTGCGAATCGAGCACGAGCTGGGCTCCGCCCTGCGGCTGAGCAGTTTCGAACCCTGGTTCCAGCCGAAGGTGGACCGCTTCGGCCGGGTCGTCGGTGCCGAGGCGCTGGCCCGGTGGAACCTCCCCGATGGCGGTCTGCGGCTGCCCTCGGACTTCATCGACATCGCGGAGCGCTCGGGGGCGATATCGAATCTTGGCAGGATAGTGCTTCACAAGGCCTGCCTGCGGGCGGTGGACTGGGAACGGATGGGACTGCCTGCGATTCCGGTTTCGGTCAACCTTTCTCCGTTCCAGTTCCGAAGCGAGGATCTCGTCTCCGAGGTGCGCTCCATAATCGCCGACACGGGTATCGATCCCTCGCGTCTCGATCTGGAGATAACGGAAAGCGGGATCATGGAGAACGAGTACGAAGCCGTGGAGAAACTGGCCGAACTGAAGACCCTCGGCCTGCAGGTCTCGATCGATGACTTCGGCACGGGCTACTCTTCCTTCGCCATGCTCAAGGACTTTCCCGTCGATGCGGTCAAGCTGCCGAAGTCCTTCGTCGAGCCGCTTCCCTCCGATCTCCGTGCGTCGATGGTGGCCGGGGCGGTCATCGATCTCGCCCACAACCTGAACTTTTCCGTGGTGGCCGAGGGCGTGGAAACGCTCGCGCAGTTTGCATGGCTCGACGATGCGCGATGCGACCAGTATCAGGGCTACCTCTTTTCGCCGCCGCTGTCCGCGCGGAACTTCGCTGTCGCGCTTGCGACCGGCCTGCCGACGGCTGTACAGTAGGGGAAGGACGGCAGAACATGGATCCGATTCTGGCCTGGGGCATGGACGTCATTCGCGCCGTTCAGCGGATCGAGAGTCCCGCGCTCACGCAGCTGGCGCTCGGGATCGGCGCCTTCGGCTCGGCCTATTTCTATCTCCTCGCCCTGCCGCTCCTCTACTGGTGCGTAGACCGGAGGCGGGGCATACGAATCGGTCTGCTCTTCTTCGTTTCCTCCTTTCTCAACGGCTGGATCAAGGACGCGACGATGGAGAGCCGGCCCTACACCGTGGATCCGTCGGTAGGCAGGGCAGTGGAAACGAGTCCGTCGTTCCCGTCGTTCCATGCCCAGTCGAGCGCGCTGTTCTGGGGAGCCCTCGCGTCCTCATTCCGAAGGCCTCTGGCCTGGCTGCCGGCGGTGTTCATCCCCGCGCTGATCGGATTCACGCGGGTGTTCCTGGGTGTGCACTACCCGAGCGACGTGCTTGCCGGCTGGGCATTCGGCTTCGGCCTGGTGCTCTTGGATCGCGCCTTCGGAGACCGCATCGAGCGTCTCGTAGTGCGTCAGCGCGAGCGCATGCAGCTGGCCCTCGTGGCCGTGGTTGCGCTCGCGATGAACGCCATCGACATGAAGGACACGGGGATCGCCGGCGTATTCTTCGGTTTCGGCGTGGGCGTCGTCCTCATGCCGCGAATCGCGCCCTTTTCGGTCCATGGCAGCCTCGGGCAGCGCGCTCTGCGATTCCTTGTCGGCGCCGCCGGACTCGTGATTCTGTATCTCGGTCCGAGACTTCTTGTGGGAAGCATCGAATCGCTTGACCCGGCCCTGGTTCGCTTCATCCGCTATGGAATCGTGGGGCTGTGGGCCTCGCTCGGGGCGCCTTGGCTGTTCCTGAAGCTGGCGCTGAGCGAGACCGAGGCCGAATCGACCTGACGCTGCTGCGCCGCGCTCGGGGCACCGGAGCGAATCGGGGACTACCGCGGAGGATACGGCCTACTCGGCGTAGGTGTAGGTAGGATCGGTGAGCTGGAAGTAGCGCGAGACTCCGGG
>DATJQN010000143.1:0-4416 GCA_035505775.1 Rectinemataceae bacterium | reverse complement strand
TGTTCTGGAAGAGATTGCGGTACCGGCTCTCACGATCATCCAGGATCTCGCGGAAGTACGGTTCATCAACCGCGACACCCGTCGCCCTCTCCACGAACCCGGCCGGGCCCTTAATCTTCCCAAGTTCACCCATTGTCACGTTCATACTCTCTGGTATCGCATGTTTCAAGTGATACGGCCGGATCGGCCCTTCCGCTCAGGCCGTGCCCGCTGGCATGTCCGCGGCCCCGGTTTCACGGACCGCCAGCTCGCGGTACATGGCCTCGATCGATTCCGCGGGCACCGGCCTGCTCAGGTAAAATCCCTGGATGGTATCGCAGCGCAGAATGCGCAGAATGTTGAACTGCTCCTCGGTTTCCACGCCCTCGGCAATGGCCTTCAGGTTGAGGCTGTGCGATATCGATATGATGGCCGTCACGATCGAGCCGCTGTCGGGGTCCGTGTTGATATCCTTGACGAAGGACTTGTCGATCTTGATGTTGTTGATGGGAAACCGCTTGAGGTAGCTCAGCGACGAATACCCCATGCCGAAGTCGTCGACGGAGATGGAAAGGCCCAGGGCCCTGAATTTCCTGAGCTGCGAGCTCGTGTACTCGAGGTCGTGCATCAGCATGTTCTCCGTCAGCTCGAATACCAGCACGGAAGGGTCTATCCCGTATTCGGCCAGGGTCCTTTCGATGATCGAGAACAGGTCTTTCTGCCTGAACTGCGCCGGCGAGAGGTTGATCGACACCGGGACCACCGGGAATCCCCGGTCATGCCACTCCCGGACCTGCCGGCAGACCGACTGTATGATCCAGGTGCCGACCGAGTTGATCATCCCGGTCTCCTCCAGGATGGGGATGAAGGTCTCCGGCATGATCAGTCCCCCGCCGTTGGTATCCCACCGGAGCAGCGCCTCCATGCCCACCATGGCCCTGGTGTTGATGTCGTAGTAGGGCTGGTAATTGATGACGAAGTCCTTGTTGCCGTTGTTCACCGTGCTGAACAGCTGCTGTTCGATGAAAATGAATTCCGACGCCTTCAGGTTCATGTCCGCGGTGTAAAACTGGTAGTTGTTGCTCCCGAGCACCTTGAGCCGCGAGAAGGCGATGTCCGCGTTGTGCATGATGGCGAAGGCGGAGGTCCCGTCATAGGGATAGATCGAAATCCCGATGCTCGCGGTCGTCACGATGTCATGACCCTGTATCGACATCGGCATGGAAATCATGGCCCTGATCTTCTCCACGATGATGATGAAGTCCTCCTTCTGCGCGACATCGACCAGGGCCAGCCCGAACTCGTCGCCCCCGAGCCGGGCCACGATGTCGCCCTCCCGGATGGCCCCGCCGAGGCGCGTGGCCATGGCCTTCAGGATCTCGTCCCCGACCTCGGGCCCGAAGGTATCGTTCAACAGCTTGAACTTGTCCAGGTCGATGACCAGTGCCGCGATGAGGCGGTCCTGGTACTCCGCGCGGGACATGGCGATGCTGAGGCGCTCCATGAAGAGGGTGCGGTTGGGGAGCCCGGTGAGCATGTCGTAATGGACGAGGGAGACCAGCTGGTCCTCCATCCGCTTCTGCTGGGTGATGTCCCTGCCCGACGCCACGAAGTGGGTCACCGTCCCGCTGCCGTCCACCAGGGGCGTTATGGAGTTGTCCAGGTAGAAGAGCTCCCCGTTTTTCTTCCGGTTGATGAAGATGGAGCGGAACGTCTTGCCCGCGATCACCGTGTCCCACAGGGCCTTGTAAAAGGACTGGTCGTGCTTCCCGGATTTTATTATGCTCGGTTTTCTCCCGATGATCTCCTTCTTGGTGTACCCGGTGATGCTCTCCGCGCTATTATTGCTGTACTCGATTATGCCCTCCCGGTTGGTGATGAACACCCAGTCCGTGGTCTGCTCGACCGCCAGGGAGAGCTTCTTCATCTCTTCCTCGTCCATCTTCCGCCTGGTGATGTCGCGGTTAACGGTCACGTACCCGGCCAGCCCCCCCTGCTCGTCGTACAGCTCGATCGTCGAGGCCTCGATCGGCACGTCGGTCCCGTCCATTCTCTGGTGCACCATCTCGCGGTGGTAGCCGTGCAGTAAAGGGGTGATGTCCAGCTCCTCGATCGTTTCGCCGATCGCCCGGGGCCTGAGCAGCTCGATGACGGAGCGGCCGGCGACCTCCTCCGCCTTCCACCCGTAGATCGCCTCGGCTGCGAAGTTCCAGTAGGTGATGTTGAAATTCTTGTCGAAGGATATGATGGCGTCGTTCACCCGGGCCAGCAGGTCCGCCTGCTTCTTGATCTCGACGGCCGAGCGCTTCAGGTCGGTGATATCGTGGAAAAAATCGATGCGGGAATCCACGCTGCCGCCGTCGGCGGTCGCGGTCGAGTAGACGTCGTAGGTCCGTCCCTTCTTCTCGCTGCGCAATTCAAACCGGCGGGCCGGGAATTCGCCCGTTTCCGGGTTCGCGTACGGCGCGTCCGGCCCGAGCTCCTGCTGCAAATACTCGGCGTAGCTCTTCCCGTCGGGAGGACCGTATATACGCTCCATGACCGGGTTGATGTATTCGACGGCCCCGTCCTTACCGGATATGATGACGCCGTCGTTCATCGTCTCCAGGATGCTCGCGAGCTTGTTCCGTTCCGCCTGCAGCTCCCGCTCGCGGTACTTCCGGAGAATGATGCCGGAGAGGGTCGTGGCGATGGAGCTGAGATAGAGCTCGATGGTCTTGCGGGGCCGGTGCTTCGACTTCAGGTTGATAAGCAGGAGCCCCAGCAGGGTCCCCGACGAAATGATCGGTACGCTGTACTGGCCGATAATCCCTTCGTCGATGCAGATACTGTCGGGAGTCCCGTCCTCGCGGCTCACGAAGCGGATCTCCTTTCCATCGGCGGCGCCGAAGCAGGGCAGGTCGTCCTGCCCCCCGCCACCGCACGTCTCCCGCGCCCGCTCGGTGAGGCCGTGCTGGGCCCTGAGCCGGAGCCTGCCGCTCCGTCCGTCGACCAGCAGGATGCACCCGCTCGATTCGCCGCTCAGCCACGGCATGGCCAGCATGTACTCGAGCGACCTGTCCAGTATCTCGTCGAGGGAAAGATTGTCGATGGTCAGGCGGAGGATCGAGTTTATGATCTTCTGGGAGTCGAACTGGTCCTTCAGCTCCGCCTCCATGCTGAAGCGGTACACCGCCTCTCCCACTATGGGCGCGATCGTCTGTACGAAGGACACGGTCTGCGGCGGCACCGCCCCTTCCCGCTCGTCAGCCAGGTCCACGACGCCCAGGATCCGCTCCTGGTAGCAGAGGGGGATGACGGCCATCGACCGGTACCCCTTCCGGGCGCAATCGCCCCGGTAGAAGCTGCGCTCCTCTTCGCCGAGGCCCTCCATGAATTTCACGGTGTCGTTGCAGAAAAAGGCGCCTTCCTCTGTCAGGTGCTCGCGCTCGCGCTTGCCGGGGAGACCGTTCGCCATGCGCGAGCAGATGCACTGGTCGGTATGGAGCGAAACCCAGCCCTCGTCTTTGATGAATTCCGGATCGAAACCGACGTATGACGAGAAGGGGATATCGCCGTTCTCCCGGATGAGGCGTATGCCGACGCAGCTGCATCCGCTCCAGCTCGCCAGCAGGTCGACGACCGAGTCCAGGTATTCCTTCATCGTCGCGCGCAGGGCGTAGAGCTCCAGGAGGGCGTTCCTCGTCAGGTCCCGCCAGACCTCGTCCTCCCTCCTGCGAAGATCGCGCACGAACATGACATAGCCGGCCCCCCCGTCCAGGGGCTGCCGCGATGCGCCGACCTCCACGTGGACGATCGTGCCGTCCCTGCGGCGGTGAGATGACGGGTAGCGCACCCTGCCGGCGGTTTCCAGCTCGTGCATTCTGCCCCGCAGACTGTTCGCACCGTCGGCCGCTTCGAGGGAGGCCATGCCCATGCCGAGCAGCTCGTCCCGCTTATAGCCGGTCATGGCGCAATACGCGTCATTGACCTCGCGGATCCTGGCGTTCCGGTCGACGATCAGCAGGCCGTCAAGGGACGCGCCGGCAATGCCGCCGAAAACCGCCCCCGGTCGTTCCCCTGCGGCCGTGTTTGTTTCTTTCCCTTTTTTCATTCTTGCATCCTGGCTCCCGATGATGTCCGCGCGCCCCGGTCACACGATGAGATCCTTCAGGCTTACGAACAGGTAGAAGCTCCCGTAATCGCACTCAAAAGGAATGCAGACGACCGGGACGCCCGTTATCCACGCAAGCTTGTGGTTATATCCCTTCACGATCGAAGGGAGTGAGATGATTATCTTCTTGTCTTCGAGGAGCTTCTTGGTGTTGCCGGCGATGATATTTATCAGTTCGCCGATCGAATCGACGACGGTATCGTCGAAAATCTTGGTCTCGGTCTTGATGATCGTCGAGACCGTTTTCAGGGCGACCATCTTCGGGAAGCTGATGATCACCACCC
>DATJQN010000142.1:0-9891 GCA_035505775.1 Rectinemataceae bacterium | reverse complement strand
TACTCGAAGAAATAGGAGATACACAATGAAGCGCGTCATCAATTTCAATGCGGGCCCCGCGGCCATTCCCCTTGCCGTCCTCGAGAAGGCGCAGTCCGAGATGCTCGACTGGAAGGGCACGGGAATGTCCGTAATGGAGGTTTCCCATCGCGGCAAGGAATACGAGGAGATGCACAACCATGCCCAGGCGAGCTTCCGGGAGATCGCCGGGATGGGCAGCGAGTGGAAGATCCTCTTCCTGACCGGCGGCGCCTCGACCCAGTTCTTCATGCTGCCCATGAACATGCTCTACGATGGCAGGACCGCGGACTATATCGTCACCGGACACTGGGGCAAGGCGGCCGTCAAGGAAGCCAAGCGCTTCGGCACGATCAACGTCACGACGAGCGAAAAGGACGGCGGATTCCGCTCCATTCCGAAGCAGGGAGAGCTCAAGCTCGATCCCAAGGCCGCCTATGTCCACTACACGAGCAACAACACGATCTTCGGTTCGCAGTGGCACTACTGGCCCAAGCTCGGTCCGGCCCCCGTCGTCTGTGACATGTCCTCGGACATCTTCTCCCGGCCATTCCCCACCGGGGAGTTCTCCATGATCTACGCCGGCGCGCAGAAGAACCTCGGACCTTCGGGCGTCACGGTCGTCGCGATCAAGGAGGATTTCCTCGCAAAGGCCAAGGACGATCTGCCGACGATGCTCTCCTACAAGACCCACGCCGACAACAATTCGCTCTACAACACTCCGCCCTGCTTCTCGATCTACATTCTCGATCTGACGCTCGACTGGATAAAGTCCCAGGGCGGTCTGGCGGCGATGGAGAAGATGAATCAGGAGAAGGGGAGGGTGCTCTACGGTGCCATCGACGCTTCGGGGGGCTACTACAACTGCCCCGTCGCGGTCGAAGATCGCTCGCTGATGAACGTCGTCTTCAGGCTGAAAAGCGAGGAGCTCGAGGAGAAGTTCGTGAAGGAGTCCAAGGCTGCCGGCATCATCGGGGTCAAGGGCCATCGCTCCACCGGGGGAATCCGCTTCTCCACCTACAACGCGAGCTCGGTCCAGAACGTCAAGGACGCGGTCGCCTTCATGCAGGAGTTCCAGAAGAAGAACTGAGAGGCGGATGCGTCACGCGGCCGCTGCGACACGCGGCCGCCATAGGCCGCAGCGCGAGGGACCGTCCCATGGGCGGTCCCTTTTTTGTCGTCACGCGGCGCCGCAGCACTGTCTCAAGCCTCGAACAGGAAGCGCCTGAGGAATCCCTCCTGGGCCCTGTCCCCGCCGGCGTAGGCTCCAAACCTGCAATAGCGATCGAAGCGTTTCGCGAGCAGGTCCGAGCCGCCGAGTCTCGAGAGCCGGGCACTGCTTTCGAGAATCCGCGCCTTGATCTCGCGCGCCACTCCGCCAGGGTCGAGCTGGGCACCACCCTCGGGTTCGCGAATGATGCCGTCGACCACGCCCATGGCGAGAAGATCGGTCGCGGTGATCTTCATGAGTCCGGCGGCATAGGCGGCCTTGTTCGCGTCACGCAGCAGAATGGAGGCGCAGCCTTCGGGTGAAATGACGGAGTACACGGCGTTCTCGAGCATCCAGAGCTCGTCACCGACCGCGATGCCGAGCGCCCCGCCCGATTCCGCCTCGCCGATGATGAAACAGATGATGGGGACCCGGAGGAGGGAGAACTCCTTCAGGTTCCTGGCGATCGCCTCGCCGATGCCCCGCTCCTCCGAGCTGACTCCGGGAAAGGCGCCCTGCGTGTCGATGAACACGACCACGGGCCGGCCGAACTTCTCCGCCTGGTGCGCCAGTCGCAGGGCCTTGCGGTAGCCTTCGGGCTCCGCCATGCCGTTCTTGCGGTAGATAGTCTCCTTGAGATTGCGTCCTCGGTGCTGACCGATGATGGTGAAGGGTTTCCCGTCAATCTGACCGATGCCGCCGACCATCGCGGGATCGTCACCGAAGGAGCGGTCGCCGTGGAGCTCCAGAAAATCTTCGCAGATCGCGTCCACGTAATCCAGCATCGTGGGCCTGCCGACGAGGCGGGCCAGTCGCACGCGGTCCATCGCGGAGCGCGGCGCGGAACGCGGCGCGGAGCGCGACGCCGAGCCCGGCGCTGCGGGCGGCTCCGGGTTGCCGCCGAGCTTGAGCTCGATCTGCGCGAGCTCGGCGGAGATGTCCACATCGCCGGCCGCAGCCTTGAGCGCGTCAAGGCGCTCCCGAATCGCAGCCGCGTCAAGTCCGGCCATCATGATCGCCTTCTGTGTGTCCTGAGAAGGAACACGAGGGTCCGTTTGAGATTCTTCCGCTCGACGACGGCGTCGACGAATCCCTTCTTGAGCTGGAACTCGGCTTTCTGGAAATCCTCGGGCAGTTTCTGCCCGAGGGTTCCCTCTATCACCCGTGCGCCTGCGAAACCGATGAGGGCGTTGGGCTCCGCGAGGATGACATCACCGAGCATGGCAAAACTCGCGTCCACGCCGCCCGTCGTGGGGTCGGTGAGCACCACTATGAACAGTATGCCCTTGCGGCCGAGCTGGGCCGCGGCGATCGCCGTCTTGGCCATCTGCATGAGGCTGAGCACACTTTCCTGCATCCGCGCGCCACCCGAGGCCGTGAACATGATGAGCGGAAGCTTGCGCACCGCGGCGAGCGCCGCCGCCCGTGCAACCTTCTCCCCGACGACCGAGCCCATGCTACCACCCATGAACTGGAAATCCATGACCCCGACCACGGCGCCCTCGCCCTCGATCCTGCACGTGCCGGTGACGATCGCCTCGTTGAGACGGGATTTCTCATGCGCCTCGGCGAGCTTGTCCCGGTAGCCGGGGAAGCCGATGGGGTCGAGGCTCGTAAGGTCGGCGTCGATCTCCTCGAAAGAGTCCTTGTCCGCGAGCATGCGGATCCGCTCCGCGGCATTGAGGCGGAAGTGGTGATCGCAGGTGGGACAGACAAAGAGCGTGGCCTCGAGTTCGTCGACGCGCGCGTCGGCCTTGCATGCGGGGCAGTGGTTTTCCTTGAGGACGAAACTGCGCTCGTCGAGGCGCTTCTTGAAGGTCGAGGGATTCCCGTAATTGAACTCCGGGGCCGCGGCAGGCCTCCGTTTCCAGATTCGAAGACCCGTCATGCTCGAATCTCCTTTTCGAGGCGCTCGTAGATCCCGGTACCGAAACGACCGGAACGGAAGAGCTCGTGGCCCACGATGCCCCGTTGCATGGCCAGGTTGGTGGGCACGCCCTCGATGACGGTCTCGTCCAGGGCACGCAGCATGCGGGCGATCCCCTCACGCCGGTCCCGGGCGAAGACGATGATCTTGGCAAGCAGCGCGTCGTAGTAGGGCGATACCATGCAGCCCGAGTGGAGGAAGCTGTCCACGCGCACGTTCCTGCCTCCGGGCGCGTCGTAGCGGCTCACGACGCCCGGACCGAGGGCATTGATGCGGCATTCGAGGGCATAGCCCGAGAGGGGAAGCTGCGCCTGGCTGAAGGGCAGCCGCTCGCCGGAAGCAGCCCGGAGCTGCGCCTCGATAATGTCGACCCCGGACACGAGTTCGCTCACCGGATGCTCCACCTGCACTCGCGCGTTGACTTCCATGAAATAGTGAGCGTCGTCCTTCACGAGGAACTCGACCGTTCCGGCGCCGGAATAGCCCAGGGCCCGGAACAGGCGGATCGCATCCTCCGCCATGCGCGTACGCAGCTCGGGAGAGAGCGCCGGGGAGGGGCTTTCCTCCAGGAGCTTCTGGTGGCTCTTCTGGACGGTGCAGTCCCGTTCGCCGAGCGAAACCACCGTACCGAAGCCGTCGGCGATGAGCTGGATCTCCACATGCCGGGGTTCCTCGATGAACTTCTCCAGATAGACCGAATCGTCCGAGAAGGCCTTCTTCGCTTCGCTTGCCGCGATGCCGAGCGCGGCGGGAAGCTCGGCGGCATCGCGGACAATGCGCATGCCCTTGCCCCCTCCCCCCGCCGCGGCCTTGATGATGACGGGGAAGCCGATCTCCCGGGCTTCGGCGAGGGCTTCCTCCGCGGACCTGACCGGACCCTTCGATCCGGGGATCACCGGCAGCCCGTTGGAAACCGCGCTGTGCTTCGCGTTGATCTTGTCGCCGAGGAGGTCGATCACATCCGGGTCGGGGCCGACGAAGATGAGGCCGGCCTTGATGACTGTCCTCGCAAACCCGGCGTTTTCCGCGAGAAACCCTACACCCGGGTGCACGGCATTGCAGCCGTTGAGGGTCGCAGCCGTCACGATGTTGGGAATGTTGAGATAGCTGTCCTTCGCGCTGGCCGGACCGATGCATACCGCCGTGTCGGCCATGCGCACGTGGAGGGAGGTGCTGTCGGGCTCGGAATAGACCGCGACGGTCCTGATGCCGAGTTCCTTGCAGGTCCGCATGATCCGCACCGCAATCTCTCCGCGATTCGCGACCAGCAGGGACTGGATCATGCCCGTCTGACCTCGAACAGCGGTGTGCCGTATTCCACGAGGACGGCGTTGGCCGGAAAGATCCTGAGAATCTCGCAGGGAAACTCGGCCTCTATCTGGTTCATGAGTTTCATGGCTTCGAGAATGCACAGGGTATGACCCTTCTCCACCCGCTGACCCTCCCGCACGAAGGGCTCGGCATCGAGGGATGGTGAGCGATAGAAGGTGCCGACCATCGGAGAAGCGATGATCTCGGTGTCGGCGCGCCCCTGTCCGCGCGTTCCCGCATCCGGCGCAGGCTGCGTGTGCGCACCGCTTGAGGCGCCGCCGGAGGCACCGCCGGAGGCACCATCGCCGCCGATCGCGGCATCGGGATCCGCAGATCCGAGCCGGGCGGATGGCGCCGGCCCGGGTACGGCTCCCGGCTCGGCAGGGGAGCGTCTGATGAGGACCTGCTCATCGGCTTTTCGGTACCGCAGTTCGGTCAGGCTGCTCCGGTCGAACAGCTCGATCAGCCGGGCGATGTCATCAAGCTCCATCTCACGCTCCTTCCCGACACACAATGCAGAATTTCCTATCAGGACGGGCGCCCGTCAAGCTGAATGCGCATCGGCCCGCAAGGGTCCGGATGCCGCGGACGCTCAGCGCCGGCCGAGGAATGCTTCCACCACGGCGGAATTGCCCGCGACCGATTCGCTGGGTCCCTCGAGCTCGATCCTCCCGTGCGACAGTACGATCGAGCGGGACGAGACGCGGAGCGCCTGGCGCGCATTCTGCTCGACAAGGAGGATGGTCGTACCGTCCCGATGGATTGTCCGGAGGATGTCGAAGATCGCCGACACGACAAGCGGCGCGAGTCCCATGCTCGGCTCGTCGAGAAGGAGGAGACGGGGAGCGGCCAGGAGCGCCCGGCCAAGGGCGAGCATCTGCTGCTCGCCGCCCGAGAGCGTGCCGGCCAGCTGATTCCTTCTGCCCGCGATCTGCGGGAACAGCGAGTAGATGCGATCGAGGTCCCGGGCCACGCTCCGGTCCCCGCGCCTCGTCCATGCGCCGAGCACGAGATTCTCGTGGACGGTCAGCGGGGCAAGAATGGCCCGACCTTCCGGAACCTGGACCAGTCCCGCGCGCACGATCCGATCGGCGCGCCACGACCCGATGTCGGCCCCTGCGAAGCGGATGCTTCCCGAGGAGCGACGAACGATGCCGCTCAACGCGAGAAGCATGGATGATTTTCCGGCACCGTTGGACCCGATCACCGAAACCACCTCGCCTTCATCGACATGGAAGCTGACGGCCCGGAGCGCCTCGACCGCCCCGTACCGGACCTCAAGAGACTCCACTTCCAGCAGGGCCATCATTCCCTCCCCAGGTAGGCTTCCATGACGGCCTCGTTCCGGGCTATCGCGGAGGGCATCCCCCGGGCGATCATCCGGCCGAAATTGAGCACGAGAACCTCATCGCAGACATTCATGATCAGGTCCATGTGATGCTCGACCACGAGGATCGTATAGCCGTGCCCCTTGAGATCAGTGATGAACCTGCCGAGCCGTGCTGTCTCGGCGTCGTTCATCCCGGCCGCCGGTTCGTCCAGCATGAGGAGCCGCGGATGGAGGGCGAGGGCGCGGGCAATCTCCACCCGGCGCTGGTCGCCATAGGAGAGCGTGCCGGCGTGCCGGTCCGCCAGGTCCGAGAGTCCCAGACGCTCCAGCAGGGCCAGGGCCTCACGGGTCGCGAGGCCCTCCTCGCTGGTCTCCCGGGGCAATCGGAGCCAGGTGGTGAGGGGACTGGTGCCGACATGGATGTGGTGACCGACGACGACATTCTCGAGTACGCTCATTTCGGGGAAGAGCTGAATGTTCTGGTAGCTTCGCGCCAGTCCCAGGCGGGCGATGCGATGCGGAGCCGAACCCTGGATTTCCTCTCCCCGCCAGAGGATCCTGCCGGAACTCGGCGCCAGGAGCCCGCCGACCAGGTTCATGAGCGTGGTCTTCCCCGCGCCATTGGGGCCTATCAGTCCGTAGACTCCGCCCTCCCGTATCTCCAGGCTGACGGCAGTCAGCGCGTCGACGCCGCCGAAGGACCTGCCAAGACCATCCAGGGCAAGCAGGCAACACTCGGCACTTCCCTCGGTGGCCGTATCGGGCGGCGGGATGGCCTCGAATCCGGTGCCCTCACCGTCGACCCCGGATTTGCGTGCTGACCCGCCAGGTCCTGTCCCGTTTCCGGATGCGCATGCCGCAGCCGCTGCGGACAGCACCGGCCTTGGTCGCTCGCGCACGCGCGTCGGCCCGGTCCTCGATGACGGACGGCCAAACGCCGAGGCCAGCCCGCCCGGCATGAAGATGATGACGAGCATCAGCGAGAGGCCGGTGAGGATATTTGGAAGTTGCGCGAACGAGTGGATGAAGCCGATCGAGGCCCCGAGGCCGTCCCGTATCAGTATGGGAAGGGCAGTCAGCAGCCCGGCTCCCAGGAGGGGGCCGAACCATGTGCCGGTGCCTCCCAGCACGGCATAGCCGAGAATATCGACGGCGCGCGTGAACTTGAAGTCTCCGTTGTCGAGCGAGCCGACGGAATGGGCGAAGAAAGCCCCTGCAAGTCCGGCCAGAGCCGCACTCAGGAGGAAGGCGAAGATCTTGTACGCTGTCACGTCGATGCCGAGGCTGGAGGCTGCCCGGCTGTTCTCCCTGATGGCGCGGAATGCCCGTCCGGTCTTCGAAGGCGCAAGCGAGCGGAAGAGGTAGAGCGCGACGACGAGCGCAATGGCTATCGTCAGGGTCGAGGTCGACTTCATCGCTTCGTAGGGGAAGCCGGTGGAAAGGTTGGCGCCCGTCGGACCCCCGGTCAGCCCGGGGAGGAGAACGATCAGGACGCGGACGATCTCGCCGAAGCCCAGCGTGGCTATGGCGAGGTACACGTCGGTCAGGCGCAGAACGGGCAGTCCGATGAGGAGGCCGAGGCCGGAGCACAGGAGGACCGCCGCCGGAATGCTGGCCGCGGAGGGGAGACCGAGTTTCACCGAGAGGATGGCCGAGGCGTAGGCCCCGATGGCCATGAAGCCGGCGTTCGCGAGCGAGAGGAGTCGAAGCTGGAGGGTGGCGTAGGCGCTGAGCGCGAGAAGGGCGTTGATGAGGAGGCGGTCGATGTCGGCGGGATTCCTGACCAGGAGAAAGAGGTCGGACAGGGCGACCACCCCGACTATGGAGGTCTGCAGCAGGAGCTGCCGACGGTCCCCGGCCCTCATGCGCGATCCGCCGATCTCCGGCCGAGTAGGCCATCCGGCTTCAGGAGCAGGATGAGAAAGAGTATGAGAAAGGCAATCGCGTCCTTGATGTCGCTGCCACCGGGCAGATAGGCGATCGTGAAGGTTTCCACCAGGCCGAGAATGAAACCGCCGAGCACCGCGCCCTCGATGTTTCCCATGCCGCCCAGGATGACGACTGCCAGCCCCCGGAGCTCGATCTGACTTCCCATTCCGGGGACGATGTTGTTGGTAAGCAGCGCCACGAGGATTCCGGCCGCGCCGGCCAGCGCGCCGGCCACGACGAAGGTGAGGACGATGATACCGTTGACGTCGATGCCGAGAAGGAGCGAAGCCCGCCGGCTCGCGGCGACGGCACGGATCGCCGCGCCGAGCTTGGTGCGGCGGATGAGGAAACCCAGGGCCGCCATGAGGATCACCGACGCCGCGAGAATGAGAATCTGGGCCCGGCTGATGCGGAGCCCCGCGTGACCGCCGATGAACAGCGGCTTGGGATCGAGCACGCGATCCGGAAAGCGACGCGTCTGCACGCCGAATACGGCCTCTGCCACGCTCACCAGAACAAGCGAGGCGCCTATGCTGCTGATCATGCTGGAAAGCCGGTCGGCCCCCGCCCGCCGCACGGGCCGGAAGGCCAGCAGTTCGAGCAGCACCGCGATGGCCGAGCCGGCGAGGAGGGCGACAACCAGTCCAAGGGGCAGGCTGAAACCCAGACTGGTCATCGCCACGTAGCCGGCAAAGGCACACCACATGAAGGTGGCGGCGTGGGCGAGGTTTATGATATCCAGCACGCCGAAGATCAGCGTGAATCCGAGCGCATAGACGGCGTACAACGCGCCTCTCGAAAGGCCGTCCACGACGTTCTGCGCAAGGAAGACCGGATCGGCGAGCAGGGACAGGTCCACAGCCCTGGCTCTCTACTGGAAGAGCACGAAGTGGCCGTCCTGGACGACGAGCGTGACGCTCGGATGCACGGCGTCGCGGTTGGCGTCGAACGAGAAACTGCCGAGCGAGCAGTCCAGGTTCCGGACGGACGCGAGGGCGTCCCTGATCGCCATGCCGTCGATCGAGCCGGCCTTCCTGATGGCCGTGGCCATGATATAGACCGCTGCATAGGCCTGGGCCGCGAACTGGTCCGGATCGGATCCGTACTTCGCGCGATATGCCTTGACGAAGGACTGGCTGCCCCGCGCGGGACTGTCGATGAACCACGCGGCGCCCACGATGAGCCCCTCCGCGGCGGACTGCGCGGACTTGATGACCGAGGGACTGTTGAAACCGTTTCCGCCCACGATCGGCTGGGTGATGCCGATCTCGCGCGCCTGCTGCAGGACGGGGATGGCCTCGCCGATCAGCGAGCAGAATACGAAGACATCGGGATGCCGGGCATTGAGCTTGGCGAGCTGGGTCCGGAAATCCGAATCCCCGTGGGCGTAGCTTTCCGTGGCCACAAGCTGTATCCCCAGCGATGCCAGGGCCGCCTTGGCGACATCGGCCTCGCTCTTGGAATACTCGTTGGTCGATTCGTAGAGGAGGGCCGCCCGCTGTGGTTTCATCTTCTGCGCCACTGCCGCCAGGGTTCCGGGGAGCACGGCGGATTGAGCGAGGCTGTCACGGAAGATGAAGTCCCCCATGGCCGTGATGCCGTTGGCGGTGTTGCTCGTGGCGAGGACCGGCACCCCCGCCTTCTGTGCGACAGGGTCGGCGGCGAAAGCGGTGCTGCTGAGAGTCGGGCCGATGATTGCAGCGACGTGCTCTTCGCCGAGGAGCTTGGAGAAGACGCTGATGCCCTCCTGCTTGTCGGCTTTGTCGTCCATCACGACGAGGTTGATCGTGGAGGAACCGAGGAACCTCGACGCATTGATCTCGGCCACCGCGAGCTCGAGACCCTTACGGATCGAAATGCCATAAGCTGCATTGTCGCCGGTCAGGGTTTCCACGGCCCCGATCTTGATCGACGCCGGCAGGGGCGCCGCGAAGAGCATCGAGGCGCCGGCCACGAGGGCGGCGCAGAGAATCAAGGTACTTTTCCGCATCTCCTACGTCCTTTCTCGACAGAGTGTCGCGATTCTCTAGGAAGATACAATACCAGTCAAGCGTTCGGCTATGGAGGAGCGCTCCAAATACCCGGTTTTCGAAGCGATAGGCGCCACTCGTGGGGCTATTCCAGGCCCGCGTGCCCGGCATAGGATGCGCCATGTTCTCCCGGAAT
>DATJQN010000141.1:0-2329 GCA_035505775.1 Rectinemataceae bacterium | reverse complement strand
TATCTCGAAGGCGGACTTCGCGCGGGCATCTATCCCGTGTACATCGACAAGGCACGGAGGCGCATCGTCGTCGGCAGAAGACAGGAGTACTATCCCGAGCGCCCGTTCAGGGAAGAGCGGACGCGCATCGGCCGGGAGCTCGAGGCCGAACTCAGCCGGCTCGCGGCCGCGGGGCCGTTCGCCGCCGGGCTGACCGTCGCCTCAGACTTCGCCTCCGGCGCCGCCACCAGCGGCGAGGTCGGCGAGGACCTTCCGCGAAAACTCGGAGATCTTTGAAGCCTTGACCGACTCCGGATCGGACTGGGCTATCGCTGCAAATGCTGCCATGGGACCGAACTCGCGCTCGAACTTGAGGCGGAAGTGCTCGAGCGGGCTGCCATAGTAGGAGACGAGCACCGATATCGCCCTGCCTCTGAGCTCCTCCGTATGGGCACGGAGCCAGGTACGCAGCGGTGGCACTACCGAGGATGCCCATATGGGCTGGACGAGGACGACATGCCTGACCGCGCTGAGATCCACCCCGGGGTCACGTATGGGGGTGGCCTTCCCGGAGGAGGCCTGCGCTCCCGATCGGAGGAAGCCGAACAGCCCTTTCCGCGGCACGAGATCGCCTATCTCGTGGGCATCGGCCTTGAGTCGGGCTCCGAGCGCCTCGGCGTAGGTTCGGCAGTGCCCCGATCGTGTCGTGAAGACGATTGCAAGCTCGCTGGACATCCGATCCCTCCTGTTGTAAAAGAGTCCGCCCCGGCGTGCTCTGGGGCCGGCTCGACCCTTCGCGCGCAGCGGCCGGCGCGCCGCCGATCAATCCTTCCCCGAAAGCCTGTCCAGGGATTCCTGGTAAGCGTCCTCCACGGAATCGATCATGCGAAAGTCGGGCCATCGCGCCATGAAAGTTTCGCACGCGGCCTTGAGTTCGGGCCATCGTCGGTCCAGCCTGAGCTGCACGATGGGTGGATATTGCGATTCCGCGAGCAAGGAGTCCTGCGGGTAGTCCCGGAGCGCGCGCGCCGCCCATGCACCGATTTCCACTGCGCAGCCGGCCGCGAAGGTCTGGTCCCCGAAGTATTCCCTGGCCTTCAGTCCCATCTCGAGGAGAAGGTTCTCCATGAAGCCGATCGCCTGGGCCGGTGTGCTGCCCGCATAGCCCATCGAGTCCGCGGACATCGCCGCGACGGCGGCCTGCACGTCGGCGTAGCCGAAATCTTTCGGATGGGTGGCCATGTCCGTCATGGTGTAGAATTTCCCCTCGACCCTGGACCGCAGTCTCTGGACGGAGGAAGCCAGGGCGGCCAGCTCCTTCTGCTGCTGTCCCCGCCGGAAATCCTTCAGGAAGCGGTAGGCCGCTTCCAGCCCCAGCTGCGGCTTCCCGTAGGAGGGATCCAGGTCGGAAGCTTCCCTGAAATGCGAGGCCGCATCCTGGTAGGAGCCGCTGTCGAGGGCCGCGAGGCCCGCATAGTATGCCGCCGCCGCCTGGACGACCGAGGCTCCGCCCGAGCTCGGCGCCGACGGGCTCGCCACGCCGAGCGCCCCCATCAGGCCCGAGGCGATCTTCCGCTCGAGCAGGAGAACGTCGCCCGCCGGGCCCTCTGCCCGGACGGCACCGAGCACCGCCGCGCTTTCGGTGTCCACGAGCCGGGCGTCGATACTCATCTTCCCGTCCGAGACCACGAAAGAGCCGTAGACGATCCGCGTGGCCGCGAGAATCATGCCCATGCGGACAGCATCCGATTCCTGCACGACGCCCGAGAGCTGGAGTTCCTGTTCCTTGAGGACCGTGGCGAGCTGTTCGCGTTCGACCACCGTGACGGCGCCGGACGCGGCGATGTCGGTGGTGAGCATGTCGGAGAGACCGGCCCGCAACCAGTCGAAGTCTGAGACCCGTGCGAGATTATCGAAGTAGAGGATCGAAAGCGTCTGCCTGACCGGGGCCGGCACTGCCTGGGCCGAAGCTGTAAAAACATTCAGACCAGCCAGGAGAAGCGCGGCAAGCCGGGTCCCGGCATATGCCCACCCCGAACAATGAACACGGCGTTTGGATCCCATGTCGACCCCCGTATGCTCTGTCCGCCGGGACCCCTCCGCTTCCACGACTGTCGCCGACTCTGGGCAGTATATCCAAGTCATCGGCACAAAAGTAGGGATCGATGGACAGAACTGCAGAAGGCTTTTTATCCATCGCGGCCCGCGTTGTTGAAAATCCGTCACCGGCCGCCGACTATCCGTCACTTCCGTGCACCGCCGCCTCCACGGAGTGCCGAAACCCCGTCCCTCAGTGCAGGCCCGTCGATTGCCAGCCGGGGCAGCAGTGCTACCCTGACTGCAGAGCGAG
>DATJQN010000140.1:0-5658 GCA_035505775.1 Rectinemataceae bacterium | reverse complement strand
CGGGAGGCGTCCACTATCCCGAAGTGCGGGAGGAAGCGATGCCACAGCGAGGCGATGTGGATCTTGGCGGGGGTCACGCCCAGCCAGAGCGCGATGCCGGAGGAGACGTCGGGATCCTGATGCGAAAAAAAGATCCCCTCGATCCGGTCGATCGATATATAGCGGCTGGCGGTGGCCACGACACGTGAGAAAAGGTGCACGCCGCCGGGATCGAGGAGCCAGCCCTTGTTCTGGTCGACGATGAGGTACTGCATGGTCTGCACGACGCCCTTGCGGTAGTCCACGTCCGCACCCAGCCAGATGAACTTGTGATCCCCATCCTCGTAGAGAATGCGACCGTTGAGGTCGCTCCGTTCGATCATCCCGCCCTCCCCTGGATTTGCGCTCTCCCGCCGTTGTCGGTCTCGGGGACCGGAGCTATAGTTGGTCCCGGAGGCGCAGGTGCAGATTATACGCGATACGTGGCAGGATGAGAAAGGCAGGCGCCTCGTACTCCGCGGCGTGAATCTGGGCGGGGACAGCAAGCTTCCGGCGAAACCATCCGGGGCCAGCCACATCCGTCAGGGCTTCTACGAGCGGAAGGCTCTCACGTTTGTCGGGCGTCCCTTCCCGCTTGAGGAAGCCGCGGAGCACTTCGCGCGACTCAAGCGCTGGGGGATGAACTTCCTGCGTCTTCTCGTCACCTGGGAAGGCGTGGAGCACGAGGGTCCGGGGATCTATGACGGGGAGTATCTGGAGTACCTGGAACGGATCGTCGCTCTCGCGGGGGACTACGGGCTGTCTCTGTTCGTTGATCCGCATCAGGACGTATGGAGCAGGTGGACGGGCGGCGACGGGGCTCCGCTATGGACGCTCGAGGCGGCGGGCTTCGAGCCCGAGCGGCTCCATGCGACCGGTGCCGCCATGGTCCATCAGGAGCACGGCGATCCCTTCCCGCGCATGATCTGGCCCGCGAACTACAACCGGCTCGCCTGTGCGACGATGTTCACGCTCTTCTACGGCGGCGATGTCTTCGCCCCCGGCATCCGCGCCCGGGATCGTGCCGAGTCCCTGCAGGCTTTCCTGCAGGAACGGTTCATCGGGGCGATGGAACAGGTCGCACGACGGATAGCCCGCTACCCCCATGTCGTCGGATTCGACAGTCTGAACGAACCCTCCCCGGGATTCATAGGTCAGGGCGATCTCCGTGTGCTGGAGCACAGTCTGAGCAAGGTCGGGCCCATGCCGAGCCCCTGGGAGGCCATCCGCGCGGGCTCGGGCATCCCGGTTGTCGTGGATGTCTACGGCATAAGGGGACTCGGCCAGGGTGTCGTGGGCAGACGGGCCCTCGGGCTGCGAGGGCTGAGCGCGTGGAGAGACGATCTCGGATGCCTGTGGGCACGGTCGGGCATCTGGAGCATGGAAGCCGACGAGCCGAAACTCCTCAGGCCGGCGCACTTTGCGGAGGTCGGGGGGCGCCCGGTGGACTTCTCGCGCGATTTTCTCCGTCCATTCATACGGCGCTATATGGCGCGCATCCGATCGAGCGGCGATTCGGCCCGTCGCCTTGCCGTCTTCATCGAGGGGATTCCGGAGGGTGGACGCAGCAGCTGGGACCCAGCCGAGGACGGCGGGGCGGCCGTCAACGCGACGCACTGGTACGACGGTCTCACGCTCTTTTCCAAAATATGGACCGGCTTCCTGGCCTACGACACGGAGACCGGCCGGATTCACGTCGGCCCCGCGCGGGTCCGGCGGTTTTTCGCCCGGGCACTCAGGCGAATCCGCGATCATGCCGGCGAGGCGATGGGAGGAATTCCGACGCTGATCGGCGAGTTCGGACTGCCCTTTGACCTGAACTGGCGGAGAGCCTATGCTCCCGGCGGAAACTACCAGGTGCACGAACGGGCCCTCTCCGCATACTACGACGCCCTGGACGCGAATCTGCTCGATGCCACGCTGTGGAACTACAGCGCAGACAACAGCCACGCCCGGGGAGATCTCTGGAATGGTGAGGATCTGTCGGTCTTTTGCCGCGACGAAGCCCGGGCGGGGCGCAGCGAGACAGGCGATCCCCGCGATGCCGGCGGTCGGGCCCTGCGTGGCTTCGTTCGCCCTTACGCGATGGCGACTGCGGGCGAACTGACCGAGATGCGGTTCTCGCTCCGCAGCGGGGAATTCCTTCTGCGCTACCGTCCGGATGGCGCCGTTTCGGCTCCAACCGAAGTCTTCCTGCCGAAGCTCCACTATCCCAGGGGCTGCCGCATCGAGGCGATAGGGGCCCGCTACGAGCATGACGAGGAAGCCTCTCTTGTCAGAGTCTGGGCGGCGGACGGCACAAAGGAAGTCCTGCTTCGCATAACGCGGGCATGAGCGTCCGCCGCGCTGTTCTGGCCGGGGCCCTCGCCCTGATCCTGCTGTTTGCCTGCGCCACGCTGCCGCGTGGCGGACTGTCCGTCCTGCCGCAGGTGGGGCTAAATGCTGCATGGCAGGGCCTGGCCGGCGGCATCGACTACGCACGGATAACGCTTCCGTCTCCACCCCTCGTCATCCATGCCCTGAGGATCGACCTTCAGACTCCGGGTCTGGGCGTGATTGTCACGCCGGGACGGGGCGGAAGCGGGATGACCAGCGGTCGCCGCGTTTCCTCCTTCGCGGCCGAGTTCGGCTGCGTGGCAGCGGTCAACGGAGGGCCCTTCAGCCCGCGCCTCGCCGTCGAGGGCCAGGCGATGAGGCTCGTCGGCCTTGCCGTCTCTCGGGGCGTTCTGGTGTCCCGACCCGACCCGCGTTATGCCGCGCTTCTGTTCCTGGACGATGGTCGGGCGCAGATAGTCCAGCAGAGCGCGGATACGGACCTTCGGCATGTGACAGATGCGGTGGGCGGATTCTTCATCGTTCTCGGCGAGGGGAGAGTAGTCGGTCGGGCGGCTGCCCGGGAGCCGAGGACGGTTGCGGGAATTTCCAGGGACGGGAGCAGGCTTTATGTCTTCGTCGCCGACGGGAGGAGAAGCGGCAGCGTGGGCCTCACGGAAGAGGAAGCCGGCGCCTGGCTGCTCTGGCTCGGTGCCCGGGATGGGTTGTGTCTTGACGGTGGAGGATCCTCCGCGCTCTGCATACGAAGGGGAGACGGGGCGGCGAAGCTGGTAAACGTCCCCGTTCATGTCGGGATAGTCGGCTGGGAACGCGTGGTGGGCAACTGTCTCGGATTTGTCGCTCCGCCCTGAGCGACGGCGCTCAGGGCGGAGCGGCGCTGCAGGCCGGAATCGGGTTGCCCATGGCGGGCCCGACAGGCTAGGATGGCGGCATGAAGGGCGTCATTGTCGCTGCCGGATACGGCACGCGGTTCCTTCCCGTGACCAAGACCGTTCCCAAAGAAATGCTTCCTGTCGGCACAAAGCCCGCCATCGCTTTCATAGTCGAGGAATTCATCGCCTCGGGTATCCATGACATCATCATTATCAGCTCACGGAGAAAGAAGGCGCTGGAGGACTACTTCGACCGGGAGGTCGAGCTCGAGGAGCTCTTCCGGCGCGAGGGGAAACTGGAGCGGCTCACGGCGATCGCTCCGCCCGAGGCACGCATCGCCTTTATCCGCCAGTCGGAGATGCGCGGCACCGGCCATGCCCTCCTTCAGGTCAAGGAGCTCGTCGGCGAGGAGCCCTGCGTGGTCGCCTACCCGGACGATCTCCATATCGGCTCGCCTCCACTGGCGCTCCAGCTGATCGAGCTGTATCGCAAGAGGGGCAGCAGCGTCATGGCGACGATCCACGAGCCGGGCGACGTGTCACGATACGGTGTGGTGGATCCCGACGCCGACGGCGTCGGAGTCCGGGGTTTCGTCGAAAAGCCAGCGCCCGGTCTCGAGCCGAGCCACGAAGTCTCCATAGGTCGCTACCTCTATACCCCGGAGTTCTTCGACCTCCTCGAACAGGGCTGGGCAACGCATTCGGGCGGGGAGTACTTCCATACCTATGCGCTCGGACGGCTCATCGCCGAAGGGCGCATGAGTTTCCGGAGGATAGAAGGCAGAAGACTCGATACCGGCGAGCCCGGAGGCTACCTCGAGGCCATCCTCCGGAGTGCCGCTTCGGATCCGGCTCTGATGCGGGTCGTGGAGCGCTTTGCCCGGGAGACCCTCGGTCTCCGCTAGAAACGCCACAGGCAAGATCGGCCGCCCGCGAGTGCCCTGCGCATCCCGGGCTGGCGCAGCAGGCGGCGAGATCCGCCGCGGAGGCAGCATGATCGTCGGCATCGACATAGGCGGCAGCACGACCAAGATCGTGGGCGTGGAGGGAGTCTCCTCTCCGCTCTGCGTCACCGTCCGGGCCAGCGACCCCGTCGCTTCGGCGGCAGGGGCGGTGGGCAAGTTCCTGGCCACCGCCGGCAGGCGGATCTCGGACATCGAGCGGCTGGCGGTGACGGGTGTCGGCGCCTCCTTCCTGGGCCCCGATGTGCTCGGGATCGAGGCGAGGGCGGTGGACGAGTTCAAGGCGATCGGCCTCGGCGGCCTGCGGCTCAGTGGCCTGCCCCGGGCCCTGGTCGTAAGTGTCGGCACCGGCACCGCCTTCGTCCGCGCGGAGGGCCGGGAGGTCAGGCACGTGGGGGGATCGGGTGTCGGAGGCGGCACGCTGCTCGGGCTCGGACTCCGCCTGGCGGGTGTCTCCGACTTCGAAGGCCTGGTCGAGGCTTCGCGGGAAGGGAGACTGGACCGGGTCGATCTCACGATAGGCGACATATCCTCCACGCGTGTCGGCTCCCTCCCGGCGGACGCCACGGCCTCGAATTTCGGCAAGGTCCTGGACGGGGCGGAGAAGAGCGATCTTGCCGCGGGGGTGGTCAACCTGGTGTTCCAGGCGGTGGGCATGATTGCCATCATGGCGGCGCGGGCGGAGGCCTGTGAGGATATTGTCATGGTCGGAAAGTCGATGCGGCTCCCCATGGCCACGGAGGTTCTCGAGGGGCTGTCAGCGCTCTACGGTACGCGTTTCCTGATTCCCGACCTGGCCGACTACGGCACGGCGCTGGGAGCGGCCTTTACCCTGGTCTAGGAGGCTTCAATGAAGGTCGGGCTTGCACTCGGCTCCGGCGGCGCCAAGGGGATCGCCCATATCGCCTACCTCGAGGTGCTGGACCAACTCTGCATCCGGACTTCGGAGCTTGCTGGTTCCAGCATGGGAGCGCTCATCGGCGCCTTCTATGCCGCGGGGATTCCCGCACGCAGGATCCGGGACATCGCGGTGGGCATCGGCCTGCGGGACCTGCCGAAGATCATCGATCTCTCGGGCCCGCGCGACTCGGGGATCATCAAGGGACGCAAGATCGAAGACTGGCTCGGCGAGATGCTCCCCGTGCGTCGCTTCGAGCAGCTCCGCATGCCGCTCCGGATTGTCGCCACGGATTTCTGGCGGAAGGAACAGGTGGTCTTCGATTCCGGAGAGCTGATCCCGGCCATTCGCGCCTCGATCTCCATTCCCGGGGTCTTCGAACCCTACACGATAGGGAGCCGGCTCCTCGTGGACGGCGGAGTCGCGAACCCCGTGCCCTTCGATCTGCTCAGGGATTCCGACTTCATCGTGGGGATAGATGTCTCCGGCGGGGCGGATCCCCTCGGGGAACGCGATCCCGGCAGGGTGGAGGTACTCCTCGGAGCCTACGCCATCATGGGCAGGATCATCATGG
>DATJQN010000139.1:0-6957 GCA_035505775.1 Rectinemataceae bacterium | reverse complement strand
CCTTTCGTGAGCTTCATCTTCTCCTCGGTGCATTCCCAGTCGGTGAACTTGGCGTTGTTCTCCAGGCAGCTCTTCTCGAGGGCCTTGAGTCCGGCCTGGTCGCCTGCATGAAGGAGCGGGACGCGCTTCTGCATGACGTCGTAGGGTGCCCAGCTCTTCGGGTAGACGATGTCGGCGTTCTTGAAGGCCTCGTCCATCGAGTAGACGTGCGAGAAGGAGCCGCCCGAGTCCTTGGCCTGCTTTCGCGTGAGTTCCACGACCTCGGGGATGAGGTCGTATCCGGTGGGGTGGGCGAGCACGATGTCCATGCCCAGCCGGCTCGCCAGGCCGATGATGCCCTGGGGCACCGACAGCGGTTTGCCGTAGGAGGGCGAATAGGCCCAGCTCATGGCGATCTTCTTGCCCTTGAGCTTGTCGAGTCCGCCGAAATGGTGGGCGAGGTGGAGGAAGTCGGCCATGGACTGCGTGGGGTGATCGATATCGGACTGAAGGTTGACCACGGTCGGCCGGTCAGGGAGGACCCCTGCCGCGACGCCGTCGTCGAGCGCCTTCCCGACTTCCCGCTGGTACTTGTCACCCTCACCGAGGTACATGTCGTCCCGGATTCCGATCGCCTCGGAAAGGAAGCTGATCATGTTGGCGGTCTCGCGCACGGTCTCGCCGTGGGCGATCTGGCTCTTGCCCTCGTCGAGGTCCTGGACGTAGAGGCCCAGGAGATCGCAGGCGCTCGCGAAGGAGAAGCGGGTCCGCGTCGAGTTGTCGCGGAAGTTGGACACCGCGATGCCCGAGTCCCAGAGCCGCGGCGAGACGTTGGATTCGCGCATCGCACGGAGCGTGTCCGCGACGAGGAAGGTGGCCTCGATCTCGTCGCGGCTTTTCTCCCAGGTCAGGAGAAAGTCCTTGTGATACATGTTGATCTTCTTGGCGCGAAGCTCGTCGATGAGCTTCTGGATGTTCTTCGAATCCATCGCATTCCTCCAGTGCAGTGGGCTGGTCAGTCGGCCACGGGCTGTGATTATGCCCGTGGCCGCGAATCATGGTCAAGGGTGGCCTCTCCTCGACGAGGCTCAGGGCCGCTCCCGAAACGAGAGACTCCTCCATGAAGCGTCGAATTCCGCTTCCAAATACCGCAGTCCGTCGCGGTTCCAGGCGACGAGGTCCGGCGTTCGCCAGAGAGAATCCATGGCCCCCTCGCGCCCCCCGCCGAGCCAGGGGCCGAGGAGCCCGTCGGCAAGCTCCAGGGCCTGTTTCTCCGGGAAGGGGAGGGCGAGGATGCCGAGGAGGCGGTTCGCGGCCCCGGGATCGGGGCGTACGAGGAGGAATCCCGGGCCGAGCGGCCTTCCCTGGAAGGATACCCCCCGCCTTCCGGCGCGGAGGCCGAGGGCCTCGGCCCGCTCCGCCAGCAGGCTGTTCTGAGCCGGGTCGCCGATGAGGAGGAGGGAGGTGTCCGGGTCCAGGGCGCGCGCGGCCTCCCTGTCGGCAAGAATGAGGGGCCAGCCGGAGAGCCCCGCGGCGCCGCCTATCCTCGCAGCCAGGGCGCCGGCCAGGTTTCGCAGCGAAACCTCGTCGGCCCTCCGGCGCGTGCCATACACGAGGGCGAGCTTGCCGTGAAAGAGAGCCGCGAGGCCTTCCCCGTCATGAGCGGGCGGACTGGCGCCAGGGGCCCCCCCGCGCTCCGGCGCAGCCCCCGTCTCCTCCTGAGCGAGCGGAGCTCCGTCTAGGGCCGAGAAATCGGCCGTCCCTCCCGCATCGAGCACAAAACTCCGCCCATCCAGCTCGGCTACGATGCTGCCCGAACCGGCCAGCTCGAGCTCCGGGAGCTTGAGTTCGAGCAGCGACACGTTCACCGTGGAGAGAAGCAGGTGGCGCGGGTCCGGCACCTCGAGTTTCACCCGGCTCGGGGAAAAGGGGTCGCGGGCCGCGCGGATCCTGAAACCTGGAGCCGAGCCGTAGCGGGGGAAGGGCGAAAGCAGTTCGCGGTAGAGCCCGGACTGATCATCCTCCTTCGTGGCTCCTGCCTCCCCAAGCCAGGAGAGGAGTCGGCCTCGGTTGCCCGCTGCGTCCTGTGCCTCGGACTCTCTTCCTTCTGACACGCCGGCAGCCCATGCCTCCCAGCTCTCTTCGGGGCTTGCGGCCTCTATTCGTGCGAGCTTGAGCCTCGCCCCGGCCGACCCGAGCCGGGCACCGAGGTCCTGCAGGGCTTCAGGGTCGAGCCCCCGGTCCTGGCTGCCGGCCACCAGGAGGACCGGGAGGCCCCGAAGCGCAGAGAGCTCCTCCCTCCAGGCCCGGCCCCCGAAGCTCGCGAGCCCTGCCCAGGAGCCCGGTTCGAGCAGGGCCCTCAGCGTGGCCGCCGTGGCCCCCCAACCCCAACCGATAAGAATTGGGCGTCGCGCAGAGGATGGAGCCCCGCCTTCGGCCAGGGCGAGTTCGGATTTCAGCAGGTCCTCCCAGGGACCCTGGAAGCTCGCATCCCTTCCTCCGTAGGGGAGGAGGAAGTCGTAGGCCTCGCCGAGACCAGGGAGGCTTTCCATTCTCCGGGCCGCGTCGAAGTCCGTCTCGCCCCGATCATGGAAACCGACCAGCACGGGGTGGCTTCCCGGCGTCGCCGACTGCCAACGACAGTAGGGCAGGGGCTCTCCATCGAGGCCGGAGCTCAGCGCCAATCGCCATAGCCTGCCCCGCGGCAGGGGCGACGTACCAAGAGCCGTGATTGCGTCAAGCTCGGTCAGGGCGTTGAGCAGCTCATCGAAGGTGCCGAGGGGCGAAGCTTCCCCGGTTCCGAGGAGGGCAGCCAGGAATTGCAGCGTGGCATGCTCGTCCCAGTCCCCCCTGCCGGCGGCCGCTTTGGGTAGTGAAGCGAGGGCTGCCTGCGCCCGAGCCAGGGCCGCGTCCAGGGCCCGGGCCAGGGATCCCACATAGACCACGGGGGGCAGGCCCTCGCAGCTCGTCGAGCGAAGCTCCACGACCCCCTCGTGTCCCGGGGGAAGGGCGAGCTCGAAGCTCTCACCTGCGCTGGCGAATGCGGTAGCGATCCGCTGCCCCGAGGCGTCGTAGGCGCCGATCTCGATCCGCTTGGAAGGGAGGGAACGCGCAGGAGGCGCTTCACCGCGCCCGAGCAGGATGATGACAGCGCTCAAGCTCTGGCCCGGGCGGAACTCCCTGGCGAGTGGTCGCAGGGCGAGCCCGGGCTGGAGTTCGGCATCGCCGGCGCTGGTCTGCCCGCTTTCCTCCGCCGGAAGCAGGGTGAGAGAGAAGTCCGGATCGCCGCGCGAGCAGTCCAGTTTGACGAGGAGACGGCGCTCCTGCCCACTCAGATGGAGAAAGATCCGCTCCTGTCTCCCTCCCCGCGACTCGAAGTCATACCGGGCGTAGACGGCCCGACCGTCGATATACACTTTCACGGGGGCACGGCAGGTCACTGCAAGCTGCACGCTCCGCTCCCGGCCGGGATCAAGCCTGCGGAAGGCGTAGTACACTCCCGCTCCCCCCCGGGTTGCGGCCTCGGGGAAGCTCAGGCGGCCGTCGCTGCTCTCGAGCGGGAACCAGCTCATGCCCGCCGGGTCCTGGATCGGCGCCGGGTCGGCGGCATCCTCGCCGCCCCGTTCGGAGAGCCAGTCCCTGTCGATCGGGTCGGAAGCATCGCGATTCGCAGCGGCACTGAAGGGCCCGAGCGAGAGCCATGGGCTTCCCTCCCTCCCCAGGTCCCGTGCCGCAGTGAGCCCCCCGGAGTTGACGCGTTGGCTGCCACCCATCTGCTTCCCCCGCAGACTCCCATACCACTCGCCGTCGCCCCACCAGGGGGCATGGGGGAGGATGAGGAAGAGGCAGAAGGCCGAGAGGCCGAGAGCCGCGCCGCGTCTAGTCATGACGGGCTCCCTTGTCCACAGGCTCCACTCCCATATAGGGCCCGCCGGAAAGGGACCGGGCGTCGGCCAGGCGTTTCGAGATCCAGGCGGCGAAGGAGCGGCGCGCGGCGGCAATCTGCCCCGAGAGTGCCGACCTCAGCCAGAGCTCGGCAAGAAGGATGGCGAGGGCCAGCAGGGCCAGGGGGGACAGGGCCTCCACGGCGCGAAGGCCCAGTGATGGAGGCGGAAGCTCGGGGGCCGCGGGGTCGAGGATGCCTCCGCCGGAGCGCCGCGCGAGCTCCTCCGCGACGGCCCGGTCGGGGCCGGCACCCATGGCTGCGGCGGCGCCTGGGTTCCACACTGCGGTCTCCCCGGAGAGATCCGTGCCCGAGCGGACGCTGATGCGATGCAGGCCCGCGGCCGTGACCGGCAGCTCGCCGCTGTACAGACCGGGGGCGCGCTCGACGAGCACTATGTCTCTCCCTTCGTCACTGTCCTCGGCGCTGAGCCTCAGTCCTGACCAGCTGCCGCCCTCGGGCCTGCGGGCTTCGGCGGTGATCGTCGCAGTGCCCCCGCGGATCGAGGCCCGGACGACGAGGCCGCCCTGAGCCGCTGTGGATTCGACACTGCGGAGCAGCTGGGCCCAGAGCCGGTTGGCCCGGCCCTCCGCGAGCCAGGCACCCGCCCAGCGTCCGCCGGAGTCCGAGGTAAAGGCGGCGACCTGCCCCGCGCCCCATCTCCAACTCGCGAGCAGAGGGTCGCCGCTCGTGGAGCCCGGGACCGGGACCGAAATCCAGACCCGCGCCAGGGCTTTCGCCGTGGTGACCAGGTAGCCGCGAAGGGGCGGCGCCCCTGCAAGACCGTCTGTCATGGCGCCCGAGACATCGACTGTGGGAGCGAAACTCCCCTCCCGCATGAGATCCCGCGTGAGCCTGAGCGTTTCCTGGTCGATCACCTCGGGAATCCGGTCGCCTTTGGCTCTCCAGTAGCGTCCTCCTCCAGCCTCCGCGAGGCCCTTCAGCAGGGTCTCATCCACCTGATCGCCGATGGCGATCGTCGAGACGGAGATGTCGGCGGCTGTCAACGTGTTGGTGAGCGTCTCCCAGTCGGCGCTGCTCGTGAAGCCATCCGTAAGCACAACCATGTGCCGCTTGGTGGGCCCCGGAGCTCCGAAGCCGGCGATGCCGGCGAGGAGGGCCGATGAAAGATCGGTGCCACCGCCTTCGGGAATGGCCGAGATGACCGAGCCGACATCGCCGAGTTTCGACACCGGGGTGAAGGGCAGGATCCACGAGGGCGACGAGTCGAAGCCGATGACCCCCACCTCGTCGTAGGGTTCGAGCTCGCCGATCGCGGCGGCCACGCCCCGCATGGCAGCTTCCTGCTTGCTCTCGCCACCCACTTTTTGGGACATCGAGCCCGAATGGTCGATGAGGAAGAGAATGCGTGCCCGGCTGTGAAAGAGCCGTGGGCGGGTATCGGTATGGACCGGGAGGAGGTCCTCGAGCGCCGTGGAAAAATACTCCCCACGTCCAAAGGAGGAGGGGCCGCCCACGAACAGGAGACCTCCGCCAGAGGCGGCGAAGGAGGAGAGGGCCCGCTGCTGGGCCGGGGATAAAAGGAGGGCGGGGACGTCGTCGAGGATCAGGGCTCTGAGACCCGCGAATCCCGAGCTCGAGGCGGGGAGCGCCGACACGGAACCTCCCCTCGCGGCGATGCCCTGGGTTCTGAGAGCGGCCAGAATGGGCGAAGGAACGGTATCGCCCGAAATGACCAGGACCTTCCCGACCTCGCCAACCTTCACCTGCGCCCCGATCGTCAGCGAGGGGAGGGGAAGGCCGTTCGTGTCCAGAACACGGAACTCCAGCCTGCGATAGCCAGCCTCGCCCGCTCCGATGCTCGCCCCGATCACCACCGGTCCCGGCACCACCCTGCTTGATCCGCGGACCTCGACGCGGCCGTCGACCAGGAGCTCCCAGCGCAGGCCCGTGGGCTTCTGCGCATGAAGGTGCCAGGCGAGCTGCAGCTGTTCTCCGGGACGGGCTTCGGCGGGAGCGTCAAGTCCGTCGCTCGAAAGGAGTTCGGGGGGAGGGCCGAGGGGGAGGGTGAATATCGCCCTCCCTCGTGCCAATGAAACCAGGGATGTCAGACCTCCCGTGGTGGGGTGAAAGGCGCCGAAGAGCGCGATGGCGGATGAGGCAGGATGATCGTCCCCCTGGAGGGCCGCCGCCATGTCCACCGCGGCCGCCAGGTCGCTTCCCTGACTCTCCGGCGAGTCGGGCCTGCCAAGCGGGATCGATCGCAGCGCGGCGGTGGCTTCGTCAGGGGTCCAGGGGCCTCCGAGAAGCCGGGGCTTTTCGTCGAAGGTCAGCAGTCGTATCCGGTCCGAGGCCGGAAGCGAGGCGACAAGGCCGAGTGCCGCAGCGCGTTCCTCGGCGAGGCCCCGGACTCCCATCGCCGCAGAACTGTCGATGAGAAGGGCGACGCTTCGGCTCCGGGAGGGCAGGGGCAGGCGAATGCCCGCGGCGGCCATGACGAGGCAGATGACGGCGCCGATGCGAAGTGCTCCCGCCCAGCGGACGAGGCGGTCGCCCCGACCGCCTCGCCGCGTCCGGGGCGCGTCAACCCGCCGCATGATTTCTCCGGGGCCGGCGCCGCAGGGGCCTAGGCAGGCCGCGCCAGAGGATCCATTCCGCGCCGAGGCACAGTGCGGCCAGGAGGAGAAGTATCCTGCCGAGCGCCGGTCCGCCGAGGAGGGTGACCGAATCCGGTCGGCCTTCCGTGCCCGCCGGCTCGGGGGTGGCGGAGGCCCTCGCGACGGAAAGAGCCCTCGGCTCGGTGTCGAGCTCCTCGGCAGGCACGTTGACCGCGAGGAGCCCCGCCTCCCCTCCCGCGGACCAGGGGAAGAAGCCGGCCGATGAGCCGAAGAGGGTGACAAGGCCGCCACGTGCCCGAATCTCCGGCGCCGCCTCTCCGTGCAGGATGAAGCCCTGCGGAACTGCACGTTGCGCGAACTCGCCTGCGTCGATGGTCCAGGCGCTCTGGTCATCTTCTCGCGGGGCCGCCCGGTCCAGGACATTCCGGAGGAAGAGGGGCCAGGCCCCTGTCAGGC
>DATJQN010000138.1:0-16132 GCA_035505775.1 Rectinemataceae bacterium | reverse complement strand
CCTTGATTCTGCGCCAGGCCATCAGGTATAGTTTTAGCGAACAGATCCGTGGGGAATTAGCTCAGTTGGTAGAGCGATAGGTTCGCAATCTATAGGTCAGGGGTTCGAATCCCCTATTCTCCACGACAATGACGGCCACCCCTGAACGGGTGGCCGTTTGACTTTTCTAGCGGAGTGAAAATAGGGGATTCGAACGGGAGCGCCTACCCGGAGCGCGCGAGACATCGCGCGCTCGGGGGGGAATCGCGCCAGGGATGGCGCGATTAGGCCCGGACGCGGCCCGGAGAGCTGAGGCAGGATGCCGAAGCTCGGAGGGCGAATCCCCTATCGATCAGAGGATTCGAAGCGGAGCGAGCGCCATGCACAAGCGCACAAGGGCGCCCAGGGATTGCGCCGCCAACTGGCGAGCCGGCCCGCGAGCCCGGGGCAGCACCGCTGCTACGCGAAGATCTGGGACGAGGCCCTCGGGCGCAACGAGGTCCCCCGGTCCGCCGCCTCCATAGCCCTTGAGTTTGGCCTCGATCCCACCTCCTTCCCGCCGAAGCCGGGTCCTGCCAATGCCCCTTCCTTAGTGTCCCAACCCCGTTCGTGCAGATCCTGGCCGCGTTCAGTGTCACTGAAGCATGAACCATGGATATGGACAAATACCGAAGGCGGGCTCACCATAAAACAGGGAAAAGCTCCTCCGCCGGCGCTGGGGCTGATTCTGATGAGCGAGGACGCTGATGGCGCTGTTTGATTGGAAAGACGAGTACTCGATCGGGATTCTGGCCATTGACGACCAGCACAAGAGGTTGGTGTCGCTCATGAACAGGATGCTGGAAAGCCTGCGGGATGTACGGGAAGACTCGTGCATGCTCGATGCCCTAAACGAACTGGAGAACTCCGTTGTCTACCATTTTTCACAAGAGGAAGTGCTGTTCCAGGAATATGGGTACAAGAAGTCCAAGGAACATGGGCGAGACCATGAATATCTCATGAAGCAGATTGAGTTGGTGAAAAGGTCACTAATGAGGAACGATACGGCAGCGGCGGCACAGACTGCAGCTTCTCTACCACCGTGGCTGGAGAACCATATCCTGAGGGAAGATGCCGAGTATGTAAGGTTCATCGGAAAGAACGGAGCCGCAAAAAAACAGCCTGGCCCGTGACAGGTTCCTGCCCCCGGATGGCGGAACGGCTCTTCCGCCAAGAATGCGTGAAGTTCTGAATCCGGCCTTCGCGCTTTTGGCGGCCCTCTCCCTCTCTCTGTTTGTGGCCGGTACGGGCAAAGGGCTGGTTGCCTGAAAGGGATCCCAAGCCCCGTCGAATCATGGACAGGGGACACAGCGATGTGCCACACCTGCCCATGATCATGGTCACGTCATTCGCAAATCAAGAATCTGCTCTGCCCGAACTCCGGAAGAGACGAGCGTAGGGTTTGATCATCTGAGCGGGGAAATCGCGCATCATCCCGCGATAGATGAAGGGTATCGAGGTGATCCAGTAGCCAAGGCGAATTGCCAGCATTCTGAGCGGTTTTCGGGTCGGGAAATCGTAGCTGCCGTCGGCCTTGTAGGATCTGTGATCGCCCTTGAAGACGATTCTCAGTCCGTCGTAGATGTCGTCGCGGAATATCTTCATGCCCCCAACGCCGAGGAAGGTGGCCGGCCTCAGTGTGCCGGAAGCGAGTGCCGCTCCGGCCCGCTCCGCCGAGGCATCGATGATTCGCTCGAGCTCGGTACTGGAGCCGACCTCGTCGGAGAGCATGTCGATAAGGTTCCCGCCCTGCCACTCGACCCAGGCCTGCATTGTCTGCCGGAAGTTATCGAGATGGGACAGGGGGCCGGAGGCGAGGAGGAGGAATTGCTTGCCTCGCAGGACGCGCTGGTGAGTATTGAAAAATGACCTGTCGAGGAAGGCCTTCCAGCGTGCGGAGAAGGCGCGGTCGACTATCGTGCCGGCTACCACAAGGAGATCGGCCGGCAGGACCTTTGTCCTGAACGACTCGATGAAGCCGTCTTTTCCCTCCCAGGCGCATTGATTGGCCTGGCCGCACTTGAGGCAACCCATGCAGCCGCCCTTCATCCCCATGTCCGCAAGGCCGAGCAGCTCGACCTCTGCGCCGGCACCTCGTGCGTCGGCCGCAAAACGCCGCGCCATCGGGCCGATCGACCGATCGGGATAATCGACCAGCACGAGGACCCGCTTGCCCTTCATCGTGGATCCGGTGGCCGCCGCCGGCTGGGCAGCCGGTTCATCGAGGACCGGAGCTTTCCAGCTGCGGGGAAGTACTGCGCTGTGCCTGGGCAAGCTCAGCCGCTTCTCCGTCGCGTCGGCGAGGTCGCGTCCGAAAGCCAGGAGCTGGGCGCGGTTGGTCGGATTCAGGAGATCGTCCATCTTCGGGGAGAAGCAGCCTGCAAAGGACATTCCAAGATCTTCGGAGACTTCCCGAATGTACTCGTGGGCCGTGTGATCGAAGAAGTGGATCGAGGTCGAAAGCGAGGCGGCGTACTTTCCCTGAAACGCTCCCTCCGCCCCCCGCTCATGAACGAGCTCGATAAACCGCTTGTACTGCGAGCAGACGGTGAAGACGTAGAGCGGGAAGGCCCAGAGCACGGCATCCGCGCGCCCGACCGCCGAGACGGCGGAGGCGAAGGCGGACTCGTCCCGCTCCAGCGCCGCGATTCGTGAGGCAATCTGGATCGTCTCGAACTCCGCTCCCTCCATGTTCTCCGCGAGCCAGCGCACGTACTGCATCGTGACGCTGGTCGCTCCCTTTGGGCTGCCGCCCAATACCAGGATTCTCATGCTTCTCTCCTTCCGGGCGGCCTGCGCCCGAGGACTCCGGCCCCGACAGGTCGCGGGCGGAGTCCTTTATTCCCGCGCCCGCTAAAGCGGCGCGCGGAGTTCCTCGAGGGCGGCTCGGCACCATGCCGCGAAGCCCTCGTAGTAACTCTTTCCATAACGAAGCGTCATAAGCTGAAAGCGGGCATGCCGTCCGCGTTTGCCGCCACGCTCGATTTCCTCAAGGAGGTGGCTCTCGACGGCTCCGAGCTGCGCAATCGATTCGACACAGGCCTGAATCTGCCGCTCGAGCATGGGTTCGAGCGAGCCGGGCTTGGCGGCGGCGCCGAGAAAAACCTTGAGGAGTATCTCGATCCGCAGATTCGGCGGATTCGGTTCTTCCTGAAGCCAGGCAGCAAGCGCCTTTCGCCCCTCAGGATTGATGGAATAGACATTGCGGGCGGGCCCCGCCTCCGCCAGCTCCTCGCGCTTGTCGACGAGCCCCTCGTCGAGCAGAAGTTTCAGCGTGGGGTAGATGTGGCTGTAGTCTTCCTTCCAGAAGTGGGCGACACTCTGAGCGGCAAATTTGCGGATATCGTAGCCGGACATGGGTTTCTGTTCGACCATGCCGAGAACTGCATATTTGCTCCGGTTGTCCTTGGGCATATACTCATGATACGTATCAAAATGATATATGTCAAGAGCCGGGCGCCGGTCCCGAAGCGCGACGTGCCCGCTGTGCAGCCCCGCTGCGATTTCCCCTCCCCATGCCAGTCCCATTCCGGACGACATTTTACTTGACTCAAAGGGCGACCTATGATGAGATCGGACAGTGCTTCTGGGTCCGGCTCCATGATCACCACCGGGAACCTTCCGAACCTGATCCGACCCCACGGAAGCGTACTGGAGAGCGACCACTCCGGACCGGCCGGCAGGATTCGGCGGATAGCGCAGCGAGGAGCGGCATCATGAGCGAGCACGTGGGGAGCCCAGTCACCGAGCGTCCGGTCAGGAAGAGGAACATAGTCGGCTTCGGCCTCGGAGACATATACGGCGGAGGGGCATTCCTCATCGTCGGCATGCTCTTCATGTTCTATATGACCGAGGTGGTCCACATGAAGCCTGTGCTCGCCGGTCTCATGTTCGGTCTCGGCAAGGCTTTCGACGGGGTGGCAGACCCCCTCATGGGCTTTCTCTCCGACCGCACCAGGAGCCGGGCCGGACGGCGCCGTGTCTACTTCCTCTGGGGAATCGTACCGATAGCCCTCACCTTCGCGCTCATCTGGGTGCCGATCAGGTCCGACAGTCAGGCCCTTCTCTTCACCTACTACTTTGTCGCCTTCCTCCTTCTCAACGCCACCTTGACCATGGTGATGACTCCCTACTCGGCCCTGCCCGCGGAGATGAGCTCCGACTTCACGGTGAGAAACAGTCTCTCTACCTCCCGACTCATCTTCTCCGGGCTGTCCTCCCTCATCGCCGCCGTGGTTCCGAAGCTGCTGATCGACGCGTTTCCCGCAGATCCCGGAAAGGGCCACCTGGCCATGGGCATCGCCTTCGGTCTCCTGTTCGCCCTGCCCTGGATAGTCGTGTACAAGAGCACCTGGGAGAACGACAAGCATCGCGAGATCGTCAAGGGCGAGAACTTCCTCCGAGAGTTCGCGAGGATCTTCCGCAACCGCTCCTTCCGCATCCACATTCTCATGTACATCTTCGCCTACACCGCCATGGATGTCCTCATGGCTCTCTTCACCTATTATCTGACCTACTACATCGGCAGGCCCGGTATTTATTCGATAACCATGGGCACGCTCATGGTGGCCCAGCTCGCCGTGATGCCCTTCTATGGACGCCTTGCAAGCAGAAAGGGCCCCGGCATTCCCTACACCCTCGGCCTCCTGGTCTGGGCCGGAGGCATGGTTGCCCTCACGCTCGCCGTCGGGCCCGGCTCAGCCCTCGCGCTCATCGCGGCGGTCAGCGCTCTCATCGGCATGGGCACCTCGGCGGGTGTCCTCATCCCCTATGTCATTCTGCCCTTTGTGATCGACGTGGACGAGCTCATGACGGGCGAACAGCGATCCGGCGTCTACGCCGGCGCCATGACCCTGCTCCGGAAGCTCGTGCAGGGCCTCCTCGCGATGCCCGCGATCGGCCTCATGCTCCAAGGTATCGGCTTCGTTCCCAACGCCGTCCAGAGTCACGAGACGCTCTCCAGGTTCGTCGTCTTCTTCATCGGGGCGCCGGGACTCCTCATCGTCTGCGGCATCCTGGCCGCGACTCGATTTCGCATAACGCCCAAGACCCACGCCATTCTCAAGGCCGAGCTCGGCAGGCTCAGGGCGGGAGGGGCGCGGGCTGCCGTGGACGACGAGTCCAGGCGCGTCTGCGAGCTGCTTTCGGGCGTGGCCTATACAGACTGCAGGTTGGGTACGGGCGACTAGCGAATCTGCGATTCCCCCCTGCGGTCCTGCCATGGGGGTTTGCTGAAAGTCCATGCTGGGAGGCGCAATGCCGCAATCCGCCGATTCCCTCATCCACCTTGCCTTCCGCTTCCATGTGAATCTCTATCATTCGTACCGCGGCGACTCTCTCGACGAGAGGGGCATAGGCAAGGATATCCGCATCATCCGCTGTCTCCTCGATACGCTGGATTCCCTCAATGCCGCAGGCATCCCGATCCGCGGGACCTGGGACATGGAAAACTACTACTCGCTGGAGGTCTACCTTCCCCGCCATGCCCCCGATATCATCGAGCGCATCCGCGGGAGGGTCATGAAGGGACTCGACGAGGTCGAGCTCATGTCCTGGAACAACGGGCTCCTCACCGCGCACAGCGGCGAAGAATTCGAGGACAGCATCGCCCGCGCGATCAGCAACACCGGAGGTTCGGGGCTGGCCGACCTTTTCGGGGAATGGGCGCCGATAGTCAGACCCCAGGAGTGCATGTTCTCGACCTCGCAGATCGCCCGCTACCGGAAGCTCGGCGTGGAAGCCCTGTCCCTGTACTACAGCGCGGCGCCTTTCAACGGTTTCGGCTCCTTCGTGCCCCCGCTCGGTCTCGTTGAGCGTTACAATCCCCTCACGCTTCATGACGGGACCGGTGGGGCAGAGATGCGCCTCCTTCCCGCCTACAGTCCGGCGGACATCGTCGAACACTGGGGCAGTCTCAAGCGCTGGCTCAGGGGTATGCGCCGCGACCAATGTGGACAGGAAAAACCACGGGATCTCCTCCTCCTTATCGACATGGATGCCGACGACAGCTTCTGGGAGGGATTTGTGCCGCGCCTCCTCTCGCCCCTCCTCCCTTCCTTCACGGGCTTCGAGTCCCTCGTCAGGAACGTCGCCGGTCTGCCCTGGCTCCGCTTCTGCAGGCCCTGGGACTATCTCAAATCCCATGAAGACGTTGCGCGCATCAGCTTCGGGCAGGACCTCGCGGACGGCTCGTTTGACGGCTATTCATCGTGGTCGGAAAAGGCCGAGAATCTGCAGCTCTGGACGCGGATTGCCGAAGCCCGCCGCCTGGCCGCCCTAGCCCGACGGGTAGCCGGCGAGCGGGGCGCGGAGGACTCTGCCCCCTATCGCGAGGCTGCGGCAGAGGCGCGCACGGCCCTCCTGCTCGCGCTCACGACCACACACTTCGGCATGGCCTCACCCGCCATGAACACCGACCGGCTGCGCGACGCCTTTGCCCGCGCACAGGAGGCGGTGCGGGCGGCTGGTGAAGCGCTCGCGCTCGCAGTTGGCGCCGCCGGCACAGCGGCCCCGGACGTCGCCGCTGGCGTCGCCGCTGACGTCGCCGCCGGCGGGGTCGGGAACGGTGACGGGGCCTTCTACTTTGATGAGAGGATCGACGCTCTGCCGCGTGGCGAGGGAGCTCTCGTCAGCGTAGGGTCGGAAGCCGGTGGCGATGGGAGCCTGGAGGCGGTCAATCCGGAAGCGAGCAGGACTCCGTCGATCCCACGGGTGGAAGGTGGCGCCACTCTCCTCATCGCTGCGGACTCGATCGGCTCGGGAGGACTGGCACTGCGTTGCGCGCCGCGCGGTGGCGTGGCGCTTTTCCTCGACGGCAAAGCCCTCTTCGAGGAGGAGCTCTCCCGCCCCTGGGTCAGGCACGGCCGCAGAGTGCTCGGCCCGGTCGATGGTCGGACATACCCCGCTCCAATCGTGAAAGCCCTCGTGCCGGAGAGGATGGCGGAGCTTTCGGTCTCGGGCAGCTTTGCGATCGAGAAGGACGCGCGGGTCGAGTGGAGGCATCGCTACACCCTCGCCGCGGGCCTGTCCTCGGTCCGCGTGGACATCGAGGTCAACTACCCGCGAACGTGGCATGTGGGCTTCGACCGCGCCAAGGCACTGCGCCTCCGCCGCGACTGGGACGCCAGGTGGCTCGAGGTCGCTCCCTTCGAACTCGTGCCCGCTCTGGAGGCCGGAGAGGGCAGGCCGATCCGCGTCTGGAAACATGGCTTTGATGACGCGGTGGGCAGCTATGCTCTCGACTATCAACGCTTCGGCCCCAACCGCGAACTGGCTTCCTTCGACAACCATGTCACCGACGGCTGGGTCGCCGTCTCCGACGGAGAGCGCGGACTGCTCCTCGCGCAGGCCGACTCGGCCCAGACCCTCTTCGCCTTCTGCCCCATGAGGCTGGGCATTAAGTCCGGGCGCCAGGTGGTCAGGCTCAATCCCTTCGGCTCCTATTACGGTTCGCAATGGCGCTATCCCACGGCAGTCTCGGGGCTGGGACGCCTCGCGGCGCTCGCGGTCGGAGACAACTACGATCCCTATGCCCCCTCCTGGGAGGGCGAACGCCTGGGCTGTTCGCTCCTGATAGCGCCCTACTCGGGTGACCGCCCGCCCGCTGCCCTGCAGCGTGACGCTCTCATATTCGCGACAGGTCCACGGAGGCCGATATGTACGCAGTCGTGACCGGTGCCAGCAGCGGCCTGGGGGCCGAGTTCGCACGGAATCTTGCCTCACGGCACTATGATCTCTGCCTGGCAGCCAGGCGGGAATCGAAGCTCGGTCAGCTCAAAGCCCAGCTCGAGCGGGATCACGGGATCAGGGTGGACACATTTTCGGTGGACCTTTCCACGGAACAGGGCATGAGAGCCTTGCACGAGTTTACGAGCGACAAGGATGTCGACATTCTCGTGAACGACGCCGGCATCTTTGTCACCGGCATGCCCGACCGAATCGACCTCGCCGGCGAGATGGCCATGCTGGACATCAACGTGAAGGCCATGCATTACCTGACCCGGCTGTTCCTGAGGGACATGATCGCCAGGGACAAGGGCAGGATCCTCAACGTCGCGAGCGTCGCCGGCTGGCTGTTCATACCCACCTGGGCCGCATACTCGGCGGGTAAGGCCTACATGGTCCACCTGACTGCCGCACTCGCCCACGAGCTCAGGCTCATGAAGAGCAGGGCTCGCGTGGCCGTCGTGACGCCGGGCTACCTCAACACGGAGATTGCAGGGCCGCATCTCAGGATGGTCGAGCAGAACCGCTCCATCCCGAAGTACATCGATTCGGTGGTCACGAAATTCCTCAAGGGAAACGACGTGATTGTGCTCGGGAGGGACCGGCTGCTCGCCCTGTCATCCCGGCTGGCGCCGCGAAATCTCGTGATGCAGATCGCGCTCAGATCCGTGACAAAGACCTTCATTCCCAGGTGACCGCCGGACTCGGCAGCCCTCCACTCGAAGGGAAGGGTAACGTCAAGGTCGCTCCCCCGATGGCGCTGCGCGCCAGCATCCGGCGCCTCAGGACCCGGCGCCTCGGCGTCGCGCCATCTCCCGGAATCCGATGAGGCTGCCTTTCGCCTCGTCATAGAGGTGGAGACGAAGGGAATCGAAGCCCCGCCGGAGACTGATGGGTTTCACGACCTGCGCCTCCTCGGTGGATTCGGCACACTCCTGCAACATATAGTTGGGAATGCGGGGGTCGAGGTGATGAATATGATGGTAGCCGATATTGCCGGTGAACCATCGAAGCACCGGCGGCAGATCGTAGAAGGAGCTCCCGAGGAATGAAGCCTTGATCTGGTCCCATTCGGAGTCCCGCACCCAGTAGACGCCGGGAAATTGATGCTGGATGAAAAAGAGCCAGACGCCGACGACGCTCGCGAGGTACATGATCGGCCCCTGGATCGCGAGGTAGGGCCCGATTCCGATGGTCAGGGCGGCAAGGACGATGATGGCCGCCAATGCAAGGTTCGTGCCCATGGTCCCGATGATGTCCGAGCGCTTCGAATAGGAATGGGGGAGGCGCGCGAGCACGACAAAATCGAGGGGGGCCAGGATCAGGAACAGCACGAAAGGATTTCTCACGAAGCGGTAGAGCGCGCGCCGCGCAGGGCTGGCCGCCCGGTACTCCTCCACGGTCATCGTCCACACGTCGCCGATGCCGCGCTTGTCCAGGTTCCCCACGGTCGCATGATGGATGGCGTGAGACCGTCGGAAATCGGGGAAGGAGGAAAAGGTCAGAATTCCGCAGATGTAGCCGACGATCGCATTGACTCGAGTGCTGTTCGAAAAGGAATAATGGCCGCAGTCGTGCAGGATGATGAACACCCGGACCAGGAAACCGGCGGCAGGTATCGCCAATAGCAGGGCGATCCAGTAGGGCAATCCCAGCCTGATCACCGCATACATGGCGGCGAACAGAGCCAGGTACGGAAGGATCGAATCCAGAAGCTCCCGGGCGGATCTGCCCGTGTCGATCTTCTCAAATCGCCTGATTCCCAGGAGCCATTCCGGCTTTTTCATCGGCCGCCTCCTCAGAAGAAAGGCATTTGCCACGCCTCCATCCCGGGCCGAATTCTACAAAGGCTTTCGCGGAATCGCAACCATGCCCGCGCCCCCCGCCTATTTGCGCTTGGGGCTCTTGCCGTGTTTGGCCGACCAGATTGCATCCTCGATGCAGGCGAGCAGCACGGCGGTTTCCGCGGAGACCGAATGGGGCCCGGACGAGACCGAGATGTCATAGGTCTTCTGGAAGGGTCTGAACAGCTCCTTGACGGTGTATTCCGGCCTGAGCACGCCCTCGTCCATGCCGGAAATGCTGCTCTCCTTCAGGAAGAAGGAGAACTGCTGCCGCGCCTGGCCGAGCTCGTTCTGATTCAGATCGTATACGTGAAAGACGATGCCCCAGTTGAACAGGTCCCTCCACTGATTCTGGGCGATGAAGCCGATCTCCCTCCCCGAGTTCGGGTCGGTTATCAGCGCGAGCCGGTCGATGGAGAATCGGAATGCGCGTTTGACCTCCTTTTCGGAGAGCAGCGGCGTCCCGTTGAGAGAGCTCATGGTGAAGGTATCGCCGAACAGGGGCAGCACTCTTCCGGTCACCGATCCAACCCTGACCCCATCCGAGTAGACCGCATACTTCTTCTCGAGTGCGATGACGGCCCGCCTGATCTCGATGGTACGGGCGCCCTCGAGCCGCGCGCGGCAGTCGCTGTCGGAGAGAGTTCCGGTGCCCGCGGTACTGTCGCCGGCCGGTCTGTGCGAGCAGGAGATCAGGGCTGCCAGCAGCGATACGGCAGCGAAGCCCACGATACCCGCTTTGGTTGCTCTATGCATGATGCCTCCAGCTTCCTGAACGAAGAAGACTGTCGCGCCCCCCGACTGGATAGGCTATCCTAGGGACATGGCAGCCAGACATGCAACACCTGCGTCCTCCGGCGACGGAGAGGTGCAGGCCTTGGCGGAGACCCTCGTATGGGAGATCCTGAACGCTGCGGGTCTCCCCAGCCGTGCAGCGCTCGAGGCCCTGGTCCGCCTCGTGCTCGGCAAGGCGACCATGGGCCTGGCGCGGATCGGGGTCACCTTCGAACGCCTGGCCGCGAGCGAGGGCTTTCCGAGCGCCTGCGCCTGGGCGCTGACCAACTGGTGCTCGCGGGTCCGCGGCCGCGGAACGGAACTCGTCGCCCGCGAGGGTCCCCTCCTCGTCGTGTCCAATCATGCCGGAGCCTACGATTCGCTCGCCATCGCCTCGCTCCTCGAACGGCGCGACCTGCGTATCATCGCGAGCGACATATCATTCCTGAAACACCTGCCGCAGGCCCGTTCCAGTTTCATCTTCGTCACTCAGAAAGTCAATGAGCGCATGCTCGGCCTGCGCGCCGCGGTACGCCACCTGAGCGCGGGCGGAGCCGTCCTCCTCTTCGGAACGGGGCTGGTCGATCCCGACCCCGAAGTTTACGACGGCGCGGAACTCGAGCTGGAAAACTGGTCGGGCTCGATCGATGCGATCCTCCGGCGGGTTCCCGGCTGCCTGGTCTCCGCATCCATCGTAAGCGGCATCCTCTCGCGCCGGTGGGCGAGGCATCCATTGACGATGCTGCGGAGCGCCGGATGGCAGCGTCGGCGGCTCGCGGAGTTCGGACAGGTGATCGAACAGCTCGTGCGGCCCGGCCGCCATCTGGTCGCGCCCAACGTGAGCTTCTCGCCATCCGTCCCCGCTGCGCAGCTGCGCGAGGAAGGGGGGACGGGACGCTGGACTCCCGCAGTCATCGCCCGCGGCCGGGCGCTCCTCGACGAGCACATGGCCTGGGTGAGAGGGTCATTCGCCGACTCGACTCTTGCGGGCCCGGGCTCGGTGATTGCCGTTGGACACTAGGCAGGAAAGCCGGGATTGTGTCAGGGAGACTGCACGGCGCCTCGGGATTCAGAAGCCCATCGTCATTTCACCTTCAGCAGTATCTTGCCCCGGCCGTGTCCGAGTTGGGAGAGTTCATGGGCCGCCCGTGCCTCTTCCAGAGGAAATATCTTCCCGACTTCGACCTTGATGGCCTTCCGGGCAAGCAGGTCGGAGATTGGCCCCAGGAGCTCGGCCGGTCCCCGTCCCGAGCGGAGTGCCTGTATCCCGAATTGCTCCGCCTTCTCGTCAGAGGGGGACCCCGCGATAGTCACGAGGAATCCTCCCTTTTTCACAAGCGCGTAGGCGCCCTCGAGCGCCGCTCCCCCGACCAGGTCCAGAATCGCATCGGCACCCCGAAGTGCGGATTCGACCGCGCCGCTCGCGTAGTCCACCACAGTGTCGGCGCCGAGCTCAGTCACGAAATCGAAGTTCGCCCTTGATGCCGTCCCTACGACCTTGGCACCCTTGAGATGGGCCAATTGCACGGCAAACTGGCCGACACCGCCCGCGGCGCCCAGAATGACGACCGTCTGCCCCGCCCTGACCTGCGCATCCTCGAGAGCCTTCCAGGCTGTCAATGCTCCCACGGGCACGGCAGCGGCCATCTCGAAGCTGAGCCCGGGAGGCAGCGGAACCACATCGTGGGCCTTGGCCACTGCGAACTCGGCGTAGCTGCCATCGGCTATGCCAAAGACAGCCTCTCCCTTCTTCAGGTGCCGCACGCCGGGACCTGTCTCGGCCACCAGCCCCGAAAAGTCGATTCCGGGAATGACCGGCAGCTCGACGGGCATGAAGGCCTTGTAGGCTCCGGAGCGGAGCTTCCAGTCGACCGGGTTGACGCCGGCATACATGACCTGGACCAGGATCTGGTCGGCAACAAGCGCCGGCCGCGACACGACGTCCAGCACCAGCCTGTCTGCGGGGCCGTACTCATGGTACCTGATTGCATGAAAATCGGTGGACATGCGGTCTCCTCGTTTTCTGTGTCGCCCTGTTTCGAATATAGAAATCTCCCGAGGCCGGGACAAACCGGCCGGACGAATTACGCGGTCCCGGCACCCTCTGCACTGCGGCAGGCGGCCCACTGGTCAGCGCAGCCAAACGCCGAAGCCCCGGGCGACGCAGGCCGCACGGGTGACGGCGCAGTAGACACGCCCGGGCTCCGGAGGCACACTTATGTTCTGCCACTTCGACCGATCCGATCGCCGAGGGCAGGCTGGACTGCGAAGATGATCTACCTCGACAATGCCGCGACGAGCTGGCCCAAGCCCGAGAGTGTCGCCGTCGCGATGGAAAGCACGCTGAGACAAGGCATGGGGAATCCCGGCCGCTCCGGGCACCGCATGTCCCTCCTCGCCGCGCGATCGATCCGCCGGGCCCGCAGCGGCCTGGCCCGACTCTTCGGAATCCGGAACCCGGACGACATAGCCTTCACTCTCAACGCGACCTGGGCCATCAACCTGGCCCTGAAGGGCTGCCTCGCGCCCGGCGACCACGTGATCACGAGCTCCCTCGAGCACAACGCGGTGACGCGGCCATTGTGGGCCCTGGCGGCGGCGGGGGTCGAGGTCACCAAGCTTCCCACTGATCCGCGAGAGGGTGTGGATCCCGATGCGCTGCGGCGGGCGCTTCGACCCGGCACCCGCATGGTCGTCCTCACCCATGCCTCCAACGTGACCGGCACCGTGAACCCGATCGGAGCTGTCGGCAGACTCTGCCGTGATCGGGGAATCCTCTTCCTGGTGGACGCGGCGCAGACGGCCGGGAGCTTTCCCATAGACGTGGAAGAGCTGTGCATCGACCTGCTGGCCTTCCCCGGTCACAAGGGACTGCTCGGTCCTCAGGGCACGGGCGGCCTCTACGTCTCGCCGGCAGTCGCCCTGCGCCCCCTCGCCGAGGGCGGAACGGGGAGCCATTCGCAGTCGCCCGAGCAGCCCGAGCAGCGACCCGACCGATACGAGAGTGGCACGCCCAACACTCCGGGAATTGCCGGTCTCGGTGCCGCTGTCGAGTTCGTACTCGAAAAAGGAGTCGGGAAGATCCGGAGCAGGGAGCAGGCGCTTGTGGATCGCCTTGTCCACGGCCTCGCGGACATTCGGGGAGTCAGAGTGACGGGCCCGGCGCCGGGGCGCGAACGCGCCGCGACGGTTTCCCTGATCATGGAGGGGCTTGATCCGCACGAGGTATCGGTTATTCTGGAAAGCAGCTTTGACATCGCGGTCCGCGCCGGACTGCAGTGCGCACCCGACGCCCATCGGAGCCTCGGTACCCTTGAGCGCGGCACGATCCGCCTGAGCCCGGGCTACTTCACGACCGATGCCGAGATCGAGGCATGTATCGGGGCAATCTCCGCCATCGCGGCAGCGGGCGCCCCATAGGATCGACGAGAGAATGAACAACGACAGATATTCCCGGCAGACTATCTTCCCGGGCATCGGCGCCGGGGGCCAGGCCAGGCTCGCACAATCCCGCGTTGCCATCTTCGGCCTTGGCGCGCTGGGTTCGACGATCGCGGACGAGCTCTGCCGGGCCGGCGTCGGGCATCTCCGCCTCGTGGACCGGGATTATGTCGAGCTCGGCAACCTCCACAGGCAGACCCTCTACGACGAGCTCGACGCCCGGGACGGACTGCCCAAGGCGGCGGCGGCGGCGGCGCGCCTCAGGAGGGTGAACTCGGATATCGAGCTCGACGCCGAGATACGCGACGTGAACCCCGGGACCGTGGAGCGGCTCATCGAGAATGTGGACCTCGTCCTCGACGGCACCGACAACATCGAGACCCGCCTCCTGATAAACGAGGCCTGTCACAAGCATGGCATTCCCTGGATCTACGGCGGAGCGGTGGGTGACAGCGGCATGACCATGAACATCATCCCCGGCGAGACCGCCTGCTTCCGCTGCATCTGTCCCGTGGCGCCGCCGCCGGGCTCCATGCCGACCTGCAGCAGCGCGGGCGTCCTGGGGATGCTCACGGCGGTCATCGGAAGCATCGAGGCTGCGGAAGCCCTCAAGATCCTGGTCGGCAGCTCGGCCGTGAGAAAGACGCTCCTGGCCTTCAACATCTGGGACAGCTCGACCGAGTACATCGGGCTCCAGCCCGTCCCGGACTGCCCCGTCTGCTCGCGTGGCCGCTACGAGGCGCTGGAAGGCGCGGCCGGCAGCTCTGTCACGATGCTCTGCGGCCGGGACGCCTTCCAGATCGTCCCGCCTTCCGGGACCGAGGTGGACTTCGCCCGGCTCGCGGCGAGGCTTGCCGTGACGGGCAGCGTGAACTACAACCAGTTCATGCTGACCTACGTCTCCGGCGAGCTGGAGCTGCGACTCTTCAGGGACGGACGGGCAATCCTGAAAAACGTCCGGGACGAGAGCGCCGCCAAGTCCGCGTACGCACAGTACGTCGGACTCTGAACGCCCGCGCACTCCCTCAGGTTGCGGCCAAAGCATGCTCCAGGTCGGCGAGGATGTCGTCTATCCCCTCGATGCCGATCGACAGCCTGACCAGGTCGGGACTCAACCCTCCCTCGCGCTGCTGTTCCTCGGTCAGCTGCGAGTGCGAGGTGCTCGCGGGGTGAAGCGCCAGGGACTTGGCGTCGCCGACGTTTGCCAGGTGGGAGAAGAGCCGGAGACTCTCGATGAATTTCTCTCCGCCCGCCCGTCCGCTGCGGACACCGAAAACGACCATGCCTCCGAAACCTTTCTTGAGAATCTTCCTGGCGACCGGATAGGTGGGATCGTCCTCCAGCCCCGGGTAGCGTACCCATGAGACCTTCGGGTGCTTCCGGAGAAAGCGGGCCACCGCCAGGGCATTCTCGCTGTGCCGGGGCATGCGCAGGTGGAGGGTCTCGATTCCCTGGAGGAAGATCCAGGCATTGTCGGGGGAAAGGCAGGCGCCCAGATTCCGCAGGGGCACCGTTCTGAAGCGAAGGGCGAAGGCGATCTTCCGCAGCTCGGGGCTGAGGTCGATCGCCCATCGCAGCCCGTGATAGTTCCTGTCCGGCCGCGTGAAGAGCTCGAACTTGGGGTCGGACCAGTCGAAGCTGCCGGCGTCCGTGGCCACGCCGCCGATCGCGGTGCCGTGACCGCCGAGCCACTTCGTGAGCGAGTTGACGACGATGTCGGCGCCAAGCTCGATAGTCTTGAGCAGCGCCGGCGTCGTGAACGTGGCGTCCACTACAAGCGGGAGCTTGTGCCGCTTGGCGATCTGCGACACGGCCTCTATGTCCGCGACATCGAGGGCCGGGTTGCCGATGGTCTCGAGATAGAGAAGGCGCGTCCGGGGGCCGATGGCGCGTTCGAAGTTCTGCGGATCCCGCACATCCACGAAACGCGTGGAAATGCCGAGATCCGGGAGTATGGCATCGAACATGGTGTAGGTGCCGCCGTAGAGATTCGAGGCGGACACGATTTCGTCGCCGGATTTCGCGATCGTGATGACCGTGTTGAAGATGGCGCTCGTTCCCGAGGAGCTCACGACGGAGGCCGCCCCGCCCTCGAGCTCGGTGACGCTGTTTTCCAGAATTTCGTTGGTGGGATTCGTGAGCCGGGAGTAGATGTTGCCGAATTCTTTCAGCGCGAACAGGTTGGCGGCGTGCTCGGTCGAGTTGAAGACGTACGAGGTGGTCTGGTAGATCGGCACGGCACGGGCGTTGGTCGCCTTGTCGGGCTGCGCGCCCGCGTGCACCTGCTTGGTCTCGAACGACCAGGCGCTGTTATCGGTCATGACAGTTCG
>DATJQN010000137.1:0-9066 GCA_035505775.1 Rectinemataceae bacterium | reverse complement strand
CCATGATCATCAGGCAGGAGAGCGAGACCGAATGCACGGTCGGGCTGCGGGCACGGGAGCGTGTGGATGTCGGCTCCATCGCCGCGCAGTTTGGCGGCGGCGGGCACCGCCTCGCGGCGGGTCTGTCCATACGCGGCCGGCTTGAAGAAGTCATGGAGAAGCTGACCGCTGCCTTCGCCCCCTTTTTCGAAGCGGACTGACCCGCCTCTGGCCGGAAGCCCTCGCCGCAGGTGAGCGAACTGTAAACGAAGGTTAAGCTCCGTCGGCCCGTGGTCGTGGCGATTCCCCACGTCAGGCCCCTCGCTGCATGACTACTCCTTGATCGTCAATGACTTGCCTGGGCCCGGTGACTTTTTCGCCCAGATAACCTGGAAGAGGCACGGAAGTTGCGCATTGGCGCAACGGAGGTGCCATGACAGGGACAATCGGTCTTCATGAGCTCGTTCTCGGCTATCGCCGGGGAACGGTACGGAAAGAAACCATTCTCGAACGCGTCACGGAGATGGTTTATCGAGAGCCCTCGCGCTTCGGTTTCGACGATGAGGACGCCGCAGCCGACGCGATGCTCAAGTACGGTCGGCGCATCTCGACAATCATCGACCGCTATGAGGATCGCGGCTCCGCGTTTGAGGCCTATCTGGGAAGCTCGCTCCGCTTCCTGGCAAAGACTGTCAGACGGGACAGGAGACGCTGCTCGGAGCAGGAATCGGTCTGCGAACGGGCAGAGCAGATGGCCCAGGTCGCGAGCGACGCCCTGACCGGAACCGGCTCTTCCTCCGAGCTGACGGCGCCCGAGCAGACGATCGCAACCCAAGGCCTAACGGAGCAGCCGGCGACCGGAAACCGCCTCGTCTTCCTTCTCCTCAAATGCGTCTGGGACGCCGACGACGAAGACCTCCGCCGTGTGGCGGAGATCGCCCGCGTGGACCTCGCCTGGCTCGCCTCAGCCGTGGCCCAGGCCCGAAGATCGCTGGATGGGGAGCGGGCACGATTCGAGACGATGCAGGAGCGCAGGAACGCCTCCTGGTGCCGGATCACGCTGCTCGAATCGCGGATCGCCGAGGAGGCGGAGCGAGGCCGCCGGGACAAACTGGCGCACCGGCTGGCCTGCGAGCGCCGGCGCTTCGACCGCATCCGTGCGGACATCGGGGCCTTCAAGCCGGTGGTGCCCAACTCGATAGTCGCCCGCATCCTTGGCGTCCCCAAGGGGACTGTGGATTCCGGAATCTACTACCTGCGCAAGCGGGTAGAGTCCTGCAGGGACTGCGGCCCGGACGCCTTGCCCCGGACCGGCGGGCGCGGATAGTCTAGCAAGCCATGGAACTATTCGTCGCCACCGCCAACCCCCACAAGCTGCTCGAGCTCGCGCCGGCCCTCCCCGGGCATACGCTCCGGACACCCCTCGAGGCCGGAATCGGCGGTTTTCACGTCCTGGAGGACGGCGCGACTTTTCTGGAGAACGCCCTCAAAAAGGCGGTGGCCCTCCACCGAATCCTGCGACGGCCGATTCTCGCCGATGACTCGGGCCTCGTCGTCGATGCCCTGAATGGAGAGCCCGGCGTGCGTTCGGCCCGCTACGGATCCCCGGACGGAGGCGCCACCAAACTCGGCGCAGCGGAACGCAACCGCTTCCTGCTCGAGCAGATGGCCGGATATCGCGAACGCTCCTGCGCCTTTGTCTGCTGCCTTGTACTCATGGTCGCGGAGAACCGGGTGTTCAGCATCCAGGAGACCTGCCCGGGCGAGCTTCTGCGGGAGCCGAGAGGCAGCGGCGGATTCGGGTATGACCCCGTAGTATGGCTGCCGGATCTCGGAAAAACCGTGGCCGAATTGAGCACTGAGGAGAAAAACCGGATTTCCCATCGTGGGCGGGCCTGCGCCCGCTTGGCAGGGTTGCTCGAGGAGCTGGAAACCAGACCCTAGCGAAGAGCAGGGTCGCGCGCGATAAAACAGCGGGCCGCCCTTCTGGGGCGGCCCGGCCATCAGCGATAATCGCAGCTTACTTCTGTTCCGGCGACTTGATGCCGTACTTCCTGTTGAAGCGCTCGATTCGGCCAGCGGTGTCAACGAGTTTCTGTTTGCCGGTAAAGAAGGGGTGGCAAGCCGAGCAGATTTCGACTTGAAGGTTCTTTACCGTCGAACGGGTCTCGATGACATTGCCGCAGGCGCAGGTGATGGTGGTCATCTCATACCTGGGATGGATGTCCTTCTTCATCGCAGTAACCTCCACGCGCATGGCATATGCCTGAAAACCGGCCACTTGGACGGTGTCCTCTGAATATACAGCGATGCACGGCATTTAGGAAAGCTGTCTGGATCCTGGCTGACAGGGCTTTCCCTAGGGCGTGTTCATCGACCTCAGGAACGCGTCATTATTCTTGGATTTCATCATCCTGTCAATAAGTAGCTCGATGATCTCGACGTCGTCCATGGGGTTGATGACCTTGCGGAGCACCCAGATCTTCTGGAGTTCCTCCTCCGTAAGCAGGAGCTCCTCCTTTCTGGTGCCGGATTTCTTGATGTTGATGGCGGGGAAAGTTCGCCTGTCCGAGAGCCGGCGGTCGAGATTGATCTCCATGTTGCCCGTGCCCTTGAACTCCTCGAAGATGACCTCGTCCATGCGGGAGCCCGTGTCGATCAGCGCCGTGGCTATTATCGTGAGCGAGCCACCCTGCTCGATGTTGCGCGCGGCGCCGAAGAAGCGCTTGGGCTTGTGGAGGGCGTTGGAATCCACACCACCCGAGAGGATCTTGCCCGAGGTCGGAACCGTCTGGTTGTAGGCCCGGGCGAGCCGGGTGATCGAGTCGAGGAGGATGACCACGTCCTTGCCGTGCTCGACCAGCCGCTTTGCCTTGTCGAGGACCATCTCCGCGACCTGCACGTGGCGGGTCGCCTGCTCGTCAAAGGTGGAGGAGATGACCTCCGCCTTGACGGTGCGCTCCATGTCCGTGACCTCCTCGGGGCGCTCATCGATGAGAAGGACGATGAGATAGACCTCGGGATGATTCCTCGTGATCGCGTTGGCGATCTTCTGGAGCAGGATGGTCTTGCCGGTTTTCGGCGGAGAGACGACCAGGGCGCGCTGCCCTTTCCCGATGGGGCAGAAGAGATTGATGATGCGCGTGGAGATCTCTTCTGTCGCGGTCTCGAGATTGAGCCGCTGGTGCGGATAGAGCGGGGTCAGGTTTTCGAAGGGAATGCGATTCTGGGCAACCGCCGGCTCGTCGAAGTTGACCTGCTCGACCCTGAGCATCGCAAAGAAGCGTTCTCCCTCCTTCGGGCTGCGGATCTGTCCGTAGACCGTGTCGCCGGTCTTGAGATTGAAGAGGCGGATCTGGGAGGGGGAAATATAGATATCGTCGGAGCCCGGCAGATAGGAGTTCTGCGGCGAGCGGAGGAAGCCGTAGCCGTCCGGCAGAATTTCCAGGGAACCGTAGGCGTAGATGATACCGCCTCGGTCGGTATGACCCTTGAGGATATAGAAGATGAGCTCCTGCTTCTTGAAGGCGATCATCTCCTCGTGATTGATGCCATAGCGTGAACCCAGATCCCGGAGCTCCTTGAGCCCCATCTCCGTCAGGTCGTTGATGGAAAGGCGGGAGCGGTTCTCGCCGAAATCGTTCCGGCCCTGGCCTTCGCCGGACCGTCCCTGGGCCTCGGCGCCCGCCGCCCGGTCCGCATTTTCCTGCCGTTTCACGAACCCGTTCTGCATCGCGTCCCGGCTCTCACGCTCTTCGGAAGGGCGGCGCTCGTCAGTGGGTCGGCGATCCTCGAACGCCCTGGCCGGTGCGGGCGCGCTGCCCTCGCCATCCGCCCGGGGAGGCTTCCGCCGCACGCGGATTCTGACGGGACTGCGTCCCTCGGCATCGGAGCCGCCCTCCGCGGAAGCATCAGCTCCGCCGTCGAAGGCGGAAGCGTCAGCGCCTCCGTCGGCCGCCTCATCGGCGTCGGCCGAGGGCGCATCGAGAACGACCGAGGCTGTGTCGTCCATCGCATCGCCGGCATCCTGCGCAGTCCCGGCCTCCGCTCCCGATTCGAGGGAGAGCTCGGCCTGGGCCTCGCCATCCTCGCCGATACCGCCGAGCTCCCCGCCGTGATCGACTGGCCTGCGCTTGCGAATTATAGCCATGGGTCTCTCCGTGCCGTTCTCAGAATTGTTCATGTGTTGTTTGCAGCGGGGCAGCGCCCGCTCCTCGTTGAAGATCCGATGTATGTCGGGATTAATGCGTCGATGCCTGGGCGGCAGAAGGGCTCCCCGGAACGGGGTGGCTGGTTGCACCGCACGGGGCAGGCGGGACTTGACCCACCGCTCGTCTCGACGCTCTATCGGTCACTATAGACCGGCCCCATGGGCTTGTCAATATCGACCGTCGTGTCCCTGGCGACGCCAGGGACGCCGATTGCGAACTCGGCAGCGCGGCTGAGGGCGTGGGCTGCTGCCGCCGCCCTGATTGCGGCACGATCTCCCTCGAACTGCCGCGATTCCGTGATGGACTCCGCGTTTCTGTCGGCCCAGGCGAAGCAGACGAAACCGACAGGCTTTTCGGGCGTGGCGCCGGCCGGCCCGGCTATCCCCGTGATCGCGAGACTGAAGTCCGCCCCGCTCACCTTCAGTATTCCCTCGGCCATGGCCCGAGCCACTTCCAGGGAGACGGCCCCGCGCGACTCGATCAGCTTCCGGTCGACGCCGAGCAGACGCCGCTTGCTCTCGTCGGAGTAGACAATGACACCGCCCCAGAAGACGGCGGAAGAGCCGGCGATGTCCGTAAGCAGGGATGCGACCATTCCGCCGGTGCAGGACTCAGCGGTCGCCAGGACCAGTCCGCGCTCCTTGAGCAGGGTGATGAGGGACGCGGCGCAGGTTTCCGGCTCTCCGCTCCTCATGGCTGGCCCACTCGCTGCCTCAGTCGTCGCCTTGTGCGGCGAAGGGATTGAAGGCGGCGGGATCGCGTATCATTTCGCAGGTTCCCTCGAAGATGACGCCGTCGGCGATCCTCAGTTTTGCCGTTCTGATGTTGCCGAAGACTTTCGCGCTCGGGAGCAGTTCCAGCCGATCGGCCGCTTCAATATCGCCGCGGACCGTGCCCCCGACGACCACGCTGGTGGCACGTATCCTTCGGGCGCTCACCGTTGCATCGGCGTCGATCACCAGTCTGCCCATGGCGTCGATCTCGCCCTCGAAATTGCCGCGGATTCTCAGGGAATCCTTGAATCGCAGCGTTCCCGTGAAGCTCGTCTCTTTCCCGAGGGTCGTGGCTATGAGCGGAGTGGAATCGTCCTTCTTGGATTTGGGCATCTGGATTCAGAACCTCTCACTTGGTCTTGAATACGAACACTCCATCCCAGTCCTCAGGCGGGGGATTCTGCGTGTAGTGGTCGCATCGCTGCCAGTATACGATGGATGGTCCATCCTTGCTGTCTATCTTGAGGGCTTCGCCGAAGTATTTCTTGGCTTCCTGAAACTGCATGAGCTTGTAGAGCTTGCGCCCCTGGGCGAAGAGATCCAGAACCTTGCGCTTGTCCTCACTGATCATGACGGCCTCCCGTTGAAGGCGGTGGATGAGATCACCGACGGTCGCTCACCGTCGCGGATGCTCGTGCCTATGCCGGTGCATGCCCACGGTACTTCGTCTTGATTGTCGGCAAGGCTGTCTCGGCGTCCTTGAGACTCTCGGCCTCTGCTGTCAAGGATGCTACGGCCTGGTCCAATTCGTCAAGTTTGTCGAGCGCTCTTTTGGTTTCGCTGCGGACACGCTGCACAAACGGGCGGGCGTCCCCGCATTCCGGCTCGAGTGCGGTCGCCTCCCGGGCAATGTGGGCGAAAGGCTCCCGCAGCCCGTTCGCAAAGCCGAGAACGCGGTCGGCGATCTCTTCTGCCACCCGGATGCGCGCTTCCCGGTGCTCGATCTGGTGGATGAGCTCCCTCGTCCTGAGCACTGCGCGGATGCGGGCCAGCACCTCGCTGAAATTGAAGGGCTTGGTGATGTAGTCATCGGCGCCGAGTTCGAGTCCCTCGACCTTGTCCTTCACGTCGTCCATCGCGGAGAACATGATGATGGGCACTTCGGCAAAGTCCTTGAACTCCTCGCTCGTCTTGATGATGCGGGTGACTTCCCAGCCGGAGAGCTTGGGCATGACGTTGTCAAGGATGACCAGATCGGGCTTCCACCGCTTGACCATCTCGAGTGCGTCGTTGCCGTTGTCGGCCTTTTCCACCTCGAAACCGAGCTTGGTGAGCATTACTTCGAAGAATTCGAGATTGATTTGTTCGTCGTCGACCAGGAGTATACGTTTCTTGCTGTCCATTGCGCTCATCCGTTTGGGCGATGCTGCCGACGATGCCATGCATCGGGGGCGCGTTGCGTTATTGTCACACAGCGACCGGCCATTGTCAATGCGAAGCCCCTCCCGTCCGGGAGGGGCCCCGGCGCATCGGGCGTCACGCCGAGGGTCAGTCCTCGGTTTCGGATGCAGCGCCCCGGGGATTGACCGTCCAGGCGGCCTTCTTGAGCTCACGGCCGGGGCGGAAGGAGGCTACGCCGTGATCCTCCACCGAGACAATGGCTCCGGTCTTGGGGTTGCGTGCGCGTTTCCGGCCCTTTCGAAGCTTGACCTCGAAGGTCCCGAAGCCCCGCAGCTCGACGGTTTTCCCTGATAGAATCGCGGTCTTGATCTCTTCGAAGAGAGCGTCAATGAGACCGTGAATTTCCTTGCGATTGAGTGTCCTACCCTCGTGGAGCGCTTCGATGAGCTCAGCCTTCGTCACTTTTCCGGCCATATTCTGTTCTCCGGGCGAGAGGGCTCTGGCGCCGAGTAAGGCCCGGTTGGGCACTCGGCGCCTATGGTTCAGACGGCTAGGGTGTTTACGAGGCGCTGCATCCGTGACTTTTTGCGTGCGGCGCTGTTTTTCTTCACGATTCCCTTGCGGGCAGCCGTGTCGATCTTCTTGATCATTTCCTTGAGCGCGGCTTCGGCGGCAGCCTTGTCCTTGCTCTGGGCAGCGGTGACTATCTTTTTTGCGCTGCTTCGGATTGCGGTCTTTTCCATCTTGTTCCGAAGTCTGCGCTTCTCGTTCTGTCGCTGGCGCTTCTCCGCCGATTTATTCGTCTGGGCCAAAGGATCTTCCCTCCCTAGTGGGCAGCGAGAATTATGTCGAAACCGGACGGTTCCGGATCGTTGACTGGTGTTGAAGGGTACCAGAAGGCCCGACTGTTGTCAATACTCGAGCGCCTTCCCATGTGACGGATTCCGTAGTATAAAAAAGAATTATGGGATATCGCCGTGCTTAACGCCCTCATCGTGGTCGCCATTGTACTGTTCTTCATGCTCTACGACGTGCTGCTGAGAATCGAGCTGGTCGTTCATCGGCGGCGGCGGCAGGACATCCTCCAGGAGTATGCATGGAGGACTGTCCGTCGAATTGTCGCGCTCTTCAAGACCTACGGGGCATTCACGCTCGAGTTCGAGAATCGGACGATCGAAGGCCTGCCCCCGCGTTTTCTGCTGGTGGCCAATCATCAGAGCCTGATGGATATCCCCATCCTGATCCATCTCCTGGCACCCATTCGGCTGCGCTTCGTGGCCAAGCACGAGCTGGGCGTCGCCCTCCCGCTCGTATCACTGATGCTCCGCGCCCAGGGGCAGGCCCTGATACGGCGTCGGGGCGATGCCGTCCAGGCCATGAACGGTCTCATGCGTTTCGCTCGCCGCTGCCGCCGTGACGGCACCTGCCCGGCGATCTTCCCCGAAGGAACCCGCTCCCGCGACGGCCGCGTGGGCGAGTTCTTCACGGCGGGTTTCCGGAGAATGCTTGAGACTGACCCGCTTCCGGTGGTCGTGGTGGCCATCGAGGGTGGCTGGAGGATATCGAGCCTGGGAACGCTCCTCAGAAATCTGCGCGGAACCCGGTACCGCGTCCGTATTCTCGCCGTACTTTCCCCGCCGCGCGGCAAGAAGGCAATCCACGAATGCCTTGAGACCGCGCGGCGCCTCGTGGCCGAGGAAGTGTCCGCCATGCGAGACGCCCCGAGCCCGGTCCCCTGAGGCAGGAGTCCCATAGGAAGGCGATCTTCCGAAAAAAAAGGGCCGCCCGCAGGCAGCCCTTAGTCGCTTGGATACGTCGCGGCCGCAGCTCTGAGGCGGCCCGCCCGGGTATTACACGAAATCGCGGGGACGACGCTCCGTCCGCTTGCATTTCTCGCACTCAGCGAGATTCCGGACCCTGCCGTTCTCGAAGAGGGTCTTCATCTTCACTTCGCCGCCACAGGGGCAGAAGAATCGCTGGGTGGAGCTGGATGTTCGGGCGTTCTTGGAAATCTGTGCCATGGATGACTCCTTCTCCTCCGGAGGAAGATAGCCAAAGCGAACCTTCGTGTCAATTGACCGGAAAGCCCTCTGCCGAAGGCAAAAAAGTGCTCCCGGGGAAGGAGGAGGACCCCGGGAGCGAAGCCGCACAACGAAGGAAGGGGAGACGGGAATTGTCGTCCTTCAAGTCCCGTACACCTAGAGAACAACAGCCCCTTCTCCTGGTTACTGGCGGCCGAGGATTTCCTTTACGAGGGCCCGCATGGAGCCGCCGACCGCATGCACCCTGTCCCTGATGCGTGAGCCGGGCCCCCTGCCAAAGCGCTTCGAATAGTCCCGCGCAGCCTCCGAGAGCGGGAAGGCCAGTCCGTACTTGCGCTTCAGCTCGTCCCAGTGCTGGACGATGAAGACGTAGAGATCGGAGGTGGTTCGGCCGGGGAATCGCGCCAGAAGGCCTTCCTCCTCGATCGCGAGCACGATGGGGCGGTAGACATTCTCATGCCAGGAAAAAAGCGCATCCCTGAAGCTCAGTTCGCCCGTCATGCTTTGGTTGACGTAGTACTTGTGGACGAGAATGTGCTCGAGAACGACGTCGTAGCGTCCGGGACTGGAGAAGTCGAGGTGCTGATTTCCCGTCAGGGCGCCGAACTCGGTGCGTTCGTAGAACCGGCGCTTTTCGTAGGCGAGGAGTTCGCGCTTGAGTTCGTCGAGGGTCATTCCCGGGCGAAGGCTCAGCTCGGCATTGAGACTCGTGACTTCGGC
>DATJQN010000136.1:0-5091 GCA_035505775.1 Rectinemataceae bacterium | reverse complement strand
CTGCGTACCTGGCTCCGTGCCCATACGGAGGAGCTCAGAGGCAGGGCGATATCGGTGCTCGTCTCCTACTATGGCAGCCCGCTCGAGCGCTTCCGCCTCAAGTTCGAGCGCGAGTTCGGTCCCATGGCAGCATTTGCGGCGATTGCCCAGTCCGATTCGGAGTCGGTCAAGGCTTCAAAGATCTCCGAGTTTTCGCGGAAGGTCCTCGCCGACCTCGCCGCTGGTGGCGGCGCCGGAGGCGGCGCTGGTGGCGGCGCCGGAGGCGAAGTCTGAGGCGACGCTCAGCCCAGCGGCGAACGGTCCCGCGGCCGCGAGCCGGCTGAGTTCGGCCTCGAGTTCCCGGCCGATGCGCGTCCGCTCTTCCCTGAACGGGCGCTCGGGATAGTACTCCTGTCTTCTGCCGACGACGATGCGCCTCCGTGCCTTGTCGATGTACACGGGATAGATGCCCGCGCGAAGTCCGCCTTCGAGATATGCCCTGCGAATCACCTCGAGGAAGCCGTTGTCCAGCCTGTTGATCAGGTCGTTGAGGGGTTCGCCCATGAGCTCGGGGAAGATGAGCAGGGAGTCTCCGAGATCGAGAAAGCGCCGGCTGAGCTCGAAAGTATCGAGTATCCGTCGACTGTGCCGGTAGACCGGCACAGCCTCCAGATACCGCATCATGGGCACGCAGACCCGCTCGATGAGCAGGGCGATGACACGACTGAGCGGCCGACGGATGTGGAGCTCCTTCCAGACGAAGTCCGCCTCAACGTAGGCCGCGCAGCTGCCCCGTTCCATCACGACGCTCGTGACCCAGGGATGGAGCCTGGCGGGGAATCGCAGCATCATCGCGAGGGGGCCGAAGGAGTCGGCATGGTTGCACACGAAGACCGACGCGGAGCGCATGGACTGCTCGAAGCCCTCGACTCGCATCCGCGGAAAGAAGAGTCCGACAAGTTGTCGCAGCGCAGCGAAGAACTTCATGCGCTCGCCTCGTCACTCCGGTGACGGCGCTCCAAAATCAGGGCCGGGGGACCTTCCCTGCGGCCATAAGGAGTTCCGAATAGAAGCGCGGCTCGAGGTTGGATTCGGAAACACCTGCCCGGGAGAGAAGCCCCCGGATCTCACCCTGAGCCAGCGCGACCGCGGAGGGTTCCTCCTCTTCCAGGAGGATCTCGATTTCGATGAAGTCGCCAAGATCCTCGACCTCGAGTATCTCGATGGTGGCGGCGCCGGTGCCTACCTGGCCACCCTGCCCCGCCGGGACCCCGGAGGAGCTGTCGGCGGAGGAGGGATCGTAGCCGTAGCGGGAACCGCGCTTGCGCTTCGTGTAGAAGGGCTCGCAGCCGAGTCGGAGGCAGAACTCGACGAATACCTCGGGGTCGGAGATCCCGAACTCCCGTTCGCGATTGATCTCGATGCCGCTTTCGCTGCGTTTGGTCTTGAAGGTCACGAGGTTGGTCCCGTCCTCGGACCGTATCCTGAAGCCCTTGGTGCCGCGCTGGAGCCGCCAATCGGGTCCGTGCCAGTAGGAATCGAACTTGTCCACGGGACCCAGGTATCGGGCGAAGGCCGCGACACGGGACTCCGTGGCCCTCCGATCACGCAGGTGCGCCTTGAGCTCGACCTCGATCATCTGCACCTCCCGATCATCAAGCCTTGAAGGCGAGAACCGAGGGATCGTAGTCCCCGGGCGCCCGGTAGCCCAGAAGCTCGATGCAGGTCGCCGCCAGACTCGAGATTCCGAGGCCTTCACGAAGTGCCGGCCCGTACTCGCCCTTGCCTTCGGGGTCGTAAATGACGCAGGGCACGGGATTGAGCGAGTGACTCGTCTTGGCCCTGGGGGAGCCGTCGGCCTTGCGCAGCACGGCGCCGCTCTTCTTGTCGTGCTCGAACATGTCGTCGGAATTGCCGTGATCGGCGGTGAGGATCATGGTGCCTCCGGCGCGGTCCACGGCCGCGCGCAACCGGCCCAGCTGGAGGTCCATGGCCTCCATTCCGGCGACGACAGCCTGATACACCCCGGTATGTCCGACCATGTCACCGTTCGGGTAATTGAGGCGGATGAACTTGTATGTGCCGGATTCGATGGCCGCGATGACCCGATCCGTGATCTCGGCGCATTTCATCCAGGGACGCTGCTCGAAGGGAACGCGGTCCGATCCGACCTCGACATAGTCCTCGAGCTGTTCGGAATACTTGCCCGTCCGGTTGCCGTTGAAGAAGTAGGTCACATGCCCGTACTTCTGGGTCTCGGAAATGGCGAGCAGCGGTACCCCGGTCGCCACGAGGTACTCGCCCAGCGTACGGTCGATCGAGGGAGGCTCGACGATATACTGGCGCGGCACATGGGCGTCGCCGTCGTACTCCATCATGCCGGCGTACTCGACCCGCGGGCGCCGCCCGCGGTCGAACTTGTCGAAGTCATCCTCTTCGAAGGCGGCCGTTATCTCGAGCGCGCGGTCACCGCGGAAATTGAAGTAGACGACCGAGTCCCCGTCCTCGATGGTGCCTACCGGCCTTCCGCTCTCCGTGATCACGAACTCGTGCATGTCCTGGTCAATGAGGTTCGGCTGTTCGGCTCGGTACGTCTCTATGGCCTCGCTGGCGCTTGCGAACTGCCTGCCCACACCATGGACATGGCAGTCCCAGCCCCGGTGCACCTGTTCCCAGTCCGCGCCATAGCGGTCCATGGTGATGTACTGGCGTCCGCCGCCGGAGGCGATTCGGCAGTCCGCGCCGGCCTCCCGCATGGTCTTAAGAAAATCCTCGAAAGGATTCACGTAATCGAGGGCGCTCTGTTCGCCGACATCGCGGCCGTCGAGCAGGATGTGGACGCGGATCTTCCGGACCCCCTCCGTGACCGCCTGTCTGATCATGGCCCTGAGATGATCGATGTGGGAATGCACATTGCCGTCGGAAAAGAGCCCGATGAAGTGGAGGCACCGGGGGCTCCCGTCGCCGCCCCGGCCGGAGGGGACGACCTGTGCCGTGAGCTTTTTCCAGGTGGCGCCCTGGAACATGGCACCCGTCTCGATGGACGTGGAGACGAGCTTGGCGCCCTGGGCGAAGACGCGTCCGCAACCGATCGCGTTGTGCCCGACCTCGGAGTTGCCCATGTCATCGTCCGAGGGCAATCCCACGGCGGTGCCATGGGCTTTCATCGCCGTATGCGGCGAGAGCGACTCCATCGAGCGGAAGTGCCACATCTTCGCGTCCGCGACGGCGTCGCCTTCCGCGTACCTGCCGTAGCCGACGCCATCCATGATCACGAGCACCAGGGGGCCGCGGCGCCCCTTCCATGCGGGATTCCTCGCCAGGGCCTGAACCATTGCAAACTCCTCTATGATATTCTGGGCCGCGCCGGCAGGGCGGCGCGAAGGTCGCGGCTCGATGTCGGACGCGTCGGATGTCCGGTCATTCGCCGAAGTACTCTATCAGCGTCCTGACGGGAAGACTGCCGAGCGTCTTTTCGTACTCGAGATAGGGCAGGCCAATGACGGAGAAGACGCCGACCGCCGCGGCCCCGCCCCTCTGAAGGAGCTCGGCCGCCGCCTTGACCGTCCCCCCCGTGGCAATGAGATCGTCCACGATGAGGACGCGGCCGCCCCGAGGGATGTCGTCCACGTGCATCTCGATCTCGGCCTGACCGTACTCGAGCTCGTAGGTGGCGCCTATCGTCTTTCCGGGGAGCTTGCCTTTCTTGCGCACGAGGAGGAGGGGGAGACCGAGGCGATCGCAGAAGGGCGCGGCGAACAGGAAGCCGCGGGATTCGATGGCGGCCACGGCGTCGAGGCGCTCTCCCCGATAGAGCTTGAGCATGGAATCCACGCAGTACCGGAAGGCGTCGGGATTCGTGAGTACGCTCGTGATGTCATAGAAGAGGATGCCTTCCTTGGGGAAGCCCGGAATCTTCCGTATCGCGTCGTCGAGATTGAAGCCTTCTGCCATGCGGTACCTCGTGCTGTTCACGGCGCGATGGCACGAAGCCATGCCGTGAGGGTGCTGTTCTCCGGATGCCGGCCGACGAGATCGCCGTGGGCAGCGGTCAGCTCGCTGTCCGCGCACAGGGCGCGGAGCCAGGCCACGGCGGCGCCGCTCGCGCCATAAAAGGCCGCCCTTCTCCCGGCCAGGTTTATGCCCTTGAGAATGCGAGCCAACTCCGCATAGGCGGGCGCCTCGGGAGTTTCGGCCCCGAAGAAATACAACGTGGAGGCCAGGAGATCCGAAACTGTGAGCGCCGAGGCGCCGCAGACCCGCACGTCATAACGGGCGACATCGAGCCGCTCGGCTATGGCACGCCCAACGCGCTCGCTCTCGGCGTGCCCGTCCTCAAACAGGACGAGGGTCATGGTCTTGGACGTCACCACGGCAGTGAATACTAGTCCCCGGCCCCAGCGCTGTCAAGTTGGATGCTTTCGGCCGGAGGCTTCTGTTCCTTGGCGCGCATCTTGTGCGCGTGGATGATCGCGTCGATCCCGCCGATGACCAGCGAGAGCGCGGCGGCCGTGCCCAGCCTGATCAGCCGCTGCGAGTCTGTCGGGAGAATCGAGGCCGCGCTCTGGAAGGGCCAGGGCGCATAGCGGTAATCGAAGTTCGAACCAACATAGCTTCCGATGTCCGAGGCGAAGCCGACGTAAAACAGCGAGATGGGGAAGGCCCCCAGGGAGACGATCTCGAAGCGTCGCCAGGGATTCTCGGGCTTGTATTCCGGCGTCGAGGAGCTCGCCGGCAGAGGCATTGCCGCTGGCGCCGCTGCAGACGACGGCGCAGCGGGGGCAGGCGAGGCTGGGCTTGAGCTCGCCGCGGCGGAGTCTGAACTCTCCTGGCCCATGAGCGCGGAGGCTCCGACGCTCAGGACAAGGACAAGGAGGACTCCGACCCGCTTCACGGCTGTCGCTCCCCGAAAATCGCGGTACCGAGCCTGACGAGGGTCGATCCTTCCTCGATGGCGGTCTCGAAGTCCCCGCTCATGCCCATCGAGAGGACGTTGAAATCGGGAGCCACGAACTCTTCCCTGAGGCGCTCGAATGCCGAGCGCAGGCGGCGGAAGGAGGACCGGATGACGGCTTCATCGTCCGTCAGCGGCGCCATGGTCATGAGGCCGCG